>CAIYCW010000145.1 GCA_903924855.1 uncultured Rhodospirillales bacterium | reverse complement strand
ATCAATAAACCTTCTGCGCCTCCGCCGCCGCCTCCAAAGCCTCCTCCGCCGCCAGCCACTCCGCCTCCGCCGCCCGGATCTCCCGCGCCACGTCCGACATCCGCGTCTTCGCCGTGATCATATCCGCCGTCCGCCCCGGCGTATAAAGTGCCGGATTGGCCAACAGCGCCTCCACCTTGGCGCGCTCCTCCGAAAGCTTCGCCAGCTTCGCCTCCGCCGCCTTTGCCTGCTTCTTCAGCGGCGCCAGCACCGCCTTCAGATCCACCTGCTTCTTCTTGTGGTTTCCCTGCATCCCCGTGGCATCGCCCCGCCCCGCAGGCCGGCCGGAAATCCGCGCCCGCTCCGCCAGGAACACGCGATACTCATCCATATCTCCGTCATAAGGCTTCACCGTGCCATCAGCCACGAGCCAAAGCTGATCCGCCACCAGCTCCACCAGGTTCGGATCGTGGGTGATCAGCAGCACCGCCCCGGAGAACGCCCCCAGCGCCCGCACCAGCGCATCCTTGGCATCGATATCCAGATGGTTTGTCGGCTCATCGAGAATCAGCAGCTGCGGCGCATCCCGCGTCGCCAGCGCCAGCAACAGCCGCGCCTTCTCGCCGCCCGAACAGGCGGACACCCGATTGTTCGCCCGATCCGCATCCAGCCCGAACCGCGCCAGCTGCGCCCGCACCTGCTGCAACGTCGCCGCCGGCAACGCCCGCTGCATATGATCGATCGGCGTCTCGTGATCGATCAGCTCCTCCTCCTGATGCTGCGCGAAATACCCCACCCGCAGCTTCGGCCCTCGCCGCATCTGCCCGCCCATCACGTCCATCCGCCCGGCGATCAGCTTCGCCAAGGTCGACTTGCCGTTGCCGTTCGCGCCCAGCAGCGCGATCCGATCCTCCATGTCGATCCGGATCGAAACGCCCTTCAGAATCACCCGCCCGTCATAGCCGCAGGAAACCTGCTCCATCGACAGGATGGGCGGCGCCATCATCGCCGGCTCCGGAAAGTTGAACCTTGTTACGGTATCCTCCACCACGCTCTCGATCTGCGGCAGCTTGGCGATCGCCTTGATCCGCGCCTGCGCCTGCTTGGCCTTGCTCGCCTTCGCCCGGAACCGATCGACGAACGCCTGCAGATGCGCCTTCTGATCGGCCACCTTCTCGGCCGCGCTCTTCATCTGCATCGCCCGCTCGGTGCGGATACGCACAAACTCGTCATACCCGCCCGGCGTCACATTGATCTTGCCCTGATCCAGATGCGCGATGCTGTCCACGCACCGATCCAGCAATCCCCGATCATGCGACACCAGCAGGCAAGACCCCGGAAACTTCGCCAGCCACGTCTCAAGCCACAAGGTGGCCTCCAGATCCAGATGGTTGGTCGGCTCATCCAGCAGCAGCAGATCCGGATTGGCGAACAGCGCTGTCGCCAGAGCCACCCGCATCCGCCACCCGCCGGAGAACTCCTCCACCGGCCGCAGCTGCGTCGCGGCATCGAACCCGAGACCCGCCAGAATCGTGGCTGCCCGCGCCGGCGCTGCATCCGCCCCGATGGCATGCAGCCGGTCATGCACCTCTGCCAGCCGCATCGGCTCCGTTGTCGGATCCTCTGCCTCCGCCATCAGCGCCGAGCGCTCCTCGTCCCCTTCCAGAACCGTATCGAGCAAGGATTGCGGCCCCGAAGGCGCCTCCTGCTTCACCTGTGCCATCCGCGCGCGCTGCGCGAGCCTGATCTCCCCGCCATCCAAGGCGACGGTCCCGGAAATCGCCTTCAACAGGGTCGACTTGCCCGCGCCGTTGCGCCCCACCAGCCCGATCCGCCGGCCAGGATCGACCGTCAGCTCGGCATGATTGAGAAGGGTACGTCCGGCCATGCGGATCGTGATGTCAGTCAGGGTCAGGAGGCTCATACCCTGGGGTTTACCGCCTCACAGACCCCACGTCCAAGGGCTTGCTGCACCGCAGCCACTCATCTAAAGCCGCGCGTACCGCAAGGCACAGGAAACCAAGCACATGGCCATCGAACGCACCTTCTCCATCCTCAAGCCCGACGCCACCCGCCGCAACCTCACTGGCGCCATCAACGCCAAGTTCGAGGCCGCCGGCCTGCGCATCGTCGCGCAGAAGCGCATCCACATGACCACCGCCCAGGCCGAGACCTTCTACGGCGTGCACCGCGAGCGCGGCTTCTTCCGCGACCTCGTCACCTTCATGACCTCCGGCCCCGTCGTCGTGCAGGTGCTCGAAGGCGAGAACGCCGTGCTTGCCAACCGCGAGATCATGGGCGCCACCAACCCGGCCAACGCCGCCGAGGGCACCATCCGCAAGGAATTCGCCGAGAGCATCGAGGCCAACTCTGTGCATGGCTCGGACAGCCCGGAGAACGCTGCTGTCGAGATCGCCTATTTCTTCGCTGGAACCGAGATTGTCGGTTAAGCAAGCAAGCACTTCTTTTCTGAAGAAAAGAAGCAAAAGACTTTTCATTCGTCGGGACCGTGCCTCTCCGGAAAGGCGCGGCCCGACGAATAAAAGTTTTTTGGTTCTTTTTTTCAAAAAAGAACGCCTTGCTTTCTTGCTTTTTCTTATCAGCGTCCCCCTCTCAGCCCAGGCGCAACCCAGCAGCTTCGCCACCACCATCGGCGACCTTTCAGTGGTGAAGCTCTACCCCGTCATCTTCTCCGGCGGCTTCGGCGCCGCCGGCAAGAACGAATACAACGTGGCGCTGGACGGCAGCACCCTCAACGTCGAGATCCCGGCAGCCCCCGCGGGCTTCCGCCTGCTCGACACGTTCTGGCAGCCCTACGACAATCTCGCCGCCGTCGCAGGCTTTGCCCAGATCGTGGTCGCTCCAGGCAATGACAGCGCCCATTTGCTGCTCACCGCCAAACCGTATCCCGGCGCCCGCGTCCGGCTGCGCATCGTCATCACCGCCCTCTACGTGCGCGACCACCCCTCCTAGATCCTGGCACCCGTCTTGCGTCACAGGTTTCACCATCCGGGGAAACACCATGCGCAAGATCCTGCTCGCCACCGTCTTTGCTGCCATCGCCGCCCACGCCAGCGCCCAGACGCTGCGCTTCGGCCTCAACAACGACCCCGATCTGCTCGACCCCACCACCAGCCGCACCTTCGTCGGCACCGCCGTCATGACCGCGATCTGCGACAAGCTGTTCGACTTCGACGAACACCTCAACCTCGTCCCCGTCCTGGTCAGCAGCTACGAGTGGACCGACCCGAAGAGTGTCGTCCTCAAGCTCCGCCAAGGCGTCACCTTCCACGACGGCACGCCTCTGAACGCCGCCGCTGTCAAATACACGCTCGACCGCCACGCAACGCTCCCCACCAGCTTCCGCCGCGCCGAACTGAGCGCCATGGACCATTTGGACGTGATCGATGACAGCACGGTGAAGATCACCCTCAAGCAGCCCTCCTCCCCCTTCCTCGCCACCTTCACCGACCGCGCCGGCATGATCGTCTCCCCCAAGGCCGCCGAAGCCGCCGGCAAGGATTTCGGTCTCCACCCCGTCTGCGCCGGCCCCTTCAAATTCACCGAACGCGTGGCCCAGGACCACATCACCCTCGACCGCTACGACGGCTACTGGAACGCCAAGGCCATCCATTTCGACCACGTCATCTATCGCCCGATGACCGACAGCTCCGTCCGCCTCGCCAACCTGCAGGCCGGCGCCGTAGACATGGCCGACACCGTCCCCACCGACGCCGACACGGTCAAGAAGGACCCGAAACTTCAGCTGCTGAGCTCCCCCGGGCTCGGCTATTCCGGCATCAGCATCAATATCGGTCCCGATCCCCTGGCCGACACGCCGATCGGCCGCGACCCCCGCGTCCGCCGCGCCCTCGAGCTGTCGATCGATCGCGAAGCCCTGATCCAGGTCGTCTTCAACGGCCTCTACACCCCCACCGCCCAGGCCGTCTCGCCGCTCAGCCCGCTCAACGCCCCCAACATCAAGCCGCCGGCGCGCGATGTCGAAGCCGCCAAGAAGCTGCTCGCCGAATCCGGCGTGAAGCTCCCCGTCGTCGTCAACCTCATGATCCCCAACAACCCGCAAAGCGTGCAGGTCTCCGAGGTCATTCAGTCCATGGCCAAGGAAGCCGGGTTCGACGTCCGCGTCACCAACATGGATTTCGGCTCCGCCCTCGCCGCCTCCCAGGCCGGCCATTACGGCGCCTTCCTCATCGGCTGGTCCGGTCTGCTCGATGCCGACAGCAACATCTACAGCTTCCTGCACACCGGGGGCCCGCTCAACACCACCAACTACAGCAACCCCAAGGTCGACACCCTGCTCGACCAGGCCCGCATCGAGACCGATCCTGCCAAGCGTCGGGACATCTATGCCGCCATGTGGACCCAGGAGCGGGTGGACCTGCCGATCATCTACCTCTACGCGCCAGGCTATATCGTGGGCGCCAGCCGCAAGATCGATGGCTATAAGGTGCTGCCGGATGGCCTGATTCGTCTGACGGGCGTTTCGCTCAAGCCATAAGCAAGCACTTCTTTTTTGTAAAAAAGAAGCAAAAAACTTTCATTCGTTTGGTCCGCAAATTTCCGGATGATCCCGGCTAAATGGACGAAAGTTTTTTGGTTCTTTTTTTCAAAAAAGAACTGCTTTCTTCGTCATGCCCGCTGAAACCGCAAAGTAAACACCGCCCCATCCTCACCAGACGCAGCAGTGATATCTCCACCAAACCCCTGCATCAGCGTCCGGCTGATGGAAAGTCCAAGCCCGGTCCCCTCCCCAGGCGCCTTCGTGGTGAAGAACGAATCGAACAGCCGCGGCAACGTCTCCGGGTCAACACCCGGCCCAGAGTCACGAATCTCCAGGAAAACGGCGCCCGCCAGGTCATCCTCATCGGTGAAGCCGCGAGCCAGAACCAGCCGATCATCAGCCGGCTGCCCCACCATCGCGTCGCGCGCATTCAGCAGCAGATTGATCAGCACCTGCTCCACCTGCACCGACCGGGCGCGGACGGCCGGCATCGTGTCTGGAATCTCCACCCGCACCGTCACCCCCGCGCGATTGAGTGGCGTCACCGCCAACGTCATCGCCCCTTCCATCGCGCGCCGCAGGTCGACCGGCCCCAGCCGTCCGCCATCGGCATGGCCATAAAGCCGGAGATGGCTGATGATCTCGCTCGCCCGCGCGGACTGGGTCTGAACTGAGCTGATCTGCCGGCGCAGCGCCTCCGGCGCCCCAATGTTGCGCGCCATCTCCATCGCCATCTCCGCCGCCATTCCGATGACGGTCACGGGCTGCGTCAGCTCATGGGCCAGTCCCGTCGCCAGTTCGCCCAAGGTCGCCATCCGGCTCTGGATATCCGCCATCGCCGCCAGCTCATGCTCGCGCGTCACATTGGTGACCACACCCGCCACCTCGACAGTGCCGGTCTCGTCCCGGCCGATGCAGACGACCTCGTTGCGTAACCAGATCACGCTGTCGTCAGGGCGCCGATAACGAAACTCCACCGTGCTGTGGCCGAGGCGCATGGCACGGGAAAAGTTGGTATTGCGGATATCCGCATCGGCCGGCAGCACGTGCGACCAGACAAGATCCGGGTTCTCCATGGTCGACTCCGGCCAACCCGTCACGGTCTCGGCGTTGCGCGTGGCGAACAGCCGGTGATACGTCCCGTCCGGATCGACCCGGCCAAGATACAGCAGGGCCGGCGAACCCTGGGTAAGCCGATCCAACGCTGCGCGTGCCGCAGCCTCGGCCCGGAGCCGCGCATCAAGCGCCGCGATCACCTTCCTGTCGCGGCGGCGCAGACCAAGCACGATCACACCGGCTGCAACCACACCGGCGCACATCGCCACCACCAGCGACGGGAGATCGACCACGCGCATGCCGTCCGGTCCCGCCGCCTCGCCTGCCACAAGAAGACGCGGCCGGAGCCAGACACCGCCGGCCACGGCAACACAGGTCACAAACCCCAGTACAGCTGCCGCAACGGCAAAGCCCCGTTTGTTGCGCCCCGCCCGTCCATCGCCGGTTTGATCGATTGCAGCCAGAGGTTCCATCCCTGCCGCCTAACAGGGTTCTCGCCTGTGGCATCGAGCCTCTGATGGCAGAGACACCGGGCGCTGGCACCCCCAATCGTCCGCCTCGAGTCGTGCGCCGTATGACAATTTGACACCTCGTCCGCTCACGGAACCTCAGGCGAGGGCAGGCTTGCGGGGTGACAACGCAGCAACCGAAGCAAGCAGACAGGCAACGCCGGCAGCCAGAAAGGCCGGCAGATAGGTACCGGTACCATCCCGAACCATGCCAGCCCCAGCCGCTGCCACCGCGGCGCCAAGCTGGTGGGCTGTGAACACCCATCCGAAAACCAAAGCCGCCCGTTCCCGACCGAAATTCGCCGCAGCAAGCTTGACGGTCGGCGGCACGGTGGCCACCCAGTCCAGCCCATAGAACATGGCGAAGACGCTGAGGCCCAGGAACGAAAAGCTGGAATAGGGCAGGACGATCAGACTGAGCCCACGCAGACCGTAATAAACGAACAGCAGCTTGCGGATGTCATACCGATCCGAAAGCCATCCCGACACGATCGTTCCCACAAAGTCGAACATTCCCATCATCGCCAGCACGCTCGCGCCCACCAGCGGATCCATGCCGTAATCCACGCAGAAAGGGATGAAATGGCTCTGAACCAGCCCGTTGGTCGACAGCCCACAGACAAAGAATGTTCCGAACAGCACCCAGAAGGTACGATCCTGTGACGCATCACGCAGCGCCGTCAGGCTGGCCGTGAACGGATTGCCGCTCTGTCCGGTCGTGACCGGCAGCACCACCTTTTCCCCATAAGGTGGCAGCCCAACCTGTGCCGGATGATCACGGCCCAGCATCACCATCAGGAGCCAGGCCACAGCGCACGCCAACAGCGGCGGCAGCACAGCAAGCCGCCATCCCGCATGCTCCACCAACCAGGCGTCCATCGGCAGAAACAGCAGCTGTCCCGTGGCGTTGCTCGCCGTCAGCAGCCCCATCACCAATCCGCGACGTTGCGTGAACCATCGGCTGGCAACAGTTGCCCCTAGCACCATCGCCGTCATCCCGGTCCCCAGCCCCACGAGGATTCCCCAGCTCAGCCAGAGCTGCCAGAGACTGTCCATCCCGGTCGCAAGCGCCACCCCGGCCACGATCATAGCCAGCCCCGCACCGACCACGCGAAGAATACCGAATCGCGCGATCAAGGCCGCGGCGAATGGCGCCACGAGCCCGAACAGGACCAGGCGCAACGCCAGAGGCTGAGAGATGTCGCCGATCTTCCATCCGAACTCAGCCTGCAGCGGTCCGATCAACACGCCAGGCAGTCCCATCACCGCCGCGGTGGAGAGCATCGTCAGAAAGGTGAGAGCCACCATGATCCATCCGTAGTGGATGCCACGCCGCATCAACGCGGGTGCCAGAACATGAGCCAGCATGGGTATCTCCGGAATAAACAGCATCCAACTTCCACACGCCACGAGAGGTCACGCCATCCCGGGTCGCTGCAGATCAGCCCTGTCCTCAAGTGGTGTATACGAAGGTTTGCAGGTCTTCATAGGCGCGCCATCCGATCCACGGCAACAGAGGCCGGGATTTCGGCACGCCATATGCGGACAATCGGGTAACAAGGAGAAAATTTCGCTTCCCGATTTCGCCTGACCGGCTAAATCAGGCTGTATTGCCGCGCCTCGGCGATGACTTCAAGCCAACACGCAGGACACACATGACCCAGGTCGCTCCCTTCACGACAATCATGCCCGCCGATATCATTCTCCAGGTGATGGATTCGGTCTCCGGCCCAGTGCAACGTCGTGCGGACGCGTTGCTTCCCACCGATGAGGTGCTCGTCATCGCCAACGGCCGTCCGGGCTATCGCGCGATCGCGCAGCTCGCTCCGTGCCATCCGCCGGAATCGTGCGTCTCCTTCGCCGATGGCTGCCTGTCGCCCGGCGTGCCGTCGCGCACCGTCGTTGTGTCGGCCCATCAGCGTCTCAGCATCGCATTTCCGATGGGCATCCCTCCCATGACTGCACAGGCGCTGCCAAGCGCGATGCCCTCAGAGACGCCGGCGCATTGGCTGGCGCTGACAATCGAAGGCGCCGATGCTGTGGTCGCCGAAGCGCTGCGCCTGGAGACCGGCCCTCTGGATCTGCCGGAGCCCGTGGCGGCCGCGGCGCCGGAAGCCGTTGTGATCGAGCCTGCTCCCGCCGCCGCTCCCCCGCAGGTTGAAGCACCGGTTCGAGCCTTCGCGGGTCTGCGTGAGCTTCCCCCCCATAGCGCCTCCCAGGAAGGAAGTCTGTCGACCTGGCGATTTGCTGTGCCACCCCGCACCACCACGATTCGCCTGTCCAGCAATTGTGTGCAGCCAGAGGGCGACCCGCGACATCTTGGCGTGGCGATCTTTCATCTCGCCATGGATGATCAGGCCATTCCGCTGGAGAGCCCGGCTCTGGTCAGGGGCTTCCATAGCGCAGAAAGCGGAGAGGGAATGACCTGGCGCTGGACTGACGGTGACGCGCTGCTGATTCTCCCGCCGCGTTCATCCGAGCAGCTTCTCACCGTTGGGATCACCGATTGGCACATGGTTCTCTAGACCTGACCCTGCCGCCGGTTCGCCGACCGCGTCAACGTTGATCGCCTCCCCCGGCCGGGTTCGGCCGGGGGTTTTTTTATGCGGTCAAGAGACTGCATTTCGAGAGGTGGCGATCAAACAAGAAAACCCCGCCAGGTTGCCCTGGCGGGGTTCTCATGAAGTCGAAGCGGAAACTTAGTTGGCCAGCGTGACCGTGCTGACCACACCGCCACCGGCGGCAGTGACGTCCGAAGCGCTGATCTTGCTCAGGAACGCAACGGTGGTGCCCGAAGCGGTCGCCAGAACCGTCTGGCCAGCGCCATTCGGATGATAGATCAGGGTCACGGCGCCCTGGCCAGCAGCCACCAGCACCTTGTCCGTGCCAGAGATGAAGTCCAGGACAGTGCCGAACTCGGCCGTGGAGCCGCTGACAACGACCGTGTTGGAAACGGTGCCCAGCGAAACACCGGTCGGGGCGAGATGCATCGACACATAGTCGCCCTTGAAGATGATGCCCGTGGTGGCCGTGCCGGCAACCGTCGAGGCACCCAGGTCGAACTCGGTGCTGCCCTTGCTCGAGCCATACATCAGGTCAACGCCGGCCGTCGGCGTCAGCGACGCGCGCAGCGTGTCGTTTCCACCAGCACCGCTCAGCGTCTCAGCGCCGCTCGCGTTGGAAGCGAGCAGGAAGTCGCCGCTGCCATTGCCGGTCAGGATGTCGTTAGCGCCGCCACCGATCAGTGTCGAACCGCCAGCCGTGCCCGAAGCAATGAAGTTGGCGCCGGCAGTGCCGCCAACAAAGAAGCCGTTGCCGCCGGTGACCGTCAGCGAACCAGAGAAGGCATTGCCGTTACCGCCGTAGACCGACTCAACGCCGCCGTTGCCGACGATCGTCACGTTGCCGGCAGTCGGGTTGATCAGCGCCTTCGAGCCAACGCCGCCGTCGGTGTAGACGACGCCGACGGTCGAGCCGGCCGCACCGGTGATGGTGTCGGTCGAAGCGGTCGTGCCGACAATGGAGTCAGCAGCGCCGCGCGAAGCGCCGCTCAGCGTGATCGTGTTGGAGCCGTCACCGGTGAACGTGTCGCCGAAGCCCGACATGTTGTCGACGTTGGTGCCACCGCCGACGTCAACCGTCGTGCCAGCGCCCACATCGTTGAACGTCAGGCCGCCGTTACCGGCAACAACCACCTGGTTGCCGGTGCCGGCCACGTTGGTCAGCGTGGTCGTGCCGGTGTTGTTCACGACAACGGCGACCACGTTCGAGGTCAGCGTGCCGGTAACAGTGCCAGCGTTCGTCGGGGTCGTGCCACCGATGCCGACCACGATCGGGGTCGTGGTGGTCGAGAGCGACGCCAGGCTCAGCGACGTGCCGCTGAACTGGCTGCCGCCGTTGATGCTGCTGATCGTGTTCAGCAGGGTCTGAGCAGTTGCCCCGTTGCCCGAGGAGTTCTGCGGGATCTGCGTTACGCCACTCGTTGAGCCGGTTACGGTTGCCATCGATTAAATTCCTAAGTTGCTGCGTGAAGTGTCGTTAACGACTTTTAGGACACCGACCGAACGAAGGGCAAGGGTAAAGGCGAGGTAATAGGTGACAAAAATGCGAAAATCGGATGCCCCCGCCACAATTAACCACCGGACGACGGGACCCGGGCCAGCCGCCCGCAAATGTCTCGCGCGGCTCAAAAAAGCGTCAGCGCCACCCATTCGCCACATTGTTGTGAGACGGGCGTTTGCTCTCTTTTTAATCGGACGTTGATGGAAATCTGGCCGCCCCGTCGCGGTCGATCACGCGTTGTGTGATAGCCGTTTTGGTCGAGCCCAGGGCGATGCTGGCGTTAACGCTTACTTCTGTATGCGCCCGAATCAACGCTTCGCACGTGCGAGACGATTCCGTCCGATCGGCAGAGGCCATTTGTTCCCCTGCTGCGGCGCACTATTGAATCCCGTTCTGTTTGTCGTGCCAGTCAGAAAAACTGGATAAAGCAATTTTTCTTGCAGCTGCGAAGGTCTTGAGGACGAAGAATAGATTGATGTTAACTTGCTTTTTTTACTTTGTATGACATAAAAATAACATTATATTATCAATCAGTGTCACTTTTTATTTTTTTCTGGTCCGTCGATACAAGGCGGTGTGCAAATTGCAGCAACAGGCCCTGATCCTCTGGACGACACGCCCGATACAGCCCGACCAGGGCTCGCTCGTTTCCGGTAAGATCGGCGCCATGTTCACGTGTGGACGGCGATCCGACTTCCCCCAGCAGGAGATGCCCGATGCTGACCTGCAGCGCGTCCGCAACCCGAGCGAGATTTCCGCCAACTTGACCTGACCGACCGGTCTCCCATTGCGCCACGGCACTTCGTGAAACGCCAACCCGTATCGCCAGATCTGCCTGGGTCAAACCACATCGCTCACGCTCGGTGCGAATCCGCCGCCCTACCGCCTCTAAGTCCATCAGACACCCTCCTGAACCATGATCCAAAACATAACGTGAAAAAATCTAACGCTGAGCCGAAGCTCGCTGACAAGTCGCTTGACAAAAAAGTTAAAAAAATTAACAATAAGCTCGCTGTAGGAAACCAAAACTAACAGGAGACCACGATGCGATCGGTCCAGTCCAGCGCTGTCATCCAAGATCAAGAACGCGACCCGCTGCCCGCCGGCCACCCCGCCACCTGGGGACTCCTCACCAACGGTACATGTCTGGAGGGCGCACCCTATGTGATCCCGGCCAACCCGCTTCAAGCAAAGGGGGCCGGTGCGTGACGCGATGGCCCATCCTTCCACTGCCACCGCACCAGGCAACCCCGGTCCTTGCCGCTCTGACAGCCTGCGGCCTGGTTGGTCGGGCTGAGGCGCTTGCCGCCTTCATCTCGGCGTCAGGGCCCGTCACCCCACCTCGCCAGACCGGCTGGCCTGCTGTGAGGCAGGCGGATGTCGTCCCGGCACAAGCCTCGTCGCGTGCAGCGGCCGCTCAAGCGGTCCGTGCCGCCGTGACCGAAATCCTGAAGGAGACACGGTCACGCAGCAGACTGCGACAGGTGGCCGTTCTGACTTCGCGTTCGGCGCTGGGTGCCGCCGATATCGAAGAACTCCTCGCGCAATCGATCGACCAACATCTGCGTTCGGTCCGCCGCACAGACCAGCCACCCCACCTCGACCGTCCCTCAACCCGACTGACCCTCAACAGGACCGCATCATGATCACCCCAACCTCAGCCAAGCGCCAGTTCAACCCCATGTCGGCAATGCCGCAGGGGGGCACGCCCGTCACGCCGACAGCACACCGGATTGACGAAGAGTATATAGTGTATCGCCTGGAAGAGGCCGGACGCACTCTCCTGGCTCTGCCGCACTCCGGCTTCTCCACCAGGCTGCGCACCAGCCGGCACGATATCGTGCAAGCAGCAGCAGAGTCCTACGGATGGTCGAAGGTCGATGCCCGGCTCCGCCCGGCCATCCCATCAAGCGCCGACATCACTCGCATGGACGAGGCGCTTGACTGGATCCCCCTGATCCCGGCCGACCGCTACGTGTTACGCCGCATCGTCGGCAGCCGGGCCCTGGTCAGCCCGATCACCGGCCGCCATCTGTTTCCATGGCGCCGTCTGGGCGTGCTGTTGGGCGCAGACCACAAGGCGGTTCAGCGCTGGCATGCGCAGGGAATCGACCTGCTGGTCACCGCGGTCAACCAGCGATCTCCCGCCAATAAACTCGCGTGACGCCTCGCAATCTGCAAGCCAAGCCACTGCCTCATTCGCCGTTCATGGAAAATCAATCAGTTGCTGATGGCATATCAGCTGCACAGCCTGTCGCAGCGTTATGTCCACAGGAGCAGACACCATGAATGCCATGTTCGAAGCCGCCTACCGTCTGAGCGCTGCCGTCGCCATCGCCTCCATCGCGGCACTGGTCGTGGTGGCACTGACGGGTGGCTGAAACAAAACAGGGCCAAGGCGAAAGCCCTGGCCCTGCTGTCATCTCGGATCAGGCACTGGCCTTGCCCCGCTAAAGCGGCGTCAGCGTCACCATTGCAACACCCCGGTCCAGAATCCCCAGCTGTGCTGCAGCCTCTCTCGACAGGTCAATGATCCGGGTTCGGGTCCCCGGCCGATCGTTGATCAGCACGATCACCGACCTTGCACTGTTATCATGAAGCGTCACCCGCACCCGTGTGCCGAGCGGCAACGTCGCGTGGGCCGCCGTCAACTGCCCCTGGTCGTACCTGGCACCCGAAGAGGTCCGATGACCTTGCCACCGAGTGCCACCGTACCAGGATGCAACCCCGGTCTGTTGCCACGTCGCAAGACTGCCGCGTTCTCGCCACATCGTCCCGTCATCGATCAGCGCCGCGCCATGGCTCGCTGTCCGATGAATCGGCCGAGACACGCCCAATGACGTCGCCGGCACGACCCGCGCCCGTGCCACGCTGCGGGCCGGTGCCGGGTGAGCAGCCCCCGACGTTTGCCCATCCGTCGAAGCGGACCTCACAGCCCCAGCAGGCTTCGCGGCTGAATTCTTAGACACCGTCGCCGCTTTCGGTGTGGCCGCTTTGGCACTCTTGCGCACGGTGTTTGGCTTCACCGCCACGGTCTTGTTGGTTCGACCGGTCTCCGTCACTGTCTGGGCAGCAGCAGGATGGGCCAGCAGCGGCGCGGTCAGCATCAGAGACACCACCATGCCCGGGAATGCCCTTCTGGCACGTGCGATCATTCAAGCTCCATTCCGATTCGTGGACGCCGGCCCACAGGCCGATCGGCGTCACACTGAAGGTCCACACACAAGGATCGCCGCACAACGGCGCCTGCCGAGTGCAACAACAACAATCCAAGCTAGCCTGATCCCACAACGTGGAGACAGGCCAACAGCACGAGTTGGCTTCGTGACCACATACAGCCAACACACGCGATCGAGATCAACCCCCTTTGGCCAGACCCCGGGCCGGCAATGTTGCCGTCGAACCGCGACGTGACTGTCGATGTTTGACCCGGCCGACAGCATAGTGTCTCACAACCAACTGTTTTCCTTATCCATCGGCACTGCAACATCACCAACGCTGCAGCCTTTGCCACGATCACGCCATATTTCATTTTTCCCATGGGATGAGCGTCTCATGCGTCCAAAAAGGAAAAAACGCCCACGATGGAATTTTTTCCTTCCCATCCGCCCCAAGTTCTGTTAAGGTTTTCCCTATGATCGGCAAGGCATCGACGCTGCCTTCCACTCCTTCTTCCCGGCAAATCCAGGGTCGAAGCCCCCGATCACCCTCCCAAAGCGATCATTCCCGTTCGCCCTCGCACAAGGGAGACCGAAGCATTGTCGCAGGAAATCCTGCCGGCAGCCGCTCCGCTGTCGCTGATCGCATGGGCCGAACACGCCCTTGAGCCGCTCGGCCAATCCCCCGCCCGGGTCCACCGTCTGATCCTCGGCCAACTCGAACGCCTCGCCCGAGGCGAGATCGACCGGCTGATGCTGCTGCTCCCGCCAGGTCACGCGAAGTCCACCTACGCCTCCGTTCTCTTCCCCGCATGGTGGTTCACCCAGCACCCGGCAAGCTCGGTCATCACCGCCTGCCACACGGCAGACCTTGCCGAACACTTCGCCCGCCAGGTGCGCGCCCTCGTCACAGACCATACTGAAACCCTGGGCTACGGTGTGGTGCGATCCGACCGTGCCACCGCCAGGTGGCGCACCACCGAGCGCGGTGACTACTTCGCCTCCGGTGTCCGCGGCCCCATCACCGGCCGAAGGGCCGACCTGGTCCTGATCGACGACCCGATCAAGTCCCACGCCGAGGCCGACAGCCCCGGCGCCCGTGACGCGCTCTGGAACTGGTACCGTTCTGATCTGGCCACCCGGCTCAAGCCCGGCGGCCGCATCGTGCTGATCATGACCAGATGGCACGAGGACGACCTCGGCGGCCGCCTCATCAACGCCGACCCTAGTTGGAACCAGCTCAAGCTGCCCGCCCTGGCTGAACCGGCCGATCCAATGGGGCGAACCCCGGGAGAGGCGCTCTGGCCGGAATGGGAAAACGAGGAAGCCCTCGATCGCAAGCGAAGATCCGTGGGCCAGCGTGTCTGGCAGGCCCTCTACCAGCAGAACCCCGGCCCTGACAGCAACGCGCTTTTCGTCACAGCCCGAATCCCGGTCATCGAGCCCGAACCGCTCCCCTCCGGCACCCGCGAGGTGCGCGCCTGGGACCTCGCCGCCACCCTCCCCGGCGAAGGCCGCGATCCCGACTGGACGGTGGGCATCAAACTGGCCCGCCTTGCCACCGGCCGGATCCTGGTCACCGATATCGTCCGCTTCCGCGCCGGCCCCGCCGAGGTCGCCGACACGATCGTGGCCACCGCAAGCCAGGACGGGCAGTCCGTCCTCATCGGCCTGCCGCAGGATCCCGGTCAGGCCGGCAAGCAGCAGGTCGCCTGGCTCGCACAGCGTCTGGCCGGCTACCGCGTCCGCGCCTCGCCCGAATCGGGTGCCAAGCTCACCCGCGCCACACCCGCCGCAGCCCAGGTCGAAGCCGGCGCCCTGGTCCTCCATCGCGCCCTCTGGAACCGCGCCTTCCTCGACGAACTCCGAGACTTCCCGAACGGCCGCAAGGATGACCAGGTCGATGCGCTGAGCCGCGGCATCACGATGCTCAGCGAAACCTCCACCCAGCCCCGCCGCCTGAACGTTCCCTATCTGGATCGTTGACACGCGCGGCCGGAGGCGGCGCAGCCCACGCGCCATACAACAAAAGCCCAGAGCCCCGCCGCATCTCACGAGAGATGAAGCCCGGCCCCAGGCGCAACAGGCGAGATCGCATGTTCGAAACCATTGCAGGCCTCATCCCGCCCGACCCCGACTACCCGCCCCGCACAGCCCGCCTCAACATCCTCAAACGCGCGCTGGATGGCACCCTCTACGATGTCCTGCCCTATGCCTTCGCCGACGAACGCACCGGCGCCGGCGACTATATCCCCCTGCGTCAGCGCCGTCCGTCCGTCCGCTACCCGCTGGCCAAGACCGTCGTCGACGACAGCATCTCCCTCGTCTTCGGCGACGGCCACTTCCCTACGATCGACAGCGACGACAACCGAACCCGCGCGATCCTGGCGGATATCGCGACAGAATCGAAACTCAACGCCGTCATGCAGGAGGCCGCCTTGCGCGGCTCCATCGGATCGGTGGCGATCCTGCTGCGGGTCCTCAAGGGCCGAATCTTCCTCAAGGTCCTCGAAACACTCTCGCTCACCCCGATCTGGGACCCCGAAGAGCCGGACCGCCTCGCCAGCGTCACCGAACGCTACAAGGTCCCCGGCGCCACACTGGCCGCCATGGGCTACGACATCGACGACCTGCAGGCCCAGCACTGGTTCATGCGCGACTGGGACACCGACCAGGAAACCTGGTTCCTCCCATGGCCTGTCACCAGCGACGCCCCACCCCAGCTCGACGAGGTCCGCACCACCCGTCACGGCCTCGGCTTTGTGCCCATCGTCTGGATCCGCAATCTGCCCGGCGGCCCCGACGGCCCGGACGGCGTTGACGGCGCCTGCACCTTCCGCGCCGCTCTCGAGACCAGCATCGAGATCGACTATCAGCTGAGCCAGGCTGGGCGTGGCCTGAAATACAGCTCCGATCCGACCCTGCTGATCCGCGAACCCGCCGCCGACAGCCGTGAGCTCGTCCGCGGCGGCGGCAACGCCCTCGTCGTCAGCGAACACGGCGACGCCAGGCTGCTCGAGATCAACGGCACCGCCGCCGGCGCGGTCATCGACTATGTCCGTGTCCTGCGCGAAATGGCGCTGGAGAGCATCCACGGCAACCGCGCCAGTGCTGACCGTCTCACCGCCGCCCAGTCCGGCCGCGCGCTGGAGATGATGCACCAGGGCCTGGTCCTGCTGGCCGACAACCTGCGCATCAGCTACGGCGCGGGCCTCCTCGAACTGTCCCGCATGATCCTGCAGGCCAGCAACATCTACCGGCTGATCGTGCTCGGTTCTCCCATCGATCCGATCGACCCGGGAACCAGGCTGAGCCTGGTCTGGCCGCGCTGGTTCGCCCCCACGGCGGAGGATCGCGCCGCCGACGCCAACACGCTCGCCACCCTCACCGAAGCGCGGCTGCTCTCACCCGAGACAGCCCTGCGCAGTGTCGCCGACGTCTACAACGTCGCCGACATCGCGTCGGAGCGCGCACGCATCAAAACGGAGCAAGCATGACCGACGAAGTCCAACCATCGGGCGACGATCCCAGGGTTGCAGAACTGGAACGCCGCCTCGCCGAGATCGAAGCCGCCACCACCCAACGCATCCTCCACGCCGAGCTGCGCTCCCACGCGACCCGCGCCGGCATGGTCGATCTCGACGGCCTCAAGCTGCTCGACACCTCCGCCCTCAAGCTCACCGAGACCGGCGAGCTCGACGGCGGCACAAGGCTGATGGCCGATCTCCGCCGGGCCAAGCCCTGGCTGTTCCAGCAGGCCAGCTCCTCCAGCCCTGCCACCCCGCCGCCCAACCGCCCGCAGCCTGCCAAGCGCGCCACTGAAATGAGCCACGCCGAATGGCGCGCTGCCCGGGCTGAGCTGCTCCGGCGCCGCTGATCACCTCTCTCGGCTGACCCCGAACCCGCCTCGCCCATCCTCCCTCTCTGGCCATCGCCCTGCATTCGCGGGCGAGGACGGCCGTCTGCACAAGGACCAGCACCATGGGTATCCAGAACTTCCCCGCCGCCCTCCAGCCGATCATCCAGCAGGGCTACCTGGAGCGCGAGTTCCAGGCCTCGCTCGAATCCCGCATCGGCTACCGCATGTGCGCCGACCGCCAAGAGTTTGCCGTCGGCATCGGTGAAACCCTCACCAAGACCCGCGCCGGGCTGAAGCCGTCGGTGACCACGCCGAGCGCGCCGGCCACCAACACCAATCTCGACAACGGTCTCACCCCGGTGTCGTTCGGCGTCGAGCAATTCACCATCACGCTGAACCACTACGCAGCCACCACAGACCTCAACATCGTCACCTCGCGTGTCGGCATCGCCTCGCAGTTCCTGCTCAATGCTGCCATCAACGGCGAGCAGGCCGCCCGCAGCCTTGACGAACTGGCGCGCAACGCCCTGTTCAACCCGTATTTCGGCGGCAACACGCGCGTCCGCACCACCCTGTCCTCCGCCGGCCCCGCCGTCTCGGTGGACGATATCCGCGGCTTCCAGATGGTCTTCGTCAACGGCGTGCAGACCACCGTCGGCGCCAGCACTTCGATGACGGTCACCGTCGGCAGCAACGTCTACACGCTGGTCGGCGCAACCGCCGATGCGGTCAACGTCAGCACGGCGCCCAACGGCATCTCCGGTGTGCTGACCTTCAGCGCTTCCGTCCTGGTCGCCGACGGCACCGCCGGCAATACCGTCATGGCCGCCACCGCCAGCTCCATCATGCGTCCCAACGGCCGCAGCAACACCCTGGCGCTGCAGTCGACGGACGTGCTGACCATGTCCACCCTGCTCAACGCCGTGGCCCAGCTCCGCCTCAACGCAGTCCCTGAGATCGACGGCGTCTACAACTGCTACCTCGACCCGGTCAGCGCCCGTCAGCTGTTCGCCGATAACGACTTCCGCCAGCTCTTCCAGGGCGCCACCTCGGCCAACCAGGTGTTCAAGAAGGGCATGATCAACGACTTCCTGGGCCTGCGCTTCATCCCCACGACAGAGGCCTACGTCCAGGCCCACCCCACCATCAGCGGCGCGGTCATCCGCCGTCCGATCGTCGTGGGCCAGGGCGCCCTCATTGAAGGCGACTTCGCTGGCATGGCCAATGCCGACGTGGCCCCGGACGACAGCCTGATCTCGCTCGTGGACGGTATCGCCATGGTCACCCGCGAGCCGATCGATCGCCTGCAGCAGATCATCGCCCAGAGCTGGTACTGGATCGGCGGCTTCTGCGCCCCGTCCGACACGACGACCAGCCCGACCACGATCCCGACCGCCACCAACGCCGCCTACAAGCGCGCCGTCATGTGCGAGCACATCGGCTGATCGGCCCGACCGCGACCGGTCCCAGCGGTCGCGGTCGACCACTCCACCTTTCAGTCGCACCCCCCCGTCAGCTGCACCAGGAGCGCTCCATGGCGACCGACGAACCCGACGACCAGCTCCGCACGACCACCTACGGCGTCGTCAACGGCGCTATGACCCAGATGACCCCGGCCGTGATGAAGGCGACCCATCCCGCCAACAGCGTCTACACCTTCTCCAAATCGTTCACCTGGAACAACGGACGCTCCCTGCTGCAGTTCCACCGCGGACAGTCCTACCACCTGGACCCGCCGCTGAAGGCGGCCCTGCTCGCCGCCGGTGCGCCGATCACCCTCGCCTGATCCGAAACCGAACCAACCCTAGGAGCCAGCAATGGCGTTCACCGACAGCGAGCGCACCGATCTGCGGCGTCACATGGGCTACCCTGCCTACGGCCTGGGCAATGGCGGTTTCAGCAACTGGCGCTTCTACCAGGCCTTCGGTCTGCTCGAATACCGGCTCCAGCGCCTCTCCCCCGCCGAAGAGGCGGTTGCCCGCACCTATCTCGTGACCTTGGCGACCCTGGAGACCGCGATCACCGACGCTTCGGTCTCACTTGACACCGACACCGCGGCCGCCTGGACCCGCAACGCCCGCGAAGTCGCCGAACGCACCCGCCTGTTCGACGACTGGCGCCGCAGGCTCTGCGGCTTTTTCGGCATCCCCCCCGGCCCGTCCCTGGGTGAGGCCGGCACAAGGCTGGTGGTGTGATGGACAGCCTGACTTTGCAGGATCGCATCAACCGCGGGCAGGGCCGCGCCGCCCGCCATATCGGCGCCCCGCACGACCTGCTCCGCCCCGCCAACACGCTCGAGCCGCTTGCTCCCGCCAACCGGATCCTCAAGCTCCATGCCCAGTTCCTCCCCCTCGGCGGACGGCACACCCATCCCGTCGTCTTCGGCGAGAATCTGTGGGAAGGCATCTTCGATGCCGCCTACACGCGGCCCGGCGACCTGCTCCGAAACATCGACAACGGAACGGTTCACTTCATCGCCGCCCAGCAGCCGCTTCTGCCGGTTCTGTGCGTGCATGCCGCAAGACGCCTTGCCATCTCCCGCGCCGCCGCCGCCAGCACCCCCGGCCTGAACGCCTATGGCGCCACCGTCACCGCCACTGAAACGGTCCTCGCCAGCTTCTGGCCGGCGGCGATCGTCGTCGGAGGCGGGCAGGGGACCGGCCAATCCGGCATCGCCTCAGATATACCCTCCGGCACCTGGCAAGTCCTGCTGCCGGTCAGCCTCAACGTCACCCTGCGCATCGGCGACCGCCTGACCGACGATCTCGGCCGCATCGCGGTCATCGGCAGCACCGAGCTCACCGATCTCGGCTGGCGCCTGCAGGCCCAGCAGGCCAACACCTGAGAGGCGACCCATGGCCGATCAATCCGATGTCGAAGCAACCCTCGCCAGTCTCGTCACCGGCATCCTCTATCCCGCCGGAACGAACGCGGCATCGGTCCTCGGCAGCGTCTGTCACATCTATCGCGGTTGGCCCAACCCGGCCGGCCTCGGCACCGACCTTGCGGCCGGCAATCTGACGGTCACCGTGATGCCGGATGCCGGATCGTTCCGGGTTACCACACGCTACCTTGATCCGCCGACGAATCTGACCCCAGCCGCCCCCACGCTCACCGTCACCGTCTCCGGCCAGACCGCCACCATCGGCGGCACTGCATCGCCAGGCCAGGTGGCCGGCCTGATCGTCGACCGCGCCGCCTTCGTCCACCGCACCGAAGCCGGCGACACGCCCGCCCTGGTCGCCGCCATCCTCGCCTCCTACATCCGCGGCACCCGGATCGCCCAGGTCTCTGGCCCCTCCATCACCATCCCCGGCGCCGGCCTGCTCGTCGGCCGCGTCGTCGCCGACCAGACAGCCTTGGCTGAGACCCGCCGCCAGATCCAGGCCTTCCGCGTCGCCTGCTGGTGCCCCGATCCCACCACCCGTGACAGCCTGGCCACCCTGCTCGACACCGCGCTGAGCCAGGACAGCTTCATCGCCCTGCCGGACAACACCCAGGCCCGCCTGCGTCTGTCCCGCAGCATCACCTTCGATCAGAGCCAGAACGCCAACCTTTTCAGACGCGATCTGATCTTCAACGTCGAATACGCCACCACCGTCTCCGACACACTGCCCGCCCTCATCATCGGCTCTACCGCCATCGCTCCCAACGGCGGGCCCACCACCCAGTCCCTCCTCGGCTGAAGGATCTCCCCATGAACATCCAACTCGTCGTCGTGCGGGGCTTCGGTCCGCACGCGAAGGGCGACTGCATCACCGACCCGGCACAGATCCAGACGATCCTCGCCGGCGAGAACGCATCCCACGTCGTGCGCATCCCCGCACCGGCGCCCGCCGCGCCGACATCCCCCGCGCCCATAGCCAAGGAGGCCTGATCGATGCCGATCGTCCAGCAAGGCAACATCAACACCACCGCCCTGGTGGTGCCCGATCTTTACGTCCAGATCGTCCCGCCCCAGAACCTCGTTCTCAACGGCGTTCCCACCAATGTGCTCGGTGTCGTGGGCTCCGCCAGCTGGGGCCCGGTCGGCCAGCCGGTGATCGCTTCCTCGATGGCCGACTACGCCCGCAACTTCGGCCCGGTGATGCCCCGCAAATACGACATGGGTACGGTCGTGGCCGCCGCCGTCCAGCAGGGCGCCAGCAATTTCCGCTGCGTCCGCGTGACCGACGGCACCGACACCGCCGCCAGCATGATCCTGCCGGGCACCAGCTTCCTGCTCGTCGGCCTCTACACCGGCAGCCTCGGCAACCAGATCGTCGTCAGCCTGGCCGCCGGCAGCAAGGCCAATACCTGGCGCCTGACCGTGACCCTGCCCGGCCTGCAACCCGAGGTGTTCGACAATATCGCCGGCACCGGATCCCAGTTCTGGATCAACCTCGCCGCCGCCGTGAACGCCGGCACCGGCGTGCAGCGCGGCCCGAGCCAGCTGGTGGTCGCGACCGCCGGCGGAACCTCCGTTGCCCCCTCCGCCCAGACCGTGAGCTTCACCATCGGCACTGCCGGCACCGATGGTGCGACCAGCGTGTCCTCCACCTCCCTCGTCGGTGCCGATACCGTACCCCGCAAGGGCATGTATGCCTTGCGCGGGCAGGGCTGCTCGATCGCCGTCCTCGCCGACGGCGACGACGCCACGCAATGGACCACCCAGGCCGGCTTCGGCCTGTCCGAAGGCATCTACATGATCCTCGTGTCGCCTTCCGGCGACACCATCAGCGACATCGTCGCCGTCAAGCAGGCGGTCGGTCTGGACAGCTACGCCGCCAAGCTGATGTTCGGCGACTGGATCTGGTGGAACGACCAGGTGAACGGAATCCTGCGCCTGATCAGCCCGCAGGGCTTCGTCGCCGGCAGGCTCGCCAACCTCTCCCCCGAGCAGTCCAGCCTCAACAAGCCCCTCTACGGCGTTGTCGGCAGTCAGAAATCCGGCTCACCGGGCTCTGGCCAGAGCACCGGCTATTCCTCGGCCGAACTGGCCGCCCTGCTCGGCGTGGGTGTCGATGTGATTGCCAATCCCCAGCCCGGCGGCGCCTTCTGGGGTGTGCGCGGCGGCCACAACAGCAGCTCGAATTCGGCCACCAACGGCGACAACTATACGCGCCTGACCAACTACATCGCCGCCACCCTGGCCGCCGGCATGGGGCAGTATGTCGGCCAGGTCATCAACGCCGCCCTGTTCCGCCGCATCCGCGCCACCCAGCTGAGCTTCCTGCAGGCCATGCTCGGCCAGGGCCTGCTCGGCAGCACCGATGGCACGCTGCCCTTCAGCGTGATCTGTGACACGTCGAACAATCCCGCCGGCCGCACCGGTCTCGGCTACGTCCAGTCCGACGCGCAGATCCGCTACCAGGCGATCAACGAAAAATTCATCGTCAACATGGAGGGCGGCCAGACCGTCCAGGTGCAGCGCCAGACCCTTCCCGGCACCCCTGGCGCCCTGAGCGCGTAACCACTGAGCGCATAAGGAAATCCCGCAATGACCAGCAGCGCCTTCTCCGTCGGCCGCGACTGCCAGCTCGTGGTGATGGGCCCGTTCGGCCGCATCGATCTCACCCATGTCACCGGCTTCGAGAGCCACCAGCTCACCACCCCCATCCGCATCGATCGCATCGACGGCACCCAACTCGGTGCCGAGCTGCCCAAGGGCTGGGAGGGCAGCTTCGAACTCGAACGCGGCAGCTCAGCCGTCGATGACTTCATCGCCAAGACGGAAGCCGCCTACCGGTCCGGCTCGGTCGTTCCCACCGGCACGCTCTACCAATACGTGCAGGAGGTCGACGGCAGCACCAGCACCTATCAATACAACGGCGTCGTCTTCAAACTCGCTCAGGCCGGCACCTGGCGCGGCGATCAGAGCGTCAAGCAGAAGCTCGACTACTTCGCCACCACTCGCGTGCGCGTCTGATGTCCACGCTGTCCGCCCGCCTGATCGCCGCAGCCGAAGCAGCACCCACGACCACCGACAGCCAGGGCCGCGTCCTTTCTCTGCGTCGCCTGACGGCGCTCGACAAGCTGCGCCTGTTCAAGGCGGCCGGACCGGCGCTGGCACAGAACCATCTCTGGCTCGGAATGGCCACCCTGGCCTGCTCGGTCACCGCAATCGACGACGTCCCCGTCCCCCCGCCGGTCAACGAGGCGCAGATCGAAGCTCTCGTCGGCCGCCTCGGCGATGAAGGCATCAACGCCATCGCCCGCGCGCTCACCCCCCCTGAACCGCTGGACGTGGCAACCCACGCGGGAAACTGAGCCGGCACCCCGATCTGGTCGACAGTCTCTATCTGTGCCGGAACGGGGTGCCGTTCGATGTCGCCTTCTCACTCCCGCCCGAAGACCGGCTGGCCTGGGTGATCGCCCTCGGTCAGCTCGATGGCGGCGTGTTCGACTTCCCCTCGATGTCCTGGAAGGAGCGGTGATGACCCTGTCCGACCTCGTCATACACCTGCAGTCGCTCGATCTCGACGGCATCGCCCGCACAGCCCTCGCCGAGCAGGCCCAGCGCCTGGCCGACCTCGCCCAGGACGCGCTCTCCGTCATGCCCGGCGGCCCGCACGACCATCCCTGGCGCCGCATCGGCACGCTGCACGAAAGCGTCTCCGCCCAGGCTGAGGATGATACCGCCACTGTCGGCAGCACCTCCCCGACCGCGCTCTATCAGGAACATGGCACCGCGGAGATCCCGCCACGCCCCACCTTCGGCCCGCTCGCCGACGCCGAAGGCCAGGCCATCGCCGAGACCATCGCCGAACGCCTCACCACAGCCCTCAGGAGCCAATGATGGACGATGCCTATGTCATCGGCATCCGCCTGGCGCTGGATAACGGCGTCAGCGCCGGTGTCGCCGCGATCGGCCAGGAACTCGCCGCCCTCGACACACAGATCGCCACAACCGCCCTTAACCTGCAGCGACTGACCGAGATCGCGGCGTCCGCCACGGCTGCGGCGGCAGGCGACCTCGCCCGCCTTGCCCGCGATCCCGGCCGCAGCCCCCCCCAGGCCCAGGCCGCGCCAGATCCCATCCTGCCCGCCGCACAGAGCTCGGCGATCCTGCAGGCGACGCGCGCCGAACCTTCCGCGCCTGCTCCTGCAGCCGTCATAACGGCGCCGCCGGTCCCGAGCATCATCATCCGAACCGAGCCCGCCGCACCGGCTCAGCCCCAGCAACCCGCCCCATCGTCCCCCGCGCCGCAGTCCCCCCCAGCCTCAAGGACGGCAGCGCCGCCTGCGTCACCGGTATCTCCCCCGCTGCCGCAGACCGTCGCCTCTGTGGCCGCGCCCGCCGCGCCGCCATCAGTCGTCACGGTCGTCGCAGCGGTCCCGCAGTCGCCAATCCCCGCCGTATCAGCCGAAGCGATAACCGCCCCATCGTCGCTTCCCGTCGCACCAGCCGCAGTGACGCCCGCGCCATCGCCACCTCCCATCGCACCGGCAGCTACGACATCCGCGCCCCTTCCGAAACCACCGCCGACAGTCCCGGCAGCCGTGATGGGCACGCCGGCCACGCCGCCGGTCATTCGCATCCTGCAGACCGCCGAACGTCCGGTGTCTCCAGCGGCTTCCTCATCGCCGGCGCCGTCTGCCTCCTCCACCTCACCCTTGCTGCCGCTGCCGCTGCCGCCATTGCCGTCGCCTCCGTCCCAGGTCGCCCCGCCCCAGAGCCGATTCGCCCCGTCGCCGCCAGACAGAACTGCGGCCGTCGCCCCCCCCACCGAGCCGCACCCCGCCGCCCCAAGGGCAGCCCGGTCTGGCCCTGGTGACACCGCCGCCAGACGCGACCCGACCGCGCCCGGCCCGCTGCAGACCTTCCCCTCGGTGGCGCCGCAATCCGCCTCTCCTGCCGCCACTCCCGTGGGTGGCGATGTCTTTCTCGACGGCGCCCGCGTAGGCACCTGGATAACCAACCACCTCGCCCGTGAAGCCAGCCGACCGCCCACCGGCACCACAGGTTTCGACCCGCGCATGAGCATCACCTGGCCAGGCGCCCAGCAAGGAGGCTGATCGATGTCCTACTCCTACCTCCTCCTCGGTCCGATCCTGTTCCAGGATTTCGAACTGCCCCCCTCGGTCAGCTGGGGCGGTGCCCAGTCGCTCACTGTCCACAAGCTCCCCGGCGGTCTACGCATTATCGATGCCATGGGCCGCGACGACGCCGAGATCACCTGGACCGGCGTCTTCACAGGGTCAGATGCCGGCCTGCGGGCCCGGACCGTCGACCTCATGCGCGCCGATGGCGGCCTCTGGCCGCTCACCTGGGAAACCTTCTTCTACAGTGTCATCGTTTCCCGCTTCGAGGCCGACTATCGCCGCCCTAACTGGATCCCCTACCGCGTCACCTGCACCGTCCTGCGCGATGAAGCCGAAGCCGTCATCCAGGGCACCCTCTCGATCGGCGCCACCATCCTGTCGGACCTGACCGCTGCCGACAGCCTGGACACCGGCATCGATCTCTCAGGCACCACCGCCGCCACCTCCGTTCAAGGTGCGACCACCCTCGGCACCTCCTCCTATGCCCAGGCACAGTCCCAGCTCGCCACTGCGGCCGGCACCGCCGCCACCCAGCTGGCCACCATCGGAGCGCAGCTGACCACGGCGACCGATCTCGGCCAGGCCACCACTCTGGCGGGCCAGACCGCTCAGCTCGCCACCGCGCGGGGCTTCCTGGGCCGGGCCGCCACCAATCTCGCCAACGCCAGCAGCTGAGGAGCGGAACGATGCAAACGATCACCAGAGTCGGCGGAACACTCTTCCACGTCGCCGCGAGCCAGCTGAATGACGCCACCCAGTGGATCCGGATCGCCCAGCTCAACCACCTCTCTGACCCGATGCTGGCCGGCCTTGTCACGCTGAAGCTGCCGGCCCCCGACCCCAACGCAGGAGGCGGCATTGCCAGCCAGTAGCAACAGCCTGCGCACCCCGCGCCTGCAGGTCCTGGCCAACGGCGCCCCCATGTCCGCCCCGCTCGGCGCTGACATCTTCACCAACAACCACAGCGCCGCCGACCGATTTCGCCTCACAGCCCACCTCACCCAGACCGATCTCGCCACCTGGTCCGCCACCTCCGAAGCCCTGCTCGACATCCAGATCTCGCTCGACGGCCAAAGCTGGACCAGCCTCATCCAGGGCCAGGTCGACCAGTTGCAGATCGACCCCCGCGCGATGCGCCTCACCCTCGAAGGCCGTGACCTTACTTCCCGCTTGATCGAGACCCGCACGCAGGAGACCTTCGCCAACCAGACCAGCAGCGAAATCGCCCAGACCCTCGCCGCCCGCCACAGCCTCACCGCCGACGTCACCGCCACCAGCACCCCGGTCGGCGTCTACTGGCAGCTCGAGCACGACCACATCACGCTCGACAGCTTCAGCCGTTCCATCTCGGAATGGGATCTGCTGGTCACCCTCGCCGGCCACGAAGGCTTCGACGTCTGGGTCACCGACACCACCCTGCATTTTCATCCGCCACCGACCACCCTGGCCGCCATCACCGTCCTGCAGCTCAACGCCTCGGTCACCGGCCCTGCCAATCTAATCTCACTGCAGCTCGACCGCGCCCTGACCCTGGCGCGCGATATCGAGGTCGTCGTCAAAAGCTGGAACAGCCGCCAGGCCCAGTCCTTCACCCAGACCGCGCGCGCCACTCGCAGCGCCGGAATCGGCGCCCCGTCCAACGGCAAGCCGCAGCGCTACGTCTACGTCGTCCCCAACCTGACGCCGGACGCCGCCCTCAAGCTCGCCCAGACCCGGCTCGCCGAACTCTCCCGCCACGAGCGCGTCATCCACGCGGAGATGCCGGGCGAACTAACCCTCACGCCCCGTCAGCAGGTCCTGCTGCAAGGCACCAACAGCGATTTCGACCAGCTCTACTGGATCGACGAGATCACCCGCCGCCTCAGCTTCACCGGCGGCTTCACCCAGTCGCTGCGCGCCCGCAACGCCAGCTCCACCGTTTCGGCCACCTCTCCCGCCACCCCCATCGGCACCGGCAGCGGAGGCACCCCATGGAGCGGTTTCTGAACGCGCTGAAGGCTCAGTCCGGCGCGCAGGACCGTGCCACCGGCCAGCCCCGCTTCGCCACCGTCAGCAGTGTGGACCCGTCCCGCCCGGCCGCCCGTGTGATATTGCAGCCAGAAGGCGTGCTCACCGGCTGGCTCCCCATCCTCAGCCCCTGGGTCGGCGCCGGCTGGGGCCTGTCCTGCCCCCCCGCACCGGGCGACCAGGTCCTGGTCCTGCCGCATGAAGGCCAGTCCGAACACGGCATCATCATCGGCCGCGCCTGGTCCGACAGCGCCAGAACCCCAGCCGCCCCCACCGGCGAGCTCTGGCTCGTCCACCAGTCCGGCGCCTTCCTGAAGCTGACCAATGACGGAATGATCCATCTCCAGGGCAACACCACCCTGGCCGGCAACCTCACCGTGACCGGAAACATCGCCGCCTCCGGCGACGTCAGCGACGGCCACGGCGCCCTGTCGCGCCTGCGCGGACATTACGATAGCCACACCCACACAGACTCCCGCGGCGGCACCACCTCCACCACCAGCCAGCCCAACTAGGAGCCAAACATGGCCGATCTCTCCCACAGCTTCGGCTCCGATCTGGTGACCTCCCCCACCGGCGACCTCGCTGCAGCCTCAGGCCCCACCCTCGGCCAGCAGCGCGTCCTGAAGCGCCTGCTCACCAATCCCGGCGACTACATCTGGCAGCTCGACTATGGCGCCGGCCTCGCCAGCTTCGTGGGCCAGCCGGCTGCCGTCGACCAGATCAAGGCCACCATCCGCAGCCAGATCTTCAAGGAAGCCGCAGTCGCCCGCACCCCGGAGCCTGTCATCGACGTCACCTTCGACCAGACCGGCACCGTCTACGTCCATATTCGCTACGCCGACGCCGGCACCGGCCAGACCCAGCTCCTCTCCTTCTCGGCGGGAACCTCGTAGATGCAACTCCAGCTCCAGAACTTCTCCACACTCGTCAGCAACGCCGCCGCCGCCGTCCAGGGCTCCGCGCGCCAGCTGCTCGACCTCACCGTCGGCAGCACTTTGCGCGCCATCTTGGAAGCCAACGCTGCGATCGGCCTGTGGATGCAGTGGCTGATCCTGCAGGTGCTCTCCACCACAAGGGCAGCCACCAGCAACGGCAACGATCTTGACAGCTGGACCGCCGATTTCTCCCTGGCAAGGCTCCCCGCGTCCCCCGCCGCCGGCCAGGCCAGCTTCAGCCGCTTCACGCCCACCACCACAGCGTTGATCCCGGCCGGCGTCTCGGTCCGCACATCGGACGGCAGCCAGAGCTTCACCGTCGCCACCGACCCGACCAACGCCGCCTGGAACGCCCCGTTGGCCGGCTACACGCTCGGCGCCGGTGTCGCCAGCATCACCCTGCCGGTTACTGCGGTCACATCCGGCTCGGCCGGCAATGTCCAGTCCGGCGCCATCACCCTGCTCGCCACCGCCATCCCAGGTGTGGACACGGTCACCAACGCCGCCCCCCTCTCCGGCGGCCTCGACGCCGAAAGCGATACCGCGCTGCGCACACGCTTTTCGAGCTATCTCGACAGCCGTGCCCGCGCCACACCGCTTGCCATCGGCTCGGCGATCCTCTCCGTCCGCCAGGGACTGAATTACACCCTTCAGGAAAACCAGACGACCACCGGCGCCACCAGCATGGGCACCTTCGTCGTCACTGTCGATGACGGCTCCGGTGCCCCGTCCGCGTCCTTGCTCACCAGTGTCGCGGGCGCCGTCGAGTCGATGCGCCCGATCGGCAGCCTTTACACCGTCCAAGCCCCCACGATCCTGACCGCCAACGTCTCCATGGCGATCTCCACGGCTGCCACCGCCATCCACACCAACATCACAGCCAACGTCGTGCGAAGCCTGACCGCTGCCATCAACGCGCTCACCCTCGGCGCCCCGCTTCCCTACACCCGCCTGGCCCAGCTCGCCTATGCGGCGGACCCCAACGTAACCAACGTCACCGCCCTAACGCTGAACGGCGGCACGGCAGACCTCGTCCCCAACGCCGCCAGCCTCATCAAGGCCGGCACCATCCAGGTGAACTGACATGACCGGTGACCCGGCGGACATGCTGGCCCGCCTCAAATCCACGCTCCCGCGCAGCTGGTTCGCCGACACCACCCCCGTCCTCGACGGCGTGCTGACCGGCCTCGCCAATGCGTGGTCCTGGCTCCACGGTGCGCTCACCTACACCATTGCTCAGACCCGCATCGCCACCGCCACCGACAGCTTCCTCGATCAGATCGCCGGCGATTTTTTCGGCACACGCCTGCTCCGCCTGCCCACCGAGCCCGACTCCGCCTACCGCACCCGCATCCGTCGTGAGCTGCTACGCGAACGCGGCACCCGCCAAGCCCTCGTCCAGGTGCTGCAGGACCTCACAGGCCGTACGCCGGTCGTCTTCGAGCCCAGTCGTCCCGCCGACACCGGCGCCTGGGGTGGCGCGCTCGGCTACGGCAGCGCCGGCGGCTGGGGCAGCTTGATGCTGCCCTACCAGTGCTTCGTCACCGCCTACCGCGCCCAGGGCAGCGGCATCGCCAAGGTCGCGGGCTATGGCGGCCCGTCCGGCTACGGCGTGGGCGCCATCCAGTACGCCAGCCTTTCGATGCTCACCGGCAGCATCACCGACCAGCAGATTTCGGCCGCCATCGCCCGCGTGATGCCGGTCTCGACGATCGCCTGGACCCGCATCTCCAACTGAACCCCCTGTCCGAGGCCAGAACATGGATCGCAGCATCGTCTACCCCGGCAGCATTCCGCTCGATACGGACCTGTTGTCGACCAACCGCAACGCCATGGTGGCCCTCGGCGCCCTGCTGTCCGCCACGCTCGGCACGTCACCGCAGATCGATGGCCTCGCCGTCAGCCCGACCGTCCCCGCCAGCCTCTCCGTCGTCGTCGCCCCCGGCAGCATCACCCAGCTCACCACGGTCGATCAGAACGCATATGGCTCACTTTCGGCCGACACCGCCGACGCCCTGGTGAAAATGGGCGTGAACCTGGCCAGCACGACCTTCGCGTTGGTCGCCCCCACCACCACCGGCCAGGCGATCAACTACCTCATAGAGGCGACATTCCAGGAGGCCGACGTCACCCCCGTCGTGCTGCCCTACTACAACGCCGCCAACCCGGCACTGCCCTATCTCGGCCCAGCCAACAGCGGCGTTGCCCAGGCCACCCAGCGCACCCAGCGCGTCCAGCTCCAGCTCAAGGCCGGCGCCCCCGCCGTCGTCGGCAGCCAGACCACTCCCTCCGTGGACTCCGGTTGGTCTGGCCTCGCCGTTATCACAGTCGCCTACGGCCAGACCCAGATCACCGCGACCAGCATCACCAGCTGGCCGCAGTCGCCGATCATCCCCTACCGTCTTGCGTCCCTACGCCCTGGATTCTCGCAGATCCAGCCCTTCACAGCGTCCGGCACGTTCGTCGTGCCGCAGGGTGTCACCCGCCTGCGTGTAACGGTGATCGGCGGCGGCGGCGCCGGCGGCACCCACGCCACCATTCCAAGCGGCGGCGGCGGCGCCGGCGGCCAGGCGATCACCATTCTCACCGGCATGACCCCCGGTACCTCCGTCCCTGTCACCGTCGGTGCCGGCGGCGTGGCCCTCACCGGCGGAGCCACCGGCAGCGGCGGTGTCGGCGGCACATCGAGCTTCGGCGTCTATCTGTCCGCCACCGGCGGCCAGGGCGGCGGCGGCGGCTCGGTGTCCACCACGGCCGCCGGCGGCGGTGGCGGCTCCGGCGTCGGCGGTCTGATCAACTATGCCGGCTCGATGGGCACCGACAGCATCATCCCCGCGGCTCGCGGCGGCGACGGCGGCGGCCCTGGCGGCGGCCGCGGCACCACCGGCCTCGTCGCCGGTATCGCAGCCCCCGGCTATGGCGGCGGCGGCGGTGGCGGCGGTGCCAGCAGCACCAGCGGCACCGGCACCGGCGCGTCCGGTGGCAACGGGGGCGCGGGCCTCGTCATCGTGGAGTACTAAGCGATGAAGACCTTTGCCCGACTCGTCAGCGGCGTCGTCGCTGAACTGCTCACCACCTCCTCCGACCCGACCCAGCTGTTCTATCCCACCCTGCAATGGGTAGACGTCACCAGCCAGACCGGCATCCAGGTCGGCTACGTGCAGAGCGGCGCAAGCTTTACCGCTCCGCCGCCGCCCACGCCGGTCGTGATTCAGGCCCCGTCGCTCGCCCAGCTCCAATCCGAGCTCGCCGCCCTCTCCGCGCAGATCGCTGCCCTCGCGCCCCACAGCTGAATCGGAGCCGATCATGCCCACCATCGCCCAGCATGTCTGGCGCCCCAGCGGCGCCCGTCGGGTCGTGCTCGACGGGTTCGTGCCTGTCCCCCGCGGCACCATCCCCACCACCCCCGCCCCCCTGGTCTGGCCGGCGAAAGACCCTGCCGATGTGCTAGATTATGAGTTCGACATATCGGCCGCCCTGCTCGGCAACCGCGGTGACAGCATCACCACGATCGACGTCGCCATCACACCGAACGCCACCGGCGATCTCACGCTCGCCAGCACCGGGGCGGACGGCGCGGTGGCCGTGCTCTGGCTCGGCTCCGGCCAGGTCGGCACGATCTACAGCGTTCAGATCACCATCGGCACCGCCGACGGCCGTCAGGTCAACCGCGTGGTGCTCCTGCCGGTCCAGTCACTCGCTGTCGCCAGCACCGCATCCAACGCCCTTACCAGCGGTTCTGGCGCGATTGTCACCGACCAGGCCGGCAACCCCATTCTGATCGGGAGCTGATCATGCCAACGGTCGACGATCTCACAGCAGCAATGGCAGCCGCCGCCACCGACGAACTGCCGATCAGCCAGTCCGGCACATTGCGCAAGGCCACCGTGGCCCAGGTGACCGCGGGCCTGCAGCCCTCCCTGGCGCTCGCCTCCGGCCAGCTGCTCGGTCGCATCTCGACGGGCACCGGATCGCCGGAGGCGATAACCATCGGCGCCAATCTCAGCCTTGCCAGCGGCAGCCTCTCGGCGACGGCCACCCCCTTCACGGTGGCCGGCCTTCCCGCGGCCAACAGCCCGCAGCCGGCCGACCTCGTGGCAATGTCACAGAGCGGCACCAGCGTCGCCCTGCCCTATGGACAGTTCATGTCAGGGCTATCCGGCCTTCCCGGCCTTAACGTCTCCGCCACCCAGGCCACCGCCACCGGCGCCAGTCTCGCCCGGACACTCGCCAGCCACTTTGCCGACGCCATCGCCATCGAGGATTTCGGTGCAGTCGGAGACGGTCTGACCGACGACACCGCAGCGCTCAGCGCGGCCTTCGCCTCCGGCCGCCCGGTGAGGCTCGGCCCCAAGATCTATGCCATCAAGGGCCAGCTCACGATCGCCGCGGCCACAGCTTCACTGATCGGCACCCCTGGCGTCAGCACGCTCAGACGGTCTTCCCAGACGGGCTCCGGCGCCTGGCTCCTGCTGCAGGGCAGCAGCTTCCGGGCCGACGGTGTGATCTTCGATGCCAACAGATCGGCCATCAGCATCGATAGCTGGTCCGTCCTGGTGGCCGCCTCCTGCACGACGACCGATTTCCACCGTTGCGCCTTCATCAATGCCTATGGCGCGGTGCTGGGCCACGGCCTCTCCTACCTCGCCAACGATCCAACGCTCTGCCAGCACAGCATCCGCGACTGCGAATTCGCCAGCAACGCGAGCCACGGCCTCTGGGTCGAGGCCTGCGAAGGGGTGCTCGTCGAATCCTGCCGCGCCCATGACAACGGCCAGTACGGTCTGTGCCTGGACTACAACGACCCGACCTTCGTCCAGAAGGTCCGCATGGCGCAGGTCATCGGCAATCGCTGCTGGAACAACCAGCGTGGCATCTCCATCGGTAACTACAACGCCACCAACATCACCCCGCCGACCTGGGGCAACGCCAATCCGGACGCGATCTCCATCATCGTCTCCGACAACATCTGCCATGACAACACCCTCTACGGTATCGCCGTCTCCGGCCGCGCTCTGCAGGTGCATGGCAACCTGCTCTCCAACAACGGCACGGTGACAAATGCTGGCGCCGGCCTCCTCGCGAACCTGTCGAATTCGCGGGTGACCGCGAACATGGTCTCCGGTATCGGCCTATATGGCATCGACTGTGGCGGATCGCTGAACGCCGATTTCACCGCCAATTTCGTTCAGGGCTCCAGCTTTGGCATCAACTGCGGCGGCGGTCAGAACGTCCGCGTCGATGACAACTTCATCCAGGACTGCAGCTCCTGGGCAATCATCGCCAACAATGTCGAGACCGACGCCGACGGCCTCACCTTCGGCCTGCCCACCAACATCCTCTCGCTCGCCGGCAACTGGATCGGCATGTCCAGCTCCGGCGCCGGCGGCGTGCTGCTGCGCGACGGGCCGCAGAACGTGCTTGTGGCCCGCAACAGCTTCGTCGGCACCAACGGCGCCCAGCTCGGCAACACGCTCTGGGCAAACACGGACTCAATAGTCATCGAAGGCAACCGCTGGAACCTGTCCCAGCGTTTCGTCGTCAACCCGACGTCGATCGGCGGGCTGCAGACCATCCTTGTGCCGGACATCGCCGATAGCCTGATGATCACGACGGCACCCACCGGCGTGCAATCCATGGTCGGTATGTATCAGGCCCAGTCCGCCGGCAGCATCACCTTCATCCGCGTCACCGCGGGGGGCTCCGGCTATACCACAGCGACGGTCAGCATCACCGGTGCCGGCACCGGCGCCGCGGCCAGCGCCATGCTGTCCAACGGCGCTCTGATCGGCGTGGTCGTCACCAACCCAGGTAGCGGCTACGGCCCCACCGGCACACAGGTGACCGTCACAATCTCCGGCACAGGCACCGGCGCCACCGCGGTAGGCTGGTGTGGCCTGCCTGTCCCCGAAGAGCGCCGCCTCGTGGTGCGCTGCAATGCGGCCGTGCATTTCACCCGCGTGGGCTCGGCTCCGCTGCAGGAGAACTGGACCTACACCGACCTCAACGTCCCCGCCGCGGCGGATGTCGAATGGATCGGAACCTGGGGCACCTGGCGCGCCAGCTATTTCAGTACAGCCGACTACCTGGCCCCTGACGGTGCCGGCGGCGCCAGCCTGCGCAGCGTGTCCAACGGCGATGTGCGGATCCATCCCAATGGCAGCGGCAATCTGCGCCTCACCACCGATGCCGAGGCCACCGGCTGCATCAACGCCATCGGTCGCGGCTCGCCGCAGGGTGTGGTCAGCGCGCCGCCTGGCTCGACCTACAACAATCTCAACGGCGGCGTCGGTACCAGCTTCTACGTCAAGCAGAGCGGAACGGCCAACACCGGCTGGTTCGCCGTCGGCTGACATCGCCGCGCCCTGACCGTCCCATCGCCCCGCATCACCCGCACCTGCCCCCAAGGGCGGGGGGAGAACCCGCATGACCACGATCCCGCAGCTGCCGCAGACCGCGGTCGTCCACCCGACAGACCAGCTGATGCTCGACCAGTCCGGCACATCGGCCGCGGCGACGGTGTCCCAGTTGCTGCAAGGCCTGCAGCCCGAACTGACGCTGGCGCAGAACAAGCTGCTCGGCCGGATCAGTCCCGTGCCAGGTCAGCCCGAATCGGTCGATATCGGCCACGGGCTCGCGGTGGCCACCACGGCTCTGACGGTCGACACCTCGGTGATCGCACCTCTGGCCTCGCCTGCCTTTTCGGGGGCGCCCACGGCGCCCACTCCGGCAGTCGGCGACAGCAGCAACAAAATCGCCACCACTGCCTACGTGCAGGCCAAATACTATGAGCCGGTCAGCATCACCGGCGATTTGACGGGCACCGGTTCCAACACGATCCCTGTTACGTTGCCAGCGATCACAACCCCGGGCCAGTTCACCAAGGTAACTGTGAATGCCAAGGGGCAGGTGATCTCCGGCCTTGCCACCTTGTCGCCCGGCGACATCACCGGCCTTGCCGCTGTGGCGACCACCGGCAGCTACACGGACCTTGCGAACAAGCCGACCCTGACCCTCAGCGGCGATGTGAGCGGGACGGGTTCAAGCACGATTACCGCCACACTTCCCGCGATCACAACCCCTGGGCAGTTCACCAAGGTGACGGTGAACGCCAAGGGGCAGGTGACGTCTGGCACCGCCACGCTGTCGCCCATCGACATCACCGGCCTTGCCACCGTAGCCACCACCGGCAGCTACACGGACCTCGCAAACAAGCCGACCCTGACCCTCAGCGGCGATGTAAGCGGGACCGGTTCGAGCACCATCACCGCCACACTTCCAGCGATCACGACTCCCGGACAGTTCACCAAGGTGATGGTGAACGCCAAAGGACAGGTGACGTCTGGCATAGCCACATTGTCGCCCACTGACATCACCGGCCTTGCCACCGTAGCCACCAGCGGCAGCTACAACGATCTCACCAACAAGCCGTCCGGCTATGCGCTCACGGCCGCCACGACGACGGTCCTTGGTGGGGTCAAGGTCGGCGCCAATCTCGCCGTCCAGCCGGATGGCACTTTGTCGGTGACTGCCAGCGGGCTTGATGTCTCGCAGGCGACGTCGGTCGCAACCGGCAGCTCTGTCGCCCGCTCGATGGCCAGCCGGCTCGCAGAGGTCCACAACGTGCTGGATTATGGCGCCGATCCCACAGGCGTCGCCGACTTTGCACCGGCGTTTCAGGCGCTCGCCTCAGGCATTTCTGCAAATGGCGGCACCATCTACTTTCCCAGTGGCACCTACCGCTTCAACAGTGCCACCTATGCCGCAGGCAAGACGCTGATAGAGCTCGACGGCGGGGTGACCTTCGTCGGATCTGGTGTCCTCAACACGGTCGCGGACAACAGCGTTCTGGTCGGCGAACAGGCCTCTAAGGTTCTCATGTCCGTCTCGGCGACCGATGCCAACGCCTGGACGCTCCACACATCATTGGTCGTGCCAGGTACGACGGGAACGACCTCCTACGAGAAATCGGCCTTCTATAGCGCAGCATCCTCCTATGACGTGTCGACCTACACGCCCGGAACTGCTTACGATACGGTTACAACATTCAAGGATATCGTGGGTCTGCAGGCATCCGGCACGATCTTGCCAGGAACGACCAAAGGTCGCGTCTGGGGTATCGCCACGGGTGCCACCGTCAGCACCAGTTCAGATGGACTGGCGACCGGACTGGAAGTGGACCTGGTCAACAACGGTGCCTCGCAGCCTGAGAACAGCCGGTGGAACAGCAAGACCGGCGTCGCATCGATCAACTTCGGTCCGAACGCCGGCACCAATGCCTTTATGGTGGTCGGTGCCGGTGGAACCTGGTACGACGGATACACGGTTCTCAAGAACGGTGTGACGCGAAACGCTTTCGTGCTCCGAGACCTGTCGACTTATCCGTCAACGACGCCGGCCTTCATCGATGCCAACGGCAACGCACAGTTCCAGTCACTGGCGATCACAGGCGGCACGCAAAGCACCTTCAACAGTACATGGACAGCAGGAAACCCCGGAACTGGCGGGTTTCAGTGGAATTTCACCGGATCAGTTCCAAGCACCGGTATCATCGGGCCGCTCACAAATGTTTACAACAACGGGCCGTATTGTGCCCAGGCCCAGAAATTCACCTATTTCAGCAGTGCCGGCAACGCCGACAGTGTCGACAACGCCAACACGCTGATCGGCATCTTCAACCCGACCAGTGTGCCCACAGCCAACATGGGCGCCGAGCTTGTCCGTTGGACGGTCGGCATCACCCCGCAGGACACCACCCATAACTGGACCCACGTCGTCGAGGAATACAACGTCGTCAACCGCGGCCTGGATATCGGCTGGAAGGCGTATCGAAACGATCCCATCAACAACATCACCGGCCCGCAGCAGATCACCGGCATCGTCAACTACTCGCCGGAGACCTCCGGCCTGGGCCAGCCGGGCGAAGGCAAGAACCTGCTGTTCGCCGAACTGTTCGCCCAGTCCGGGGCCACCAACTCCACCGGGCTTCCGGCGCGCTTCTACAATGCCTCGATGTACGAGCCCAACTGCGTCGTGGGCGCCGTCGGCCGTGCCATCTACATCAATGGCGATGTGACAGGAGTCGCGGCGCAGATCCCTTATGCGCCGCTTGAGGTCAACCTCACCTGGCTGCACGGCCTGCGCACCACGACAGCGACTTTCCAGGACGGTGCCGCCTTCACGATGGCTCAAGGCCAGGCAATCGCCTGGACCACCGGGTCGTCGACCGCGACGCTCGCCAGCAACGGCAGCGGCGCCAATCAGGACATCGTCCTGACCCCTGCGGGCACCGGAACGACCCGCGTCACGACACTGGCCGCATCAGGCACAGCGAGTTTCGCTGGCGGTCTGGCCGATGCCAGCTTCAGCCTGCAGACACCGGCCAACGGATTCTCGATCACCGTCCCCAACGGCGTGTCGACCCTGCAGCTGATGCCCGCCGGTGCGCTTGCCAGCGGAACGATCACGCTCCCGTCGTCGGCAGTGAACGGCCAATGGCTATTGATCTGTTCCACGGCGACGGTGACGTCGTGCAGCTTCGCGGCGGCCTCCGGCCAGACCGTCTTTGGCGCTCCCACTTCTCTCCCCGCCTATGTGGAGGTGTCCTTCCAATACCAGGCGAGCGCGTCGCGCTGGGTCTGCCAGTCCGGCAATGACACGCGGGTCACCGGTCTCGGCTCGATGGCATCCCAGAATGCCGCATCCGTTGCCATCACCGGAGGAACCATCTCCGGTGCGGCCATCACAGTCAGCACGCCGCTCAGTTCCGACAATTCGATCACGGTCGCCAACACGGCCTTCGTCAAGGCGCAGAACTACATCACCAGTGCTGGCGCACCGGTTCAGTCCGTGGTCGGACAGACCGGAGCCGTCACCACCGCGCAGATCGCATCAGCGGTCGCCGGGACGGGGCTGACCGGGTCTGGTGGGACCTTGGTGGTAAACTACGGAACGAGCGCCACCACGGCAGCCGCCGGCAACGATTCCCGGATCACGGGAGCCCTGTCGGCTGCCACTGCCGCTACCACTTACGCCCCGCTGGCGTCAGCTACCCTGACCGGAACACCGACCGTCCCCACGGCTTCGCTTAACACCAACACGACCCAGATCGCCTCGACCGCCTTCGTCCTAGGCCAGGCGGGTACATCGACGCCCGCCATGAACGGCACGGCGGCGGTGGGAACGGCCACCCAGTTCGCCCGCCAGGATCACGTCCATCCGACCGACACGTCGCGGGCGCCGACGGCCAGCCCCACCTTCACCGGCACGATCACCAACAGCGGCACGATTGCCAACGCCGGCTCGCTGGTGAGCAATCTGGGCACCGTGGGGCTCGGCAGCCTGCTGTCCAGTTCGTACCTGTCACCCTACACTGGTGCCCTGCTGTTCGGCACCGGGGCCGATGGCAGCGCCACGATCTCGTCAGGCACCACGACTCTCTCTCGCGACACGCACTACACGAACCTGACGATCAACGGCACGGGTGTGCTGAACCCGAACGGGCACCGCATCTTCGTCTCGGGCACGTTGGACATCTCCGCTGCGGCCTCGGGTGCTATTCTGGTGACCGGCGGGACGGTGTCGAACGCGGTCGGTTCGGCCGCAGGCTCCGGCAACGGGGCCCAGTTCGCGGCCAGAGATGTCCCGCTAGCCGCGCCGGCTCTCAATGGTGTGGCTGGCGGCACCGGCGTCGGTGCGACGGGCAACAGCAGCAGCGCCTATAACTTTGCCGCCAATGGTGGACAAGGTGGCGTCGGCGGTGTCGGCGGCACCGGCGTGTCGGCAGGAGGAAGCGCCGGCTCGCTGGCCACCAGCGCCAACTATCAGCCGAACTTTCCCACCCCCACGCTCACGTTCAGCCTCTACTACGGAACGTGCAACACGACCTATGCGGGTTTCAGCGGCTCGTCGGGCGGTGCCGGTGGTGGTGATGGAACGAACGCCGGCGGCGGCGGTGGTGCCGCGGCCCCTGGCGGCGGCTCGATCTGTCTGTATGCCCGCTTCATCCAGCGCGGCACCAACATCAACGCTGGCGTGATCTCGGCAAAAGGGTCGAACGGCGGCAACGGTGGCAACGCGGCCGGCGGCAATGCCGGCGGCGGCGGCGGCGGCGGGGCGGCCGGTGGCGGCTTCGTCTATATCGTCACCGAAGGCCTGCTCGGTAGCGCCATCACCAATGCCATCGATATTTCCGGCGGCACCGGTGGAACCGGCGGAAACGGCTCGGGCACCGGCAAGGGTGGCGCGGGCGGTGCCGGCGGCAATGGCGGCAACTACCAGATCATCAATCTCGGCGCCCCCTCGTACACCTGCGGCGCGTTCAACACAGCTGGCACGGCCGGGTCGACCACCGCCACGACATCGGGCGGATCCGGCGGAGCCGGCGCCACCGTAAGGGCCAATCTGTGAACAATCCCAACGAACTGAGACCCGCTCGCCGCAGGCGAGGCGCTCCCCTTCCAGCCGATACGGAATGTGCAGCGATGCATGACCCAGCTCCCCGCCTTATCGGACAGCTCGAAGGCCGGGTGGTTGCACTCGAAGATCGCATGGATCGAAACGACGTCACCGCCGCGGCTCGTCTCGAGACCATCGAGTTCAAGCTCGACAAGCTCACCAACACGCTCAGCCAAGGCATGGGCGGTCTTCATCTGGCGCACTGGATCGGCGGTGCGCTGCTCGCCCTGCTCGGCTTCGTGGCCTCCCATTTCTGGCCGGGCAAGTCGAGCTGAGCCGGGCTGAGCTGCTTCGCCTTTTCCTCCCATCGGGCCGGCTTCGCCCTCTTCTGGAGAACTGCATTCATGGAATCCTCGCCCATCGCGGCACTGGTGACGGCCTTGGCCGGCACGCCGCTCGCGCCGCTGGCTGTCTATCTGCCGCTGGTCATTGCGGTATCAGCCGTGCTGGCTGCCATCCTGCCCACCCCTGCATCCGGCAGCCCCTGGCTTCCCGCACGGAAGCTGCTCGATCTGCTGGCCTTCAATGTTGGCTCGGCACGCAACGTCGTCCCCGCCGCGACGTCCGCGAACGCCCAAGGAACCACGCCATGAAATACGTCTTCTTTGCCATGCTGGCTCTCGCCGGCTGCACAGCCGCCCAGGTTCAATCTGCGGTGACCTCCGAGCCGGGCCAGTTGTTCTGTGCTGTGCAGGCTGCGGGTGGCGGCGCCATTGTGGTGGGACTGGTCGATGCCGAGGCCACGGCTCTCGCTCCGGCCGCTGCGCCGGTCGCCATCCTTGCCACGAACGCCAGCAAGGCGTTTGTTGACAGTGCCTGTGCGGCGGCTGGTGGCATTGCGGTGTCGCCGCCGTCAAATCCCAGTGTGGCTCCGCAGCTTGCCGTAGCGGTCGCGGCGTTGAAATAGCTTTGCATGGCCGAATGCCGCCTGATGAAGGCATTGGGCCGGGTGAACTAGAAAGGCCGGAGAGCATATGCTCTCCGGCCTTTCTAGTTCACCCGGCCCAATGCCTTCATCAGGCGGCATTCGGCCATGCAAAGCTATTTCAACGCCGCGACCGCTACGGCAAGCTGCGGAGCCACACTGGGATTTGACGGCGGCGACACCGCAATGCCACCAGCCGCCGCACAGGCACTGTCAACAAACGCCTTGCTGGCGTTCGTGGCAAGGATGGCGACCGGCGCAGCGGCCGGAGCGAGAGCCGTGGCCTCGGCATCGACCAGTCCCACCACAATGGCGCCGCCACCCGCAGCCTGCACAGCACAGAACAACTGGCCCGGCTCGGAGGTCACCGCAGATTGAACCTGGGCGGCTGTGCAGCCGGCGAGAGCCAGCATGGCAAAGAAGACGTATTTCATGGCGTGGTTCCTTGGGCGTTCGCGGACGTCGCGGCGGGGACGACGTTGCGTGCCGAGCCAACATTGAAGGCCAGCAGATCGAGCAGCTTCCGTGCGGGAAGCCAGGGGCTGCCGGATGCAGGGGTGGGCAGGATGGCAGCCAGCACGGCTGATACCGCAATGACCAGCGGCAGATAGACAGCCAGCGGCGCGAGCGGCGTGCCGGCCAAGGCCGTCACCAGTGCCGCGATGGGCGAGGATTCCATGAATGCAGTTCTCCAGAAGAGGGCGAAGCCGGCCCGATGGGAGGAAAAGGCGAAGCAGCTCAGCCCGGCTCAGCTCGACTTGCCCGGCCAGAAATGGGAGGCCACGAAGCCGAGCAGGGCGAGCAGCGCACCGCCGATCCAGTGCGCCAGATGAAGACCGCCCATGCCTTGGCTGAGCGTGTTGGTGAGCTTGTCGAGCTTGAACTCGATGGTCTCGAGACGAGCCGCGGCGGTGACGTCGTTTCGATCCATGCGATCTTCGAGTGCAACCACCCGGCCTTCGAGCTGTCCGATAAGGCGGGGAGCTGGGTCATGCATCGCTGCACATTCCGTATCGGCTGGAAGGGGAGCGCCTCGCCTGCGGCGAGCGGGTCTCAGTTCGTTGGGATTGTTCACAGATTGGCCCTTACGGTGGCGCCGGCTCCGCCGGATCCGCCCGATGTCGTGGCGGTGGTCGACCCGGCCGTGCCAGCTGTGTTGAACGCGCCGCAGGTGTACGAGGGGGCGCCGAGATTGATGATCTGGTAGTTGCCGCCATTGCCGCCGGCACCGCCCGCGCCACCCTTGCCGGTGCCCGAGCCGTTTCCGCCGGTTCCACCGGTGCCGCCGGAAATATCGATGGCATTGGTGATGGCGCTACCGAGCAGGCCTTCGGTGACGATATAGACGAAGCCGCCACCGGCCGCCCCGCCGCCGCCGCCGCCGCCGGCATTGCCGCCGGCCGCGTTGCCACCGTTGCCGCCGTTCGACCCTTTTGCCGAGATCACGCCAGCGTTGATGTTGGTGCCGCGCTGGATGAAGCGGGCATACAGACAGATCGAGCCGCCGCCAGGGGCCGCGGCACCACCGCCGCCGCCGGCGTTCGTTCCATCACCACCACCGGCACCGCCCGACGAGCCGCTGAAACCCGCATAGGTCGTGTTGCACGTTCCGTAGTAGAGGCTGAACGTGAGCGTGGGGGTGGGAAAGTTCGGCTGATAGTTGGCGCTGGTGGCCAGCGAGCCGGCGCTTCCTCCTGCCGACACGCCGGTGCCGCCGACACCGCCGACGCCACCTTGTCCACCATTGGCGGCAAAGTTATAGGCGCTGCTGCTGTTGCCCGTCGCACCGACGCCGGTGCCGCCAGCCACACCATTGAGAGCCGGCGCGGCTAGCGGGACATCTCTGGCCGCGAACTGGGCCCCGTTGCCGGAGCCTGCGGCCGAACCGACCGCGTTCGACACCGTCCCGCCGGTCACCAGAATAGCACCCGAGGCCGCAGCGGAGATGTCCAACGTGCCCGAGACGAAGATGCGGTGCCCGTTCGGGTTCAGCACACCCGTGCCGTTGATCGTCAGGTTCGTGTAGTGCGTGTCGCGAGAGAGAGTCGTGGTGCCTGACGAGATCGTGGCGCTGCCATCGGCCCCGGTGCCGAACAGCAGGGCACCAGTGTAGGGTGACAGGTACGAACTGGACAGCAGGCTGCCGAGCCCCACGGTGCCCAGATTGCTCACCAGCGAGCCGGCGTTGGCAATCGTGCCGCTGTTGGTGATCGTGCCGGTGAAGGTGGGGCTGGCCGTCGGCGCCCGCGACGTGTCGGTCGGATGGACGTGATCCTGGCGGGCGAACTGGGTGGCCGTTCCCACCGCCGCCGTGCCGTTCATGGCGGGCGTCGATGTACCCGCCTGGCCTAGGACGAAGGCGGTCGAGGCGATCTGGGTCGTGTTGGTGTTAAGCGAAGCCGTGGGGACGGTCGGTGTTCCGGTCAGGGTAGCTGACGCCAGCGGGGCGTAAGTGGTAGCGGCAGTGGCAGCCGACAGGGCTCCCGTGATCCGGGAATCGTTGCCGGCGGCTGCCGTGGTGGCGCTCGTTCCGTAGTTTACCACCAAGGTCCCACCAGACCCGGTCAGCCCCGTCCCGGCGACCGCTGATGCGATCTGCGCGGTGGTGACGGCTCCGGTCTGTCCGACCACGGACTGAACCGGTGCGCCAGCACTGGTGATGTAGTTCTGCGCCTTGACGAAGGCCGTGTTGGCGACCGTGATCGAATTGTCGGAACTGAGCGGCGTGCTGACTGTGATGGCCGCACCGGAGATGGTTCCTCCGGTGATGGCAACGGATGCGGCATTCTGGGATGCCATCGAGCCGAGACCGGTGACCCGCGTGTCATTGCCGGACTGGCAGACCCAGCGCGACGCGCTCGCCTGGTATTGGAAGGACACCTCCACATAGGCGGGGAGAGAAGTGGGAGCGCCAAAGACGGTCTGGCCGGAGGCCGCCGCGAAGCTGCACGACGTCACCGTCGCCGTGGAACAGATCAATAGCCATTGGCCGTTCACTGCCGACGACGGGAGCGTGATCGTTCCGCTGGCAAGCGCACCGGCGGGCATCAGCTGCAGGGTCGACACGCCGTTGGGGACGGTGATCGAGAATCCGTTGGCCGGTGTCTGCAGGCTGAAGCTGGCATCGGCCAGACCGCCAGCGAAACTCGCTGTGCCTGATGCGGCCAGTGTCGTGACGCGGGTCGTTCCGGTGCCCGCAGGGGTCAGGACGATGTCCTGATTGGCGCCGCTGCCGTTGCTGGCGAGCGTCGCGGTCGACGACCCGGTGGTCCAGGCGATTGCCTGGCCTTGAGCCATCGTGAAGGCGGCACCGTCCTGGAAAGTCGCTGTCGTGGTGCGCAGGCCGTGCAGCCAGGTGAGGTTGACCTCAAGCGGCGCATAAGGGATCTGCGCCGCGACTCCTGTCACATCGCCATTGATGTAGATGGCACGGCCGACGGCGCCCACGACGCAGTTGGGCTCGTACATCGAGGCATTGTAGAAGCGCGCCGGAAGCCCGGTGGAGTTGGTGGCCCCGGACTGGGCGAACAGTTCGGCGAACAGCAGGTTCTTGCCTTCGCCCGGCTGGCCCAGGCCGGAGGTCTCCGGCGAGTAGTTGACGATGCCGGTGATCTGCTGCGGGCCGGTGATGTTGTTGATGGGATCGTTTCGATACGCCTTCCAGCCGATATCCAGGCCGCGGTTGACGACGTTGTATTCCTCGACGACGTGGGTCCAGTTATGGGTGGTGTCCTGCGGGGTGATGCCGACCGTCCAACGGACAAGCTCGGCGCCCATGTTGGCTGTGGGCACACTGGTCGGGTTGAAGATGCCGATCAGCGTGTTGGCGTTGTCGACACTGTCGGCGTTGCCGGCACTGCTGAAATAGGTGAATTTCTGGGCCTGGGCACAATACGGCCCGTTGTTGTAAACATTTGTGAGCGGCCCGATGATACCGGTGCTTGGAACTGATCCGGTGAAATTCCACTGAAACCCGCCAGTTCCGGGGTTTCCTGCTGTCCATGTACTGTTGAAGGTGCTTTGCGTGCCGCCTGTGATCGCCAGTGACTGGAACTGTGCGTTGCCGTTGGCATCGATGAAGGCCGGCGTCGTTGACGGATAAGTCGACAGGTCTCGGAGCACGAAAGCGTTTCGCGTCACACCGTTCTTGAGAACCGTGTATCCGTCGTACCAGGTTCCACCGGCACCGACCACCATAAAGGCATTGGTGCCGGCGTTCGGACCGAAGTTGATCGATGCGACGCCGGTCTTGCTGTTCCACCGGCTGTTCTCAGGCTGCGAGGCACCGTTGTTGACCAGGTCCACTTCCAGTCCGGTCGCCAGTCCATCTGAACTGGTGCTGACGGTGGCACCCGTGGCGATACCCCAGACGCGACCTTTGGTCGTTCCTGGCAAGATCGTGCCGGATGCCTGCAGACCCACGATATCCTTGAATGTTGTAACCGTATCGTAAGCAGTTCCGGGCGTGTAGGTCGACACGTCATAGGAGGATGCTGCGCTATAGAAGGCCGATTTCTCGTAGGAGGTCGTTCCCGTCGTACCTGGCACGACCAATGATGTGTGGAGCGTCCAGGCGTTGGCATCGGTCGCCGAGACGGACATGAGAACCTTAGAGGCCTGTTCGCCGACCAGAACGCTGTTGTCCGCGACCGTGTTGAGGACACCAGATCCGACGAAGGTCACCCCGCCGTCGAGCTCTATCAGCGTCTTGCCTGCGGCATAGGTGGCACTGTTGAAGCGGTAGGTGCCACTGGGAAAGTAGATGGTGCCGCCATTTGCAGAAATGCCTGAGGCGAGCGCCTGAAACGCCGGTGCAAAGTCGGCGACGCCTGTGGGATCGGCGCCATAATCCAGCACGTTGTGGACCTCTGCGAGCCGGCTGGCCATCGAGCGGGCGACAGAGCTGCCGGTTGCGACCGACGTCGCCTGCGAGACATCAAGCCCGCTGGCAGTCACCGACAAAGTGCCATCCGGCTGGACGGCGAGATTGGCGCCGACCTTGACCCCACCAAGGACCGTCGTCGTGGCGGCCGTGAGCGCATAGCCGGACGGCTTGTTGGTGAGATCGTTGTAGCTGCCGCTGGTGGCTACGGTGGCAAGGCCGGTGATGTCAGTGGGCGACAATGTGGCTATGCCAGACGTCACCTGTCCTTTGGCGTTCACCATCACCTTGGTGAACTGTCCGGGAGTCGTGATCGCTGGAAGTGTGGCGGTGATGGTGCTCGAACCGGTCCCGCTTACATCGCCGCTGAGGGTCAGGGTCGGCTTGTTTGCGAGGTCCGTGTAGCTGCCGGTGGTGGCTACGGTGGCAAGGCCGGTGATGTCGATGGGCGACAGCGTGGCGGTGCCAGACGTCACCTGCCCCTTGGCGTTCACCGTCACCTTGGTGAACTGCCCAGGGGTTGTGATCGCGGGAAGTGTGGCGGTAATCGTGCTTGAACCCGTCCCGCTCACATCGCCGCTGAGGGTCAGGGTCGGCTTGTTCGCAAGGTCCGTGTAGCTGCCGGTGGTCGCCACAGCGGCAAGGCCGGTGATGTCGCCGGGCGACAAGGTGGCAAGGCCGGAGATCACCTGCCCCTTGGCATTCACAGTTACCTTGGTGAACTGGCCCGGGGTTGTGATCGCTGGCAACGTAACAGGGATCGTGTTGGAACCGGTGCCCGTCAAATCGCCGGTGATGCTGACCGGCTCATAGTATTTGGCCTGCACGTAGGCAGTGGTGGCGATTTTGTTGCTGCTGTCGCCGACTGCCGGAGTGGGCGCCGTGGGCGCCCCCGAAAAGGCAGGCGAGGCCAGAGGTGCGATCACCGAGGTGTCGACCGTCAGAGCCGTGGTGGCCACCGCGAGCCCGTGGCCGATATCGACCGATTCGGGCTGACCTGGCACGGGACTGATCCGGCCGAGCAGCTTGTTCTGCGCCAGCGTCAGTTCGGGCTGCAGGCCTTGCAGCAACTGGGACACCGTCGCCGCGGCCGATGTGCCGGACTGGTCGAGCATCAGCTGGTCTGTCGGGTGGACGACCGCGGTCTGCGGCAGCTGCGGGATCGTGGTCATGCGGGTTCTCCCCCCGCCCTTGGGGGCAGGTGCGGGTGATGCGGGGCGATGGGACGGTCAGGGCGCGGCGATGTCAGCCGACGGCGAACCAGCCGGTGTTGGCCGTTCCGCTCTGCTTGACGTAGAAGCTGGTACCGACGCCGCCGTTGAGATTGTTGTAGGTCGAGCCAGGCGGCGCGCTGACCACACCCTGCGGCGAGCCGCGACCGATGGCGTTGATGCAGCCGGTGGCCTCGGCATCGGTGGTGAGGCGCAGATTGCCGCTGCCATTGGGATGGATCCGCACATCGCCGTTGGACACGCTGCGCAGGCTGGCGCCGCCGGCACCGTCAGGGGCCAGGTAGTCGGCTGTACTGAAATAGCTGGCGCGCCAGGTGCCCCAGGTTCCGATCCATTCGACATCCGCCGCGGCGGGGACGTTGAGGTCGGTGTAGGTCCAGTTCTCCTGCAGCGGAGCCGAGCCCACGCGGGTGAAATGCACGGCCGCATTGCAGCGCACCACGAGGCGGCGCTCTTCGGGGACAGGCAGGCCACACCAGCCTACCGCGGTGGCGCCGGTGCCTGTGCCGGAGATTGTGACGGTCACCTGTGTGCCGGTGGGGCCGTAGCCGCTACCTGGGTTGGTGACGACCACGCCGATCAGAGCGCCGTTGGACAGCATGGCGCTGGCCGCGGCGCCGGTGCCGGCACCGGTGATGCTGACCGTCGCTGTGGTATAGCCGGAGCCCCCCGCGGTGACGCGGATGAAGGTGATGCTGCCGGCGGACTGGGCCTGATACATACCGACCATGGATTGCACGCCGGTGGGTGCCGTCGTGATCATCAGGCTATCGGCGATGTCCGGCACAAGGATGGTCTGCAGCCCGCCGATCGACGTCGGGTTGACGACGAAACGCTGGGACAGGTTCCAGCGGTTGCCTTCGATGACTATTGAGTCCGTGTTTGCCCAGAGCGTGTTGCCGAGCTGGGCGCCGTTGGTGCCGACGAAGCTGTTGCGGGCCACAAGCACGTTCTGCGGCCCGTCGCGCAGCAGCACGCCGCCGGCGCCGGAGCTGGACATGCCGATCCAGTTGCCGGCGAGCGAGAGGATGTTGGTGGGCAGGCCGAAGGTGAGGCCGTCGGCGTCGGTCTCGACATTGTTGGCGATGATTGCCCAGGAGCTGCAGTCCTGGATGAAGTTGTCATCGACGCGGACGTTCTGACCGCCGCCGCAGTTGATGCCAAAGCTGGAGCCCTGAACGAAATTGGCGGTGAAATCGGCGTTCAGCGATCCGCCACAGTCGATGCCATATAGGCCGATACCGGAGACCATGTTCGCGGTCACCCGCGAATTCGACAGGTTCGCGAGGAGGCCGGCGCCAGCATTTGTCACCGTGCCGTTGTTGGAGAGCAGGTTGCCATGCACCTGCAGAGCGCGGCCGGAGACGGCGATACCGTAGAGGGTGTTGTCATGGCAGATGTTGTCGGAGACGATGATGGAGATCGCGTCCGGATTGGCGTTGCCCCAGGTCGGCGGGGTGATGTTGGTGGCGTTGTAGTTACCGATGGAGATGCCACGCTGGTTGTTCCAGCAGCGATTGCCGATGACCTGCGCCATGCGGACCTTCTGGACGAAGGTCGGGTCGTTGTAGTCCAGGCACAGACCGTACTGGCCGTTGTCATGGGCGCGGCAGGATTCGACGAGCACCCCTTCGCAGGCCTCGACCCAGAGGCCGTGGCTCGCGTTGCTGGCGAATTCGCAGTCGCGGATGCTGTGCTGGCAGAGCGTTGGATCGTTGGCGAGGTAGGAGAGGCCGTGGCCCAGCACCGCGCCATAGGCATTGATGAAGGCGCAACGGTGGAAATCGGTCGTCGTGCAGGAGGCGGCCACCAGGACGGACCAGCTATCGATGCTGATGGCCGATCTGTTGGCATCGAAGATCACACCGTCGGCCCGGAAGCTGCTGCCCTGCAGCAGGAGCCAGGCGCCGGAGCCCGTCTGGGAAGACCGTCTGAGCGTGCTGACGCCAGGGGTGCCGATCAGTGAAGCTGTGGCCGCGGCGATCGTGAGCTGGCCCTTGATGGCATAGATCTTGGGGCCGAGCCTCACCGGGCGGCCGGAGGCGAAGGCCGCGCTGAGCGCTGCGGTGTCGTCGGTCAGACCGTCTCCGACTGCACCGAAATCCTCGATGGCGATGGCGTCGGCAAAGTGGCTGGCGAGTGTCCGGGCGAGACTGGCGCCGGTGGCGGTGGCCTGGGTGGCGGAGACGTTAAGGCCGGGAAGGCCGGATAGCCCTGACATGAACTGTCCATAGGGCAGGGCGACGCTGGTGCCGCTCTGTGACATTGCCACGAGGTCGGCCGGCTGCGGGCTGTTGGCCGCGGGAAGGCCGGCCACCGTGAAGGGGGTGGCCGTCGCCGAGAGGCTGCCGCTGGCAAGGCTGAGATTGGCGCCGATGGTTATCGCCTCCGGCGATCCGGTGCCCGTCGAGATGCGACCGAGCAGCTGGCCGGAGGCGAGCGCCAGGGAGGGCTGCAGGCCCGCGGTCACCTGGGCCACGGTGGCCTTGCGCAATGTGCCGGACTGGCTGATCGGCAGTTCGTCGGTGGCGGCGGCTGCCATTGCTGCTGTGAGATCGTCGACCGTTGGCATGATCAGCTCCCGATCAGAATGGGGTTGCCGGCCTGGTCGGTGACAATCGCGCCAGAACCGCTGGTAAGGGCGTTGGATGCGGTGCTGGCGACAGCGAGTGACTGGACCGGCAGGAGCACCACGCGGTTGACCTGACGGCCGTCGGCGGTGCCGATGGTGATCTGAACGCTGTAGATCGTGCCGACCTGGCCGGAGCCGAGCCAGAGCACGGCCACCGCGCCGTCCGCCCCGGTGCTGGCGAGCGTGAGATCGCCGGTGGCGTTCGGTGTGATGGCGACGTCGATCGTGGTGATGCTGTCACCGCGGTTGCCGAGCAGGGCGGCCGATATGTCGAACTCATAATCTAGCACATCGGCAGGGTCTTTCGCCGGCCAGACCAGGGGGGCGGGGGTGGTGGGGATGGTGCCGCGGGGGACAGGCACGAACCCGTCGAGCACGACCCGACGGGCGCCGCTGGGGCGCCAGACATGCTGGGCGATGGTGGGCATGATCGGCTCCGATTCAGCTGTGGGGCGCGAGGGCAGCGATCTGCGCGGAGAGGGCGGCGAGCTCGGATTGGAGCTGGGCGAGCGACGGGGCCTGAATCACGACCGGCGTGGGCGGCGGCGGAGCGGTAAAGCTTGCGCCGCTCTGCACGTAGCCGACCTGGATGCCGGTCTGGCTGGTGACGTCTACCCATTGCAGGGTGGGATAGAACAGCTGGGTCGGGTCGGAGGAGGTGGTGAGCAGTTCAGCGACGACGCCGCTGACGAGTCGGGCAAAGGTCTTCATCGCTTAGTACTCCACGATGACGAGGCCCGCGCCCCCGTTGCCACCGGACGCGCCGGTGCCGGTGCCGCTGGTGCTGCTGGCACCGCCGCCACCGCCGCCGCCGCCATAGCCGGGGGCTGCGATACCGGCGACGAGGCCGGTGGTGCCGCGGCCGCCGCCAGGGCCGCCGCCGTCGCCGCCGCGAGCCGCGGGGATGATGCTGTCGGTGCCCATCGAGCCGGCATAGTTGATCAGACCGCCGACGCCGGAGCCGCCACCGCCGCCGGCGGCCGTGGTGGACACCGAGCCGCCGCCGCCGCCCTGGCCGCCGGTGGCGGACAGATAGACGCCGAAGCTCGATGTGCCGCCGACACCGCCGCTGCCGGTGGCTCCGCCGGTGAGGGCCACGCCGCCGGCACCGACGGTGACAGGGACGGAGGTACCGGGGGTCATGCCGGTGAGAATGGTGATCGCCTGGCCGCCGGCGCCGCCGCCGCCGCTTGGAATGGTGGCGTGGGTGCCGCCGGCGCCGCCGCCGCCGATCACCGTTACACGCAGGCGGGTGACACCCTGCGGCACGACGAACGTGCCGGACGCTGTGAAGGGCTGGATCTGCGAGAATCCAGGGCGTAGGGACGCAAGACGGTAGGGGATGATCGGCGACTGCGGCCAGCTGGTGATGCTGGTCGCGGTGATCTGGGTCTGGCCGTAGGCGACTGTGATAACGGCGAGGCCAGACCAACCGGAGTCCACGGAGGGAGTGGTCTGGCTGCCGACGACGGCGGGGGCGCCGGCCTTGAGCTGGAGCTGGACGCGCTGGGTGCGCTGGGTGGCCTGGGCAACGCCGCTGTTGGCTGGGCCGAGATAGGGCAGTGCCGGGTTGGCGGCGTTGTAGTAGGGCAGCACGACGGGGGTGACGTCGGCCTCCTGGAATGTCGCCTCTATGAGGTAGTTGATCGCCTGGCCGGTGGTGGTGGGGGCGACCAACGCGAAGGTCGTGCTGGCCAGGTTCACGCCCATTTTCACCAGGGCGTCGGCGGTGTCGGCCGAAAGTGAGCCATATGCGTTCTGATCGACCGTGGTGAGCTGGGTGATGCTGCCGGGGGCGACGACGACGGAGAGGCTGGCGGGGACGGTCGGGCTGACGGCGAGGCCATCGATCTGCGGTGACGTGCCGAGCGTGGCGGACAGCAGGGCGCCGAGGGCCACCATGGCGTTGCGGTTGGTCGACAACAGGTCCGTATCGAGCGGAATGCTGCCGGGGTAGACGATGCTGCGATCCATGTTCTGGCCTCGGACAGGGGGTTCAGTTGGAGATGCGGGTCCAGGCGATCGTCGAGACCGGCATCACGCGGGCGATGGCGGCCGAAATCTGCTGGTCGGTGATGCTGCCGGTGAGCATCGAAAGGCTGGCGTACTGGATGGCGCCCACGCCGTAGCCGGACGGGCCGCCATAGCCCGCGACCTTGGCGATGCCGCTGCCCTGGGCGCGGTAGGCGGTGACGAAGCACTGGTAGGGCAGCATCAAGCTGCCCCAGCCGCCGGCGCTGCCGTAGCCGAGCGCGCCACCCCAGGCGCCGGTGTCGGCGGGACGACTGGGCTCGAAGACGACCGGCGTACGGCCTGTGAGGTCCTGCAGCACCTGGACGAGGGCTTGGCGGGTGCCGCGTTCGCGTAGCAGCTCACGACGGATGCGGGTGCGGTAGGCGGAGTCGGGCTCGGTGGGCAGGCGGAGCAGGCGTGTGCCGAAAAAATCGCCGGCGATCTGATCGAGGAAGCTGTCGGTGGCGGTGGCGATGCGGGTCTGAGCAATGGTGTAGGTGAGCGCACCGTGGAGCCAGGACCACGCATTGGCGAGGCCGGTCAGCACGCCGTCGAGGACGGGGGTGGTGTCGGCGAACCAGCTGCGCGGGAGCGTGGATTTGAGGCGGGCCAGCATGTCCGCCGGGTCACCGGTCATGTCAGTTCACCTGGATGGTGCCGGCCTTGATGAGGCTGGCGGCGTTGGGGACGAGGTCTGCCGTGCCGCCGTTCAGCGTTAGGGCGGTGACGTTGGTTACGTTGGGGTCCGCCGCATAGGCGAGCTGGGCCAGGCGGGTGTAGGGAAGCGGGGCGCCGAGGGTGAGCGCGTTGATGGCAGCGGTCAGGCTTCGCACGACGTTGGCTGTGATGTTGGTGTGGATGGCGGTGGCAGCCGTGGAGATCGCCATGGAGACGTTGGCGGTCAGGATCGTGGGGGCTTGGACGGTGTAAAGGCTGCCGATCGGGCGCATCGACTCGACGGCGCCCGCGACACTGGTGAGCAAGGACGCGGACGGGGCACCGGAGCCGTCATCGACAGTGACGACGAAGGTGCCCATGCTGGTGGCGCCGGTGGTCGTCTGGTTTTCCTGAAGGGTGTAATTCAGTCCCTGGCGGACGGAGAGGATCGCCGAGCCGATGGCAAGCGGTGTGGCGCGGGCACGGCTGTCGAGATAGCTCGAAAAGCGTGTGCGCAGCGCGGTATCGCTTTCGGCGTCGAGGCCGCCGGAGAGGGGGGCGGCGTTGGTGACCGTGTCCACACCTGGGATGGCGGTGGCGAGCAGGGTGATGGCGCCGGACTGGACATTGCCGGCCGAGCCGGATGTGACCGCAGTAACCGGCAGGGTGATGCTGGCGACACCGGCGCCGAGCGTGTAGCCGGCCAACGGGGCGTTCCAGGCGGCGTTGGTCGGGTCGGTGGCGACGGTGAAGCTCTGGCTGCCGTCCGATGTGCGGACCGAGACGCCGGCCGGGATCAACGCTGTGGTGGTGGGCGTGAAGCGGCTGAAGCTGGCCTGGCCGGCGGCGGGGGACGCGGGGAGCCTTGCCAGGGAGAAATCGGCGGTCCAGCTGTCAAGATCGTTGCCGTTGCTGGTGGCTGCCCTTGTGGTGGAGAGCACCTGCAGGATCAGCCACTGCATCCACAGGCCGATCGCAGCGTTGGCTTCCAAGATGGCGCGCAAAGTGCTGCCGACGGTGAGGTCGAGCAGCTGGCGCGCGGAGCCCTGGACGGCGGCGGCGGCGTTGCTGACGAGTGTGGAGAAGTTCTGGAGCTGGAGTTGCATCTACGAGGTTCCCGCCGAGAAGGAGAGGAGCTGGGTCTGGCCGGTGCCGGCGTCGGCGTAGCGAATATGGACGTAGACGGTGCCGGTCTGGTCGAAGGTGACGTCGATGACAGGCTCCGGGGTGCGGGCGACTGCGGCTTCCTTGAAGATCTGGCTGCGGATGGTGGCCTTGATCTGGTCGACGGCAGCCGGCTGGCCCACGAAGCTGGCGAGGCCGGCGCCATAGTCGAGCTGCCAGATGTAGTCGCCGGGATTGGTGAGCAGGCGCTTCAGGACGCGCTGCTGGCCGAGGGTGGGGCCTGAGGCTGCAGCGAGGTCGCCGGTGGGGGAGGTCACCAGATCGGAGCCGAAGCTGTGGGAGAGATCGGCCATGTTTGGCTCCTAGTTGGGCTGGCTGGTGGTGGAGGTGGTGCCGCCGCGGGAGTCTGTGTGGGTGTGGCTATCGTAATGTCCGCGCAGGCGCGACAGGGCGCCGTGGCCGTCGCTGACGTCGCCGGAGGCGGCGATGTTTCCGGTCACGGTGAGGTTGCCGGCCAGGGTGGTGTTGCCCTGGAGATGGATCATTCCGTCATTGGTCAGCTTCAGGAAGGCGCCGGACTGGTGGACGAGCCAGAGCTCGCCGGTGGGGGCGGCTGGGGTTCTGGCGCTGTCGGACCAGGCGCGGCCGATGATGATGCCGTGTTCGGACTGGCCTTCATGCGGCAGGACCAGGACCTGGTCGCCCGGTGCGGGGGGGCAGGACAGGCCCCAGCCGGCGCCGACCCAGGGGCTGAGGATGGGGAGCCAGCCGGTGAGCACGCCTTCTGGCTGCAATATCACACGGGCGGCCGGGCGGGACGGGTCCACACTGCTGACGGTGGCGAAGCGGGGCTGGCCGGTGGCACGGTCCTGCGCGCCGGACTGAGCCTTCAGCGCGTTCAGAAACCGCTCCATGGGGTGCCTCCGCTGCCGGTGCCGATGGGGGTGGCGGGAGAGGTGGCCGAAACGGTGGAGCTGGCGTTGCGGGCGCGCAGCGACTGGGTGAAGCCGCCGGTGAAGCTGAGGCGGCGGGTGATCTCGTCGATCCAGTAGAGCTGGTCGAAATCGCTGTTGGTGCCTTGCAGCAGGACCTGCTGACGGGGCGTGAGGGTTAGTTCGCCCGGCATCTCCGCGTGGATGACGCGCTCGTGGCGGGAGAGTTCGGCGAGCCGGGTCTGGGCGAGCTTGAGGGCGGCGTCCGGCGTCAGGTTGGGGACGACGTAGACGTAGCGCTGCGGCTTGCCGTTGGACGGGGCGCCGATTCCGGCGCTGCGAGTGGCGCGCGCGGTCTGGGTGAAGGACTGGGCCTGGCGGCTGTTCCAGCTTTTGACGACGACCTCGATATCGCGCGCCAGGGTCAGGGCGCGGTCGAGCTGCAGTGAGATTAGATTGGCAGGGCCGGTGACCGAGGCGTTGAGCTGCAGGACGGTGATGGCGGCCAGGGTGGTCGGTGGCGGATGAAAATGCAGGGTGGTGTCGGTGACCCAGACGTCGAAGCCTTCGTGGCCGGCGAGGGTGACCAGCAGATCCCATTCCGAGATGGAACGGCTGAAGCTGTCGAGCGTGATGTGGTCGTGCTCGAGCTGCCAGTAGACGCCGACCGGGGTGCTGGTGGCGGTGACGTCGGCGGTGAGGCTGTGGCGGGCGGCGAGGGTCTGGGCGATTTCGCTGCTGGTCTGGTTGGCGAAGGTCTCCTGCGTGCGGGTCTCGATCAAGCGGGAAGTAAGGTCACGGCCTTCGAGGGTGAGGCGCATCGCGCGGGGGTCGATCTGCAACTGGTCGACCTGGCCCTGGATGAGGCTGGTCCAGCTTTGGCCGTCGAGCGAGATCTGGATGTCGAGCAGGGCTTCGGAGGTGGCGGACCAGGTGGCGAGATCGGTCTGGGTGAGGTGGGCTGTGAGGCGAAATCGGTCGGCGGCGCTGTGGTTGTTGGTGAAGATGTCAGCGCCGAGCGGGGCGGACATGGGGGCGCCGTTGGCCAGGACCTGCAGGCGCGGGGTGCGCAGGCTGTTGCTACTGGCTGGCAATGCCGCCTCCTGCGTTGGGGTCGGGGGCCGGCAGCTTCAGCGTGACAAGGCCGGCCAGCATCGGGTCAGAGAGGTGGTTGAGCTGGGCGATCCGGATCCACTGGGTGGCGTCATTCAGCTGGCTCGCGGCGACGTGGAAGAGTGTTCCGCCGACTCTGGTGATCGTTTGCATCGTTCCGCTCCTCAGCTGCTGGCGTTGGCGAGATTGGTGGCGGCCCGGCCCAGGAAGCCCCGCGCGGTGGCGAGCTGAGCGGTCTGGCCCGCCAGAGTGGTGGCCTGGCCGAGATCGGTCGCCGTGGTCAGCTGCGCTCCGATGGTGGCCAGCTGGGTGGCGGCGGTGCCGGCCGCAGTGGCGAGCTGGGACTGTGCCTGGGCATAGGAGGAGGTGCCGAGGGTGGTCGCACCTTGAACGGAGGTGGCGGCGGTGGTGCCTGAGAGATCGATGCCGGTGTCCAGGCTGTCGGCAGCGGTCAGGTCCGACAGGATGGTGGCGCCGATCGAGAGGGTGCCCTGGATGACGGCTTCGGCTTCATCGCGCAGGACGGTGCAGGTGACGCGGTAGGGGATCCAGTTAGGGCGGCGATAGTCGGCCTCGAAGCGGGAAACGATGACACTGTAGAAGAAGGTTTCCCAGGTGAGCGGCCAGAGGCCGCCATCGGCGCGCATGAGGTCGACGGTCCGGGCCCGCAGGCCGGCATCTGACCCTGTGAAGACGCCGGTCCAGGTGATCTCGGCGTCGTCGCGGCCCATGGCATCGATAATGCGTAGACCGCCGGGGAGCTTGTGGACAGTGAGCGACTGGGCACCGCCCCAGCTGACCGAGGGGGGCAGTTCGAAATCCTGGAACAGGATCGGACCGAGGAGGAGGTAGGAGTAGGACATCGATCAGCCTCCTTGCTGGGCGCCTGGCCAGGTGATGCTCATGCGCGGGTCGAAACCTGTGGTGCCGGTGGGCGGTCGGCTGGCTTCACGGGCGAGGTGGTTGGTTATCCAGGTGCCTACGCGGGCGCCGTCGAGAAAGACATCGCCACCCACGGGAGTGGCGGCAGGAGAGGCGGATTGCGGCGCCACCGAGGGGAAGGTCTGCAGCGGGCCGGGCGCGGTCGGGTCGCGTCTGGCGGCGGTGTCACCAGGGCCAGACCGGGCTGCCCTTGGGGCGGCGGGGTGCGGCTCGGTGGGGGGGGCGACGGCCGCAGTTCTGTCTGGCGGCGACGGGGCGAATCGGCTCTGGGGCGGGGCGACCTGGGACGGAGGCGACGGCAATGGCGGCAGCGGCAGCGGCAGCAAGGGTGAGGTGGAGGAGGCAGACGGCGCCGGCGATGAGGAAGCCGCTGGAGACACCGGACGTTCGGCGGTCTGCAGGATGCGAATGACCGGCGGCGTGGCCGGCGTGCCCATCACGGCTGCCGGGACTGTCGGCGGTGGTTTCGGAAGGGGCGCGGATGTCGTAGCTGCCGGTGCGATGGGAGGTGGCGATGGCGCGGGCGTCACTGCGGCTGGTGCGACGGGAAGCGACGATGGGGCGGTTATCGCTTCGGCTGATACGGCGGGGATTGGCGACTGCGGGACCGCTGCGACGACCGTGACGACTGATGGCGGCGCGGCGGGCGCGGCCACAGAGGCGACGGTCTGCGGCAGCGGGGGAGATACCGGTGACGCAGGCGGCGCTGCCGTCCTTGAGGCTGGGGGGGACTGCGGCGCGGGGGACGATGGGGCGGGTTGCTGGGGCTGAGCCGGTGCGGCGGGCTCGGTTCGGATGATGATGCTCGGGACCGGCGGCGCCGTTATGACGGCTGCAGGAGCAGGCGCGGAAGGTTCGGCGCGCGTCGCCTGCAGGATCGCCGAGCTCTGTGCGGCGGGCAGGATGGGATCTGGCGCGGCCTGGGCCTGGGGGGGGCTGCGGCCGGGATCGCGGGCAAGGCGGGCGAGGTCGCCTGCCGCCGCAGCCGTGGCGGACGCCGCGATCTCGGTCAGTCGCTGCAGGTTAAGGGCGGTTGTGGCGATCTGTGTGTCGAGGGCGGCGAGTTCCTGGCCGATCGCGGCGACACCGGCGCTGACGCCGTTATCCAGCGCCAGGCGGATGCCGATGACATAGGCATCGTCCATCATTGGCTCCTGAGGGCTGTGGTGAGGCGTTCGGCGATGGTCTCGGCGATGGCCTGGCCTTCGGCGTCGGCGAGCGGGCCGAAGGTGGGGCGTGGCGGGATCTCCGCGGTGCCATGTTCCTGATAGAGCGCGGTCGGGGAGGTGCTGCCGACAGTGGCGGTATCATCCTCAGCCTGGGCGGAGACGCTTTCGTGCAGCGTGCCGATGCGGCGCCAGGGATGGTCGTGCGGGCCGCCGGGCATGACGGAGAGCGCGTCCTGGGCGAGGTCGGCCAGGCGCTGGGCCTGCTCGGCGAGGGCTGTGCGGGCGATGCCGTCGAGATCGAGCGACTGCAGGTGTATGACGAGGTCGGACAGGGTCATCACCGCTCCTTCCAGGACATCGAGGGGAAGTCGAACACGCCGCCATCGAGCTGACCGAGGGCGATCACCCAGGCCAGCCGGTCTTCGGGCGGGAGTGAGAAGGCGACATCGAACGGCACCCCGTTCCGGCACAGATAGAGACTGTCGACCAGATCGGGGTGCCGGCTCAGTTTCCCGCGTGGGTTGCCACGTCCAGCGGTTCAGGGGGGGTGAGCGCGCGGGCGATGGCGTTGATGCCTTCATCGCCGAGGCGGCCGACGAGAGCTTCGATCTGCGCCTCGTTGACCGGCGGGGGGACGGGGACGTCGTCGATTGCGGTGACCGAGCAGGCCAGGGTGGCCATTCCGAGCCAGAGATGGTTCTGTGCCAGCGCCGGTCCGGCCGCCTTGAACAGGCGCAGCTTGTCGAGCGCCGTCAGGCGACGCAGAGAAAGGACGCGGCCCTGGCTGTCGGTGGTCGTGGGTGCTGCTTCGGCTGCGGCGATCAGGCGGGCGGACAGCGTGGACATCAGACGCGCACGCGAGTGGTGGCGAAGTAGTCGAGCTTCTGCTTGACGCTCTGATCGCCGCGCCAGGTGCCGGCCTGAGCGAGTTTGAAGACGACGCCGTTGTATTGATAGGTGCTGGTGCTGCCGTCGACCTCCTGCACGTATTGGTAGAGCGTGCCGGTGGGAACGACCGAGCCGGACCGGTAGGCGGCTTCCGTCTTGGCGATGAAGTCATCGACGGCTGAGCTGCCGCGTTCGAGTTCGAAGCTGCCCTCCCAGCCCTTGGGCAGCTCGGCACCGAGTTGGGTGCCGTCGATGCGATCGATGCGGATGGGGGTGGTGAGCTGGTGGCTCTCGAAGCCGGTGACATGGGTGAGATCGATGCGGCCGAACGGGCCCATCACCACGAGCTGGCAGTCGCGGCCGACGGAGAAGGCGCTGCTGGTCATTGCGGGATTTCCTTATGCGCTCAGTGGTTACGCGCTCAGGGCGCCAGGGGTGCCGGGAAGGGTCTGGCGCTGCACCTGGACGGTCTGGCCGCCCTCCATGTTGACGATGAATTTTTCGTTGATCGCCTGGTAGCGGATCTGCGCGTCGGACTGGACGTAGCCGAGACCGGTGCGGCCGGCGGGATTGTTCGACGTGTCACAGATCACGCTGAAGGGCAGCGTGCCATCGGTGCTGCCGAGCAGGCCCTGGCCGAGCATGGCCTGCAGGAAGCTCAGCTGGGTGGCGCGGATGCGGCGGAACAGGGCGGCGTTGATGACCTGGCCGACATACTGCCCCATGCCGGCGGCCAGGGTGGCGGCGATGTAGTTGGTCAGGCGCGTATAGTTGTCGCCGTTGGTGGCCGAATTCGAGCTGCTGTTGTGGCCGCCGCGCACACCCCAGAAGGCGCCGCCGGGCTGGGGATTGGCAATCACATCGACACCCACGCCGAGCAGGGCGGCCAGTTCGGCCGAGGAATAGCCGGTGCTCTGGCCAGAGCCCGGTGAGCCGGATTTCTGACTGCCGACAACGCCGTAGAGGGGCTTGTTGAGGCTGGACTGCTCGGGGGAGAGGTTGGCGAGCCTGCCGGCGACGAAGCCCTGCGGGCTGATCAGGCGCAGGATTCCGTTCACCTGGTCGTTCCACCAGATCCAGTCGCCGAACATCAGCTTGGCGGCGTAGCTGTCCAGACCGACCGCCTGCTTGACGGCGACGATGTCGCTGATGGTGTCGCCGGAAGGCGACACGAGGATCATGTAGATGCCTTCGGACAGGCCGAAGCCGGCCTGGGTGGTCCATTGCGTGGCGTCGTCGCCGTCGGCGAGGACGGCGATCGAGCAGCCCTGCCCGCGCAAGGCATACATGCCCTTGCGGGGTACGGTATCGGCACCGACGAGGGAGGTGGAGGACACGCTGGTCGCACCATCGGTGCCGGCAGTGCCGATGGTGAAGCTCACGGTCTGGGCGGAGGGGGCAACGGAGGTTCCGCCGGCGGTCGCGACCACCAGCTGGCTCGGGCCGCGCTGCACGCCGGTGCCGGCGTTCACGGCGGCGGCGAGGTTGATCCAGAACTGGGATCCGGTGCCGGCGATATTGTCGAACACCTCGGGTTGCAGGCCGGGCAGGGTCACGGTCAGGCGCCAGGTATTGGCCTTGCTGCCGGCGGCCAGGCTGACGACGATCTGGTTGCCGAGGCTGCCGGTGTAGAGGCCGACGAGCAGGAAGCTGGTGCCCGGCAGGATCATGCTGGCGGCGGTGTCGGTGCCGTCGGTCACGCGGACGCAGCGGAAATTGCTGGCGCCCTGCTGGACGGCGGCGGCCACGACCGTACCCATGTCGTATTTGCGGGGCATCACCGGGCCGAAGTTGCGGGCGTAGTCGGCCATCGAGGAAGCGATCACCGGCTGGCCGACCGGGCCCCAGCTGGCGGAGCCCACGACACCGAGCACATTGGTGGGAACGCCGTTGAGAACGAGGTTCTGGGGCGGGACGATCTGGACGTAAAGATCGGGCACCACCAGGGCGGTGGTGTTGATGTTGCCTTGCTGGACGATCGGCATCGATCAGGCCTCCTTGGCTATGGGCGCGGGGGATGTCGGCGCGGCGGGCGCCGGTGCGGGGATGCGCACGACGTGGGATGCGTTCTCGCCGGCGAGGATCGTCTGGATCTGTGCCGGGTCGGTGATGCAGTCGCCCTTCGCGTGCGGACCGAAGCCCCGCACGACGACGAGTTGGATGTTCATGGGGAGATCCTTCAGCCGAGGAGGGACTGGGTGGTGGGCCCGCCGTTGGGAGCGATGGCGGTAGAGCCGATGATGAGGGCGGGCAGTGTGTCGGAGACGGTGGTGGCGTATTCGACGTTGAAGATCAGATCGCGTCTGAAAAGGTTGGCGTTCTGGCTCTGATCGAAGGTGATGCTGCGGGACAGACGCAGGCGGGCCTGGGTGTTGTCCGGCAGGGCGATGAAGCTGTCCTGGCTCAGCGCGGTGTCGAGCAGGGTGGCCAGGCTGTCACGGGTGGTGGGATCGGGGCACCAGCAGGCGACGCGGAAGGCCTGGATCTGGCGGCGGGTCTCAGCCAAGGCTGTCTGGTCGGCGACGACGCGGCCGACGAGCAGGCCGGCGCCGGGGATGGTGATGGAGGGGCCAGAGACCTGGGCGATCCGGGTGCCGCGGATGTAGGAGGCGAGGATGGCGGCGACCAGGGCGGGCGTGTCGCCGGCTTCGGTGCGGTGGACGAAGGCGGCGCGGTCGACGATCAGGCCGGCCACCTGGCCTGGCGATGCAGTGCCGCCGATGGTGGCGGTCTGGCCGGAGACGGTGACGGTGAGCGTGGGGGCGGCTGGGGTCAGATTCGTCGGCGGATCAAGGTAGCGTGTGGTAACCCGGAACGATCCGGCATCCGGCATCACGGTGACCGTCAGATTGCCGGCCGCAAGGTCGGTGCCGAGGCCGGCCGGGTTGGGCCAACCGCGATAGATGTGACAGACGCTGCCGAGGACCGATGCCGCGTTCGTTCCGGCGGGATAGAGGATGCCGGTGACGAGACTGGCGAGGGTTGCTTCGACATCGGATTGATCGGCCATGGGTCGCCTCTCAGGTGTTGGCCTGCTGGGCCTGCAGGCGCCAGCCGAGATCGGTGAGCTCGGTGCTGCCGATGACCGCGATGCGGCCGAGATCGTCGGTCAGGCGGTCGCCGATGCGCAGGGTGACGTTGAGGCTGACCGGCAGCAGGACTTGCCAGGTGCCGGAGGGTATATCTGAGGCGATGCCGGATTGGCCGGTCCCCTGCCCGCCTCCGACGACGATCGCCGCCGGCCAGAAGCTGGCGAGGACCGTTTCAGTGGCGGTGACGGTGGCGCCATAGGCGTTCAGGCCGGGGGTGCTGGCGGCGGCGGCGCGGGAGATGGCAAGGCGTCTTGCGGCATGCACGCACAGAACCGGCAGAAGCGGCTGCTGGGCGGCGATGAAGTGAACCGTTCCGTTGTCGATGTTTCGGAGCAGGTCGCCGGGCCGCGTGTAGGCGGCATCGAAGATGCCTTCCCACAGATTCTCGCCGAAGACGACGGGATGGGTGTGCCGTCCGCCGAGGGGGAGGAACTGGGCATGGAGCTTGAGGATCCGGTTGGCGGGAGCAAGCGGCTCGAGCGTGTTGGCGGGGCGGAGCAGGTCGTGCGGGGCGCCGATATGGCGGGCGGCGCGGCCCTGCCCGCGGTTGATGCGATCCTGCAAAGTCAGGCTGTCCATCACACCACCAGCCTTGTGCCGGCCTCACCCAGGGACGGGCCGGGGGGGATGCCGAAAAAGCCGCAGAGCCTGCGGCGCCAGTCGTCGAACAGGCGGGTGCGTTCGGCGACTTCGCGGGCGTTGCGGGTCCAGGCGGCCGCGGTGTCGGTGTCAAGTGAGACCGAAGCGTCGGTGATCGCGGTCTCCAGGGTCGCCAAGGTCACGAGATAGGTGCGGGCAACCGCCTCTTCGGCGGGGGAGAGGCGCTGGAGCCGGTATTCGAGCAGACCGAAGGCCTGGTAGAAGCGCCAGTTGCTGAAACCGCCATTGCCCAGGCCGTAGGCAGGGTAGCCCATGTGACGCCGCAGATCGGTGCGCTCGCTGTCGGTGAACGCCATTGCTGGCTCCTAGGGTTGGTTCGGTTTCGGATCAGGCGAGGGTGATCGGCGCACCGGCGGCGAGCAGGGCCGCCTTCAGCGGCGGGTCCAGGTGGTAGGACTGTCCGCGGTGGAACTGCAGCAGGGAGCGTCCGTTGTTCCAGGTGAACGATTTGGAGAAGGTGTAGACGCTGTTGGCGGGATGGGTCGCCTTCATCACGGCCGGGGTCATCTGGGTCATAGCGCCGTTGACGACGCCGTAGGTGGTCGTGCGGAGCTGGTCGTCGGGTTCGTCGGTCGCCATGGAGCGCTCCTGGTGCAGCTGACGGGGGGGTGCGACTGAAAGGTGGAGTGGTCGACCGCGACCGCTGGGACCGGTCGCGGTCGGGCCGATCAGCCGATGTGCTCGCACATGACGGCGCGCTTGTAGGCGGCGTTGGTGGCGGTCGGGATCGTGGTCGGGCTGGTCGTCGTGTCGGACGGGGCGCAGAAGCCGCCGATCCAGTACCAGCTCTGGGCGATGATCTGCTGCAGGCGATCGATCGGCTCGCGGGTGACCATGGCGATACCGTCCACGAGCGAGATCAGGCTGTCGTCCGGGGCCACGTCGGCATTGGCCATGCCAGCGAAGTCGCCTTCAATGAGGGCGCCCTGGCCCACGACGATCGGACGGCGGATGACCGCGCCGCTGATGGTGGGGTGGGCCTGGACGTAGGCCTCTGTCGTGGGGATGAAGCGCAGGCCCAGGAAGTCGTTGATCATGCCCTTCTTGAACACCTGGTTGGCCGAGGTGGCGCCCTGGAAGAGCTGGCGGAAGTCGTTATCGGCGAACAGCTGACGGGCGCTGACCGGGTCGAGGTAGCAGTTGTAGACGCCGTCGATCTCAGGGACTGCGTTGAGGCGGAGCTGGGCCACGGCGTTGAGCAGGGTGGACATGGTCAGCACGTCCGTCGACTGCAGCGCCAGGGTGTTGCTGCGGCCGTTGGGACGCATGATGGAGCTGGCGGTGGCGGCCATGACGGTATTGCCGGCGGTGCCGTCGGCGACCAGGACGGAAGCGCTGAAGGTCAGCACACCGGAGATGCCGTTGGGCGCCGTGCTGACGTTGACCGCATCGGCGGTTGCGCCGACCAGCGTGTAGACGTTGCTGCCGACGGTGACCGTCATCGAAGTGCTGGCGCCGACGGTGGTCTGCACGCCGTTGACGAAGACCATCTGGAAGCCGCGGATATCGTCCACCGAGACGGCGGGGCCGGCGGAGGACAGGGTGGTGCGGACGCGCGTGTTGCCGCCGAAATACGGGTTGAACAGGGCGTTGCGCGCCAGTTCGTCAAGGCTGCGGGCGGCCTGCTCGCCGTTGATGGCAGCATTGAGCAGGAACTGCGAGGCGATGCCGACACGCGAGGTGACGATGTTGAGGTCTGTGGTGGCTGCGTAGTGGTTCAGCGTGATGGTGAATTGCTCGACGCCGAACGACACCGGGGTGAGACCGTTGTCGAGATTGGTGTTGGTGGCCGGCGCGCTCGGCGTGGTCACCGACGGCTTCAGCCCGGCGCGGGTCTTGGTGAGGGTTTCACCGATGCCGACGGCAAACTCTTGGCGGTCGGCGCACATGCGGTAGCCGATGCGGGATTCGAGCGAGGCCTGGAACTCGCGCTCCAGGTAGCCCTGCTGGATGATCGGCTGGAGGGCGGCGGGGAAGTTCTGGATACCCATGGTGCTGGTCCTTGTGCAGACGGCCGTCCTCGCCCGCGAATGCAGGGCGATGGCCAGAGAGGGAGGATGGGCGAGGCGGGTTCGGGGTCAGCCGAGAGAGGTGATCAGCGGCGCCGGAGCAGCTCAGCCCGGGCAGCGCGCCATTCGGCGTGGCTCATTTCAGTGGCGCGCTTGGCAGGCTGCGGGCGGTTGGGCGGCGGGGTGGCAGGGCTGGAGGAGCTGGCCTGCTGGAACAGCCAGGGCTTGGCCCGGCGGAGATCGGCCATCAGCCTTGTGCCGCCGTCGAGCTCGCCGGTCTCGGTGAGCTTGAGGGCGGAGGTGTCGAGCAGCTTGAGGCCGTCGAGATCGACCATGCCGGCGCGGGTCGCGTGGGAGCGCAGCTCGGCGTGGAGGATGCGTTGGGTGGTGGCGGCTTCGATCTCGGCGAGGCGGCGTTCCAGTTCTGCAACCCTGGGATCGTCGCCCGATGGTTGGACTTCGTCGGTCATGCTTGCTCCGTTTTGATGCGTGCGCGCTCCGACGCGATGTCGGCGACGTTGTAGACGTCGGCGACACTGCGCAGGGCTGTCTCGGGTGAGAGCAGCCGCGCTTCGGTGAGGGTGGCGAGCGTGTTGGCGTCGGCGGCGCGATCCTCCGCCGTGGGGGCGAACCAGCGCGGCCAGACCAGGCTCAGCCTGGTTCCCGGGTCGATCGGATCGATGGGAGAACCGAGCACGATCAGCCGGTAGATGTTGCTGGCCTGCAGGATCATGCGGGACAGTTCGAGGAGGCCCGCGCCGTAGCTGATGCGCAGGTTGTCGGCCAGCAGGACCAGGCCCTGGTGCATCATCTCCAGCGCGCGGCCGGACTGGGCGGCGGTGAGACGGTCAGCACTGGCGCGGTTGCCGTGGATGCTCTCCAGCGCCATTTCGCGCAGGACACGGACATAGTCGATGACCGCGCCGGCGGCGGTGCCGTTGATCTCGAGCAGCCTGGCGTCGCCGTGTTCGCTGACGACGAGGGCGTTGCCGCCGCCGCGGACGAGCTCACGGCTGTCGGCGGCGGGTTCGCGGATCAGCAGGGTCGGATCGGAGCTGTATTTCAGGCCACGCCCAGCCTGGCTCAGCTGATAGTCGATCTCGATGCTGGTCTCGAGAGCGGCGCGGAAGGTGCAGGCGCCGTCAACGCCGTCCGGGCCGTCGGGGCCGCCGGGCAGATTGCGGATCCAGACGATGGGCACAAAGCCGAGGCCGTGACGGGTGGTGCGGACCTCGTCGAGCTGGGGTGGGGCGTCGCTGGTGACAGGCCATGGGAGGAACCAGGTTTCCTGGTCGGTGTCCCAGTCGCGCATGAACCAGTGCTGGGCCTGCAGGTCGTCGATGTCGTAGCCCATGGCGGCCAGTGTGGCGCCGGGGACCTTGTAGCGTTCGGTGACGCTGGCGAGGCGGTCCGGCTCTTCGGGGTCCCAGATCGGGGTGAGCGAGAGTGTTTCGAGGACCTTGAGGAAGATTCGGCCCTTGAGGACCCGCAGCAGGATCGCCACCGATCCGATGGAGCCGCGCAAGGCGGCCTCCTGCATGACGGCGTTGAGTTTCGATTCTGTCGCGATATCCGCCAGGATCGCGCGGGTTCGGTTGTCGTCGCTGTCGATCGTAGGGAAGTGGCCGTCGCCGAAGACGAGGGAGATGCTGTCGTCGACGACGGTCTTGGCCAGCGGGTAGCGGACGGACGGACGGCGCTGACGCAGGGGGATATAGTCGCCGGCGCCGGTGCGTTCGTCGGCGAAGGCATAGGGCAGGACATCGTAGAGGGTGCCATCCAGCGCGCGTTTGAGGATGTTGAGGCGGGCTGTGCGGGGCGGGTAGTCGGGGTCGGGCGGGATGAGGCCTGCAATGGTTTCGAACATGCGATCTCGCCTGTTGCGCCTGGGGCCGGGCTTCATCTCTCGTGAGATGCGGCGGGGCTCTGGGCTTTTGTTGTATGGCGCGTGGGCTGCGCCGCCTCCGGCCGCGCGTGTCAACGATCCAGATAGGGAACGTTCAGGCGGCGGGGCTGGGTGGAGGTTTCGCTGAGCATCGTGATGCCGCGGCTCAGCGCATCGACCTGGTCATCCTTGCGGCCGTTCGGGAAGTCTCGGAGTTCGTCGAGGAAGGCGCGGTTCCAGAGGGCGCGATGGAGGACCAGGGCGCCGGCTTCGACCTGGGCTGCGGCGGGTGTGGCGCGGGTGAGCTTGGCACCCGATTCGGGCGAGGCGCGGACGCGGTAGCCGGCCAGACGCTGTGCGAGCCAGGCGACCTGCTGCTTGCCGGCCTGACCGGGATCCTGCGGCAGGCCGATGAGGACGGACTGCCCGTCCTGGCTTGCGGTGGCCACGATCGTGTCGGCGACCTCGGCGGGGCCGGCGCGGAAGCGGACGATATCGGTGACCAGGATCCGGCCGGTGGCAAGGCGGGCCAGTTTGATGCCCACCGTCCAGTCGGGATCGCGGCCTTCGCCGGGGAGGGTGGCGGCGAGGTCCCAGGCGCGCACCTCGCGGGTGCCGGAGGGGAGCGGTTCGGGCTCGATGACCGGGATTCGGGCTGTGACGAAAAGCGCGTTGCTGTCAGGGCCGGGGTTCTGCTGGTAGAGGGCCTGCCAGACACGCTGGCCCACGGATCTTCGCTTGCGATCGAGGGCTTCCTCGTTTTCCCATTCCGGCCAGAGCGCCTCTCCCGGGGTTCGCCCCATTGGATCGGCCGGTTCAGCCAGGGCGGGCAGCTTGAGCTGGTTCCAACTAGGGTCGGCGTTGATGAGGCGGCCGCCGAGGTCGTCCTCGTGCCATCTGGTCATGATCAGCACGATGCGGCCGCCGGGCTTGAGCCGGGTGGCCAGATCAGAACGGTACCAGTTCCAGAGCGCGTCACGGGCGCCGGGGCTGTCGGCCTCGGCGTGGGACTTGATCGGGTCGTCGATCAGGACCAGGTCGGCCCTTCGGCCGGTGATGGGGCCGCGGACACCGGAGGCGAAGTAGTCACCGCGCTCGGTGGTGCGCCACCTGGCGGTGGCACGGTCGGATCGCACCACACCGTAGCCCAGGGTTTCAGTATGGTCTGTGACGAGGGCGCGCACCTGGCGGGCGAAGTGTTCGGCAAGGTCTGCCGTGTGGCAGGCGGTGATGACCGAGCTTGCCGGGTGCTGGGTGAACCACCATGCGGGGAAGAGAACGGAGGCGTAGGTGGACTTCGCGTGACCTGGCGGGAGCAGCAGCATCAGCCGGTCGATCTCGCCTCGGGCGAGGCGTTCGAGTTGGCCGAGGATCAGACGGTGGACCCGGGCGGGGGATTGGCCGAGCGGCTCAAGGGCGTGTTCGGCCCATGCGATCAGCGACAGCGGAGCGGCTGCCGGCAGGATTTCCTGCGACAATGCTTCGGTCTCCCTTGTGCGAGGGCGAACGGGAATGATCGCTTTGGGAGGGTGATCGGGGGCTTCGACCCTGGATTTGCCGGGAAGAAGGAGTGGAAGGCAGCGTCGATGCCTTGCCGATCATAGGGAAAACCTTAACAGAACTTGGGGCGGATGGGAAGGAAAAAATTCCATCGTGGGCGTTTTTTCCTTTTTGGACGCATGAGACGCTCATCCCATGGGAAAAATGAAATATGGCGTGATCGTGGCAAAGGCTGCAGCGTTGGTGATGTTGCAGTGCCGATGGATAAGGAAAACAGTTGGTTGTGAGACACTATGCTGTCGGCCGGGTCAAACATCGACAGTCACGTCGCGGTTCGACGGCAACATTGCCGGCCCGGGGTCTGGCCAAAGGGGGTTGATCTCGATCGCGTGTGTTGGCTGTATGTGGTCACGAAGCCAACTCGTGCTGTTGGCCTGTCTCCACGTTGTGGGATCAGGCTAGCTTGGATTGTTGTTGTTGCACTCGGCAGGCGCCGTTGTGCGGCGATCCTTGTGTGTGGACCTTCAGTGTGACGCCGATCGGCCTGTGGGCCGGCGTCCACGAATCGGAATGGAGCTTGAATGATCGCACGTGCCAGAAGGGCATTCCCGGGCATGGTGGTGTCTCTGATGCTGACCGCGCCGCTGCTGGCCCATCCTGCTGCTGCCCAGACAGTGACGGAGACCGGTCGAACCAACAAGACCGTGGCGGTGAAGCCAAACACCGTGCGCAAGAGTGCCAAAGCGGCCACACCGAAAGCGGCGACGGTGTCTAAGAATTCAGCCGCGAAGCCTGCTGGGGCTGTGAGGTCCGCTTCGACGGATGGGCAAACGTCGGGGGCTGCTCACCCGGCACCGGCCCGCAGCGTGGCACGGGCGCGGGTCGTGCCGGCGACGTCATTGGGCGTGTCTCGGCCGATTCATCGGACAGCGAGCCATGGCGCGGCGCTGATCGATGACGGGACGATGTGGCGAGAACGCGGCAGTCTTGCGACGTGGCAACAGACCGGGGTTGCATCCTGGTACGGTGGCACTCGGTGGCAAGGTCATCGGACCTCTTCGGGTGCCAGGTACGACCAGGGGCAGTTGACGGCGGCCCACGCGACGTTGCCGCTCGGCACACGGGTGCGGGTGACGCTTCATGATAACAGTGCAAGGTCGGTGATCGTGCTGATCAACGATCGGCCGGGGACCCGAACCCGGATCATTGACCTGTCGAGAGAGGCTGCAGCACAGCTGGGGATTCTGGACCGGGGTGTTGCAATGGTGACGCTGACGCCGCTTTAGCGGGGCAAGGCCAGTGCCTGATCCGAGATGACAGCAGGGCCAGGGCTTTCGCCTTGGCCCTGTTTTGTTTCAGCCACCCGTCAGTGCCACCACGACCAGTGCCGCGATGGAGGCGATGGCGACGGCAGCGCTCAGACGGTAGGCGGCTTCGAACATGGCATTCATGGTGTCTGCTCCTGTGGACATAACGCTGCGACAGGCTGTGCAGCTGATATGCCATCAGCAACTGATTGATTTTCCATGAACGGCGAATGAGGCAGTGGCTTGGCTTGCAGATTGCGAGGCGTCACGCGAGTTTATTGGCGGGAGATCGCTGGTTGACCGCGGTGACCAGCAGGTCGATTCCCTGCGCATGCCAGCGCTGAACCGCCTTGTGGTCTGCGCCCAACAGCACGCCCAGACGGCGCCATGGAAACAGATGGCGGCCGGTGATCGGGCTGACCAGGGCCCGGCTGCCGACGATGCGGCGTAACACGTAGCGGTCGGCCGGGATCAGGGGGATCCAGTCAAGCGCCTCGTCCATGCGAGTGATGTCGGCGCTTGATGGGATGGCCGGGCGGAGCCGGGCATCGACCTTCGACCATCCGTAGGACTCTGCTGCTGCTTGCACGATATCGTGCCGGCTGGTGCGCAGCCTGGTGGAGAAGCCGGAGTGCGGCAGAGCCAGGAGAGTGCGTCCGGCCTCTTCCAGGCGATACACTATATACTCTTCGTCAATCCGGTGTGCTGTCGGCGTGACGGGCGTGCCCCCCTGCGGCATTGCCGACATGGGGTTGAACTGGCGCTTGGCTGAGGTTGGGGTGATCATGATGCGGTCCTGTTGAGGGTCAGTCGGGTTGAGGGACGGTCGAGGTGGGGTGGCTGGTCTGTGCGGCGGACCGAACGCAGATGTTGGTCGATCGATTGCGCGAGGAGTTCTTCGATATCGGCGGCACCCAGCGCCGAACGCGAAGTCAGAACGGCCACCTGTCGCAGTCTGCTGCGTGACCGTGTCTCCTTCAGGATTTCGGTCACGGCGGCACGGACCGCTTGAGCGGCCGCTGCACGCGACGAGGCTTGTGCCGGGACGACATCCGCCTGCCTCACAGCAGGCCAGCCGGTCTGGCGAGGTGGGGTGACGGGCCCTGACGCCGAGATGAAGGCGGCAAGCGCCTCAGCCCGACCAACCAGGCCGCAGGCTGTCAGAGCGGCAAGGACCGGGGTTGCCTGGTGCGGTGGCAGTGGAAGGATGGGCCATCGCGTCACGCACCGGCCCCCTTTGCTTGAAGCGGGTTGGCCGGGATCACATAGGGTGCGCCCTCCAGACATGTACCGTTGGTGAGGAGTCCCCAGGTGGCGGGGTGGCCGGCGGGCAGCGGGTCGCGTTCTTGATCTTGGATGACAGCGCTGGACTGGACCGATCGCATCGTGGTCTCCTGTTAGTTTTGGTTTCCTACAGCGAGCTTATTGTTAATTTTTTTAACTTTTTTGTCAAGCGACTTGTCAGCGAGCTTCGGCTCAGCGTTAGATTTTTTCACGTTATGTTTTGGATCATGGTTCAGGAGGGTGTCTGATGGACTTAGAGGCGGTAGGGCGGCGGATTCGCACCGAGCGTGAGCGATGTGGTTTGACCCAGGCAGATCTGGCGATACGGGTTGGCGTTTCACGAAGTGCCGTGGCGCAATGGGAGACCGGTCGGTCAGGTCAAGTTGGCGGAAATCTCGCTCGGGTTGCGGACGCGCTGCAGGTCAGCATCGGGCATCTCCTGCTGGGGGAAGTCGGATCGCCGTCCACACGTGAACATGGCGCCGATCTTACCGGAAACGAGCGAGCCCTGGTCGGGCTGTATCGGGCGTGTCGTCCAGAGGATCAGGGCCTGTTGCTGCAATTTGCACACCGCCTTGTATCGACGGACCAGAAAAAAATAAAAAGTGACACTGATTGATAATATAATGTTATTTTTATGTCATACAAAGTAAAAAAAGCAAGTTAACATCAATCTATTCTTCGTCCTCAAGACCTTCGCAGCTGCAAGAAAAATTGCTTTATCCAGTTTTTCTGACTGGCACGACAAACAGAACGGGATTCAATAGTGCGCCGCAGCAGGGGAACAAATGGCCTCTGCCGATCGGACGGAATCGTCTCGCACGTGCGAAGCGTTGATTCGGGCGCATACAGAAGTAAGCGTTAACGCCAGCATCGCCCTGGGCTCGACCAAAACGGCTATCACACAACGCGTGATCGACCGCGACGGGGCGGCCAGATTTCCATCAACGTCCGATTAAAAAGAGAGCAAACGCCCGTCTCACAACAATGTGGCGAATGGGTGGCGCTGACGCTTTTTTGAGCCGCGCGAGACATTTGCGGGCGGCTGGCCCGGGTCCCGTCGTCCGGTGGTTAATTGTGGCGGGGGCATCCGATTTTCGCATTTTTGTCACCTATTACCTCGCCTTTACCCTTGCCCTTCGTTCGGTCGGTGTCCTAAAAGTCGTTAACGACACTTCACGCAGCAACTTAGGAATTTAATCGATGGCAACCGTAACCGGCTCAACGAGTGGCGTAACGCAGATCCCGCAGAACTCCTCGGGCAACGGGGCAACTGCTCAGACCCTGCTGAACACGATCAGCAGCATCAACGGCGGCAGCCAGTTCAGCGGCACGTCGCTGAGCCTGGCGTCGCTCTCGACCACCACGACCCCGATCGTGGTCGGCATCGGTGGCACGACCCCGACGAACGCTGGCACTGTTACCGGCACGCTGACCTCGAACGTGGTCGCCGTTGTCGTGAACAACACCGGCACGACCACGCTGACCAACGTGGCCGGCACCGGCAACCAGGTGGTTGTTGCCGGTAACGGCGGCCTGACGTTCAACGATGTGGGCGCTGGCACGACGGTTGACGTCGGCGGTGGCACCAACGTCGACAACATGTCGGGCTTCGGCGACACGTTCACCGGTGACGGCTCCAACACGATCACGCTGAGCGGCGCTTCGCGCGGCGCTGCTGACTCCATTGTCGGCACGACCGCTTCGACCGACACCATCACCGGTGCGGCCGGCTCGACCGTCGGCGTCGTCTACACCGACGGCGGCGTTGGCTCGAAGGCGCTGATCAACCCGACTGCCGGCAACGTGACGATCGTCGGCAACGGCGGCGTTGAGTCGGTCTACGGCGGTAACGGCAATGCCTTCTCTGGTTCGCTGACGGTCACCGGCGGCAACGGCTTCTTTGTTGGCGGCACTGCCGGCGCCAACTTCATTGCTTCGGGCACGGCTGGCGGTTCGACACTGATCGGTGGCGGCGCTAACGACATCCTGACCGGCAATGGCAGCGGCGACTTCCTGCTCGCTTCCAACGCGAGCGGCGCTGAGACGCTGAGCGGTGCTGGTGGAAACGACACGCTGCGCGCGTCGCTGACGCCGACGGCCGGCGTTGACCTGATGTATGGCTCGAGCAAGGGCAGCACCGAGTTCGACCTGGGTGCCTCGACGGTTGCCGGCACGGCCACCACGGGCATCATCTTCAAGGGCGACTATGTGTCGATGCATCTCGCCCCGACCGGTGTTTCGCTGGGCACCGTTTCCAACACGGTCGTTGTCAGCGGCTCCACGGCCGAGTTCGGCACTGTCCTGGACTTCATCTCTGGCACGGACAAGGTGCTGGTGGCTGCTGGCCAGGGCGCCGTGACCCTGATCTATCATCCGAATGGCGCTGGCCAGACGGTTCTGGCGACCGCTTCGGGCACCACCGTTGCGTTCCTGAGCAAGATCAGCGCTTCGGACGTCACTGCCGCCGGTGGCGGTGTGGTCAGCACGGTCACGCTGGCCAACTAAGTTTCCGCTTCGACTTCATGAGAACCCCGCCAGGGCAACCTGGCGGGGTTTTCTTGTTTGATCGCCACCTCTCGAAATGCAGTCTCTTGACCGCATAAAAAAACCCCCGGCCGAACCCGGCCGGGGGAGGCGATCAACGTTGACGCGGTCGGCGAACCGGCGGCAGGGTCAGGTCTAGAGAACCATGTGCCAATCGGTGATCCCAACGGTGAGAAGCTGCTCGGATGAACGCGGCGGGAGAATCAGCAGCGCGTCACCGTCAGTCCAGCGCCAGGTCATTCCCTCTCCGCTTTCTGCGCTATGGAAGCCCCTGACCAGAGCCGGGCTCTCCAGCGGAATGGCCTGATCATCCATGGCGAGATGAAAGATCGCCACGCCAAGATGTCGCGGGTCGCCCTCTGGCTGCACACAATTGCTGGACAGGCGAATCGTGGTGGTGCGGGGTGGCACAGCAAATCGCCAGGTCGACAGACTTCCTTCCTGGGAGGCGCTATGGGGGGGAAGCTCACGCAGACCCGCGAAGGCTCGAACCGGTGCTTCAACCTGCGGGGGAGCGGCGGCGGGAGCAGGCTCGATCACAACGGCTTCCGGCGCCGCGGCCGCCACGGGCTCCGGCAGATCCAGAGGGCCGGTCTCCAGGCGCAGCGCTTCGGCGACCACAGCATCGGCGCCTTCGATTGTCAGCGCCAGCCAATGCGCCGGCGTCTCTGAGGGCATCGCGCTTGGCAGCGCCTGTGCAGTCATGGGAGGGATGCCCATCGGAAATGCGATGCTGAGACGCTGATGGGCCGACACAACGACGGTGCGCGACGGCACGCCGGGCGACAGGCAGCCATCGGCGAAGGAGACGCACGATTCCGGCGGATGGCACGGAGCGAGCTGCGCGATCGCGCGATAGCCCGGACGGCCGTTGGCGATGACGAGCACCTCATCGGTGGGAAGCAACGCGTCCGCACGACGTTGCACTGGGCCGGAGACCGAATCCATCACCTGGAGAATGATATCGGCGGGCATGATTGTCGTGAAGGGAGCGACCTGGGTCATGTGTGTCCTGCGTGTTGGCTTGAAGTCATCGCCGAGGCGCGGCAATACAGCCTGATTTAGCCGGTCAGGCGAAATCGGGAAGCGAAATTTTCTCCTTGTTACCCGATTGTCCGCATATGGCGTGCCGAAATCCCGGCCTCTGTTGCCGTGGATCGGATGGCGCGCCTATGAAGACCTGCAAACCTTCGTATACACCACTTGAGGACAGGGCTGATCTGCAGCGACCCGGGATGGCGTGACCTCTCGTGGCGTGTGGAAGTTGGATGCTGTTTATTCCGGAGATACCCATGCTGGCTCATGTTCTGGCACCCGCGTTGATGCGGCGTGGCATCCACTACGGATGGATCATGGTGGCTCTCACCTTTCTGACGATGCTCTCCACCGCGGCGGTGATGGGACTGCCTGGCGTGTTGATCGGACCGCTGCAGGCTGAGTTCGGATGGAAGATCGGCGACATCTCTCAGCCTCTGGCGTTGCGCCTGGTCCTGTTCGGGCTCGTGGCGCCATTCGCCGCGGCCTTGATCGCGCGATTCGGTATTCTTCGCGTGGTCGGTGCGGGGCTGGCTATGATCGTGGCCGGGGTGGCGCTTGCGACCGGGATGGACAGTCTCTGGCAGCTCTGGCTGAGCTGGGGAATCCTCGTGGGGCTGGGGACCGGGATGACGGCGATGGTGCTAGGGGCAACTGTTGCCAGCCGATGGTTCACGCAACGTCGCGGATTGGTGATGGGGCTGCTGACGGCGAGCAACGCCACGGGACAGCTGCTGTTTCTGCCGATGGACGCCTGGTTGGTGGAGCATGCGGGATGGCGGCTTGCTGTGCTGCCGCCGCTGTTGGCGTGCGCTGTGGCCTGGCTCCTGATGGTGATGCTGGGCCGTGATCATCCGGCACAGGTTGGGCTGCCACCTTATGGGGAAAAGGTGGTGCTGCCGGTCACGACCGGACAGAGCGGCAATCCGTTCACGGCCAGCCTGACGGCGCTGCGTGATGCGTCACAGGATCGTACCTTCTGGGTGCTGTTCGGAACATTCTTTGTCTGTGGGCTGTCGACCAACGGGCTGGTTCAGAGCCATTTCATCCCTTTCTGCGTGGATTACGGCATGGATCCGCTGGTGGGCGCGAGCGTGCTGGCGATGATGGGAATGTTCGACTTTGTGGGAACGATCGTGTCGGGATGGCTTTCGGATCGGTATGACATCCGCAAGCTGCTGTTCGTTTATTACGGTCTGCGTGGGCTCAGTCTGATCGTCCTGCCCTATTCCAGCTTTTCGTTCCTGGGCCTCAGCGTCTTCGCCATGTTCTATGGGCTGGACTGGGTGGCCACCGTGCCGCCGACCGTCAAGCTTGCTGCGGCGAATTTCGGTCGGGAACGGGCGGCTTTGGTTTTCGGATGGGTGTTCACAGCCCACCAGCTTGGCGCCGCGGTGGCAGCGGCTGGGGCTGGCATGGTTCGGGATGGTACCGGTACCTATCTGCCGGCCTTTCTGGCTGCCGGCGTTGCCTGTCTGCTTGCTTCGGTTGCTGCGTTGTCACCCCGCAAGCCTGCCCTCGCCTGAGGTTCCGTGAGCGGACGAGGTGTCAAATTGTCATACGGCGCACGACTCGAGGCGGACGATTGGGGGTGCCAGCGCCCGGTGTCTCTGCCATCAGAGGCTCGATGCCACAGGCGAGAACCCTGTTAGGCGGCAGGGATGGAACCTCTGGCTGCAATCGATCAAACCGGCGATGGACGGGCGGGGCGCAACAAACGGGGCTTTGCCGTTGCGGCAGCTGTACTGGGGTTTGTGACCTGTGTTGCCGTGGCCGGCGGTGTCTGGCTCCGGCCGCGTCTTCTTGTGGCAGGCGAGGCGGCGGGACCGGACGGCATGCGCGTGGTCGATCTCCCGTCGCTGGTGGTGGCGATGTGCGCCGGTGTGGTTGCAGCCGGTGTGATCGTGCTTGGTCTGCGCCGCCGCGACAGGAAGGTGATCGCGGCGCTTGATGCGCGGCTCCGGGCCGAGGCTGCGGCACGCGCAGCGTTGGATCGGCTTACCCAGGGTTCGCCGGCCCTGCTGTATCTTGGCCGGGTCGATCCGGACGGGACGTATCACCGGCTGTTCGCCACGCGCAACGCCGAGACCGTGACGGGTTGGCCGGAGTCGACCATGGAGAACCCGGATCTTGTCTGGTCGCACGTGCTGCCGGCCGATGCGGATATCCGCAATACCAACTTTTCCCGTGCCATGCGCCTCGGCCACAGCACGGTGGAGTTTCGTTATCGGCGCCCTGACGACAGCGTGATCTGGTTACGCAACGAGGTCGTCTGCATCGGCCGGGACGAGACCGGCACTGTCGAGGTGGCGGGTGTGGTCACCAATGTGACGCGCGAGCATGAGCTGGCGGCGATGGCGGATATCCAGAGCCGGATGGCGACCTTGGGCGAACTGGCGACGGGACTGGCCCATGAGCTGACGCAGCCCGTGACCGTCATCGGAATGGCGGCGGAGATGGCGATGGAGATGGCGCGCAACATTGGGGCGCCGGAGGCGCTGCGCCGGCAGATCAGCTCAGTTCAGACCCAGTCCGCGCGGGCGAGCGAGATCATCAGCCATCTCCGGCTTTATGGCCATGCCGATGGCGGACGGCTGGGGCCGGTCGACCTGCGGCGCGCGATGGAAGGGGCGATGACGTTGGCGGTGACGCCACTCAATCGCGCGGGGGTGACGGTGCGGGTGGAGATTCCAGACACGATGCCGGCCGTCCGCGCCCGGTCGGTGCAGGTGGAGCAGGTGCTGATCAATCTGCTGCTGAATGCGCGCGACGCGATGGTGGGGCAGCCGGCTGATGATCGGCTGGTTCTGGCTCGCGGCTTCACCGATGAGGATGACCTGGCGGGCGCCGTTTTCCTGGAGATTCGTGACTCTGGGCCGGGTGTTGACCCGGAGACGTTGCCGCGGCTGTTCGATTCGTTCTTCACCACGAAGGCGCCTGGGGAGGGGACCGGGCTTGGACTTTCCATCAGCCGGACGCTGATGCAGGGGTTTGGTGGAGATATCACTGCTGCGTCTGGTGAGGATGGGGCGGTGTTTACTTTGCGGTTTCAGCGGGCATGACGAAGAAAGCAGTTCTTTTTTGAAAAAAAGAACCAAAAAACTTTCGTCCATTTAGCCGGGATCATCCGGAAATTTGCGGACCAAACGAATGAAAGTTTTTTGCTTCTTTTTTACAAAAAAGAAGTGCTTGCTTATGGCTTGAGCGAAACGCCCGTCAGACGAATCAGGCCATCCGGCAGCACCTTATAGCCATCGATCTTGCGGCTGGCGCCCACGATATAGCCTGGCGCGTAGAGGTAGATGATCGGCAGGTCCACCCGCTCCTGGGTCCACATGGCGGCATAGATGTCCCGACGCTTGGCAGGATCGGTCTCGATGCGGGCCTGGTCGAGCAGGGTGTCGACCTTGGGGTTGCTGTAGTTGGTGGTGTTGAGCGGGCCCCCGGTGTGCAGGAAGCTGTAGATGTTGCTGTCGGCATCGAGCAGACCGGACCAGCCGATGAGGAAGGCGCCGTAATGGCCGGCCTGGGAGGCGGCGAGGGCGGAGCCGAAATCCATGTTGGTGACGCGGACGTCGAACCCGGCTTCCTTGGCCATGGACTGAATGACCTCGGAGACCTGCACGCTTTGCGGGTTGTTGGGGATCATGAGGTTGACGACGACGGGGAGCTTCACGCCGGATTCGGCGAGCAGCTTCTTGGCGGCTTCGACATCGCGCGCCGGCGGCTTGATGTTGGGGGCGTTGAGCGGGCTGAGCGGCGAGACGGCCTGGGCGGTGGGGGTGTAGAGGCCGTTGAAGACGACCTGGATCAGGGCTTCGCGATCGATCGACAGCTCGAGGGCGCGGCGGACGCGGGGGTCGCGGCCGATCGGCGTGTCGGCCAGGGGATCGGGACCGATATTGATGCTGATGCCGGAATAGCCGAGCCCGGGGGAGCTCAGCAGCTGAAGTTTCGGGTCCTTCTTGACCGTGTCGGCGTCGGTGGGGACGGTGTCGGCCATGTCTACGGCGCCGGCCTGCAGGTTGGCGAGGCGGACGGAGCTGTCGGTCATCGGGCGATAGATGACGTGGTCGAAATGGATGGCCTTGGCGTTCCAGTAGCCGTCGTAGCGGTCGAGGGTGATGTGGTCCTGGGCCACGCGTTCGGTGAATTTGAAGGGGCCGGCGCAGACGGGGTGGAGACCGAAATCCTTGCCGGCGGCTTCGGCGGCCTTGGGGGAGACGATCATGCCGGCGCGGTCGGTGAAGGTGGCGAGGAAGGGGGAGGAGGGCTGCTTGAGGGTGATCTTCACCGTGCTGTCATCGATCACGTCCAAATGGTCCATGGCGCTCAGTTCGGCGCGGCGGAAGCTGGTGGGGAGCGTTGCGTGGCGGTCGAGCGTGTATTTGACAGCGGCGGCGTTCAGAGGCGTGCCGTCGTGGAAGGTGACGCCTTGGCGGAGCTTGAGGACGACACTCTTCGGGTCGGTCCACTCGTAGCTGCTGACCAGGACGGGGACGAGGTTGAGGTGTTCGTCGAAGTCGAACAGCTTGTCGCAGATCGCGGTCATGACGGCGGTGCCGACGAAGGTGCGGCTGGTGGTGGGGTCGAGCAGATCGGGGTCGTTGTTGAGGCCGAAGCGCAGCGTCTGGGCGCTGGCGTGGGCGGCGATGGCAGCAAAGACGGTGGCGAGCAGGATCTTGCGCATGGTGTTTCCCCGGATGGTGAAACCTGTGACGCAAGACGGGTGCCAGGATCTAGGAGGGGTGGTCGCGCACGTAGAGGGCGGTGATGACGATGCGCAGCCGGACGCGGGCGCCGGGATACGGTTTGGCGGTGAGCAGCAAATGGGCGCTGTCATTGCCTGGAGCGACCACGATCTGGGCAAAGCCTGCGACGGCGGCGAGATTGTCGTAGGGCTGCCAGAACGTGTCGAGCAGGCGGAAGCCCGCGGGGGCTGCCGGGATCTCGACGTTGAGGGTGCTGCCGTCCAGCGCCACGTTGTATTCGTTCTTGCCGGCGGCGCCGAAGCCGCCGGAGAAGATGACGGGGTAGAGCTTCACCACTGAAAGGTCGCCGATGGTGGTGGCGAAGCTGCTGGGTTGCGCCTGGGCTGAGAGGGGGACGCTGATAAGAAAAAGCAAGAAAGCAAGGCGTTCTTTTTTGAAAAAAAGAACCAAAAAACTTTTATTCGTCGGGCCGCGCCTTTCCGGAGAGGCACGGTCCCGACGAATGAAAAGTCTTTTGCTTCTTTTCTTCAGAAAAGAAGTGCTTGCTTGCTTAACCGACAATCTCGGTTCCAGCGAAGAAATAGGCGATCTCGACAGCAGCGTTCTCCGGGCTGTCCGAGCCATGCACAGAGTTGGCCTCGATGCTCTCGGCGAATTCCTTGCGGATGGTGCCCTCGGCGGCGTTGGCCGGGTTGGTGGCGCCCATGATCTCGCGGTTGGCAAGCACGGCGTTCTCGCCTTCGAGCACCTGCACGACGACGGGGCCGGAGGTCATGAAGGTGACGAGGTCGCGGAAGAAGCCGCGCTCGCGGTGCACGCCGTAGAAGGTCTCGGCCTGGGCGGTGGTCATGTGGATGCGCTTCTGCGCGACGATGCGCAGGCCGGCGGCCTCGAACTTGGCGTTGATGGCGCCAGTGAGGTTGCGGCGGGTGGCGTCGGGCTTGAGGATGGAGAAGGTGCGTTCGATGGCCATGTGCTTGGTTTCCTGTGCCTTGCGGTACGCGCGGCTTTAGATGAGTGGCTGCGGTGCAGCAAGCCCTTGGACGTGGGGTCTGTGAGGCGGTAAACCCCAGGGTATGAGCCTCCTGACCCTGACTGACATCACGATCCGCATGGCCGGACGTACCCTTCTCAATCATGCCGAGCTGACGGTCGATCCTGGCCGGCGGATCGGGCTGGTGGGGCGCAACGGCGCGGGCAAGTCGACCCTGTTGAAGGCGATTTCCGGGACCGTCGCCTTGGATGGCGGGGAGATCAGGCTCGCGCAGCGCGCGCGGATGGCACAGGTGAAGCAGGAGGCGCCTTCGGGGCCGCAATCCTTGCTCGATACGGTTCTGGAAGGGGACGAGGAGCGCTCGGCGCTGATGGCGGAGGCAGAGGATCCGACAACGGAGCCGATGCGGCTGGCAGAGGTGCATGACCGGCTGCATGCCATCGGGGCGGATGCAGCGCCGGCGCGGGCAGCCACGATTCTGGCGGGTCTCGGGTTCGATGCCGCGACGCAGCTGCGGCCGGTGGAGGAGTTCTCCGGCGGGTGGCGGATGCGGGTGGCTCTGGCGACAGCGCTGTTCGCCAATCCGGATCTGCTGCTGCTGGATGAGCCGACCAACCATCTGGATCTGGAGGCCACCTTGTGGCTTGAGACGTGGCTGGCGAAGTTTCCGGGGTCTTGCCTGCTGGTGTCGCATGATCGGGGATTGCTGGATCGGTGCGTGGACAGCATCGCGCATCTGGATCAGGGCAAGATCAATGTGACGCCGGGCGGGTATGACGAGTTTGTGCGTATCCGCACCGAGCGGGCGATGCAGATGAAGAGCGCGGCCGAGAAGGTGGCCGATCAGAAGGCGCATCTGCAGGCGTTCGTCGATCGGTTCCGGGCGAAGGCGAGCAAGGCCAAGCAGGCGCAGGCGCGGATCAAGGCGATCGCCAAGCTGCCGCAGATCGAGAGCGTGGTGGAGGATACCGTAACAAGGTTCAACTTTCCGGAGCCGGCGATGATGGCGCCGCCCATCCTGTCGATGGAGCAGGTTTCCTGCGGCTATGACGGGCGGGTGATTCTGAAGGGCGTTTCGATCCGGATCGACATGGAGGATCGGATCGCGCTGCTGGGCGCGAACGGCAACGGCAAGTCGACCTTGGCGAAGCTGATCGCCGGGCGGATGGACGTGATGGGCGGGCAGATGCGGCGAGGGCCGAAGCTGCGGGTGGGGTATTTCGCGCAGCATCAGGAGGAGGAGCTGATCGATCACGAGACGCCGATCGATCATATGCAGCGGGCGTTGCCGGCGGCGACGTTGCAGCAGGTGCGGGCGCAGCTGGCGCGGTTCGGGCTGGATGCGGATCGGGCGAACAATCGGGTGTCCGCCTGTTCGGGCGGCGAGAAGGCGCGGCTGTTGCTGGCGCTGGCGACGCGGGATGCGCCGCAGCTGCTGATTCTCGATGAGCCGACAAACCATCTGGATATCGATGCCAAGGATGCGCTGGTGCGGGCGCTGGGGGCGTTCTCCGGGGCGGTGCTGCTGATCACCCACGATCCGAACCTGGTGGAGCTGGTGGCGGATCAGCTTTGGCTCGTGGCTGATGGCACGGTGAAGCCTTATGACGGAGATATGGATGAGTATCGCGTGTTCCTGGCGGAGCGGGCGCGGATTTCCGGCCGGCCTGCGGGGCGGGGCGATGCCACGGGGATGCAGGGAAACCACAAGAAGAAGCAGGTGGATCTGAAGGCGGTGCTGGCGCCGCTGAAGAAGCAGGCAAAGGCGGCGGAGGCGAAGCTGGCGAAGCTTTCGGAGGAGCGCGCCAAGGTGGAGGCGCTGTTGGCCAATCCGGCACTTTATACGCCGGGGCGGACGGCGGATATGATCACGGCGAAGACGCGGATGTCGGACGTGGCGCGGGAGATCCGGGCGGCGGAGGCGGAGTGGCTGGCGGCGGAGGAGGCTTTGGAGGCGGCGGCGGAGGCGCAGAAGGTTTATTGAT
>CAIYCW010000144.1 GCA_903924855.1 uncultured Rhodospirillales bacterium | reverse complement strand
CTCCCGCGTCGGCGCCACCACCAGCGCCAGCGGCTTGCCGGCGCGCTCGAAGCGCTCGGCCGCCCCCAGCAGGGAAGGGGCCAACGCCAGCCCATAGGCCACCGTCTTGCCGGAGCCGGTCTGTGCTGAGACCAGCAGGTCGCGGCCGGTCTCCGCCTGTGCCAGCACGGCATCCTGCACGGAGGTGGGTTCGAGATAGGCGCGCGCGGCAAGCGCACGCGCGAGGGCGGGGTGGGACGCGTCGAAGGACATGTTTCGCAGGGACCAGTCTGGCAGGTGCTATCGCATCGCCAGAACGGCAGGAGACAGCAATCCGGCGTGGGATCAGAGCGCGCTCTTACAGCATGCCGGCGCGTTTCGCCATGAATCAATGGCCCAACCGGCCGAGCATGCGGCGGTGCAGCAATGCGCTGGCCGGGAAGCGTCGGCGACAGCGCCGCATTCGTCGGCCGATCACGAACGTCACACGGCTTGCATGGAACTGACACGGCAATGTCATGATCCACGGTGTATTCGACCCCCCATCGAAAGGATGCTCATGCTGCGTATCACCGGACTCTCCCGCGCCTATGGCGACAAGTTCGCAGCCCGGGACATCACACTCGAAATCCCCTCCGGCGCCTTCATCGGCGTCATCGGCCGCTCCGGCGCCGGCAAATCCACCCTGCTGCGCATGCTCAACCGCCTGGTCGACCCCAGCGCCGGCGTGATCGAGTTCGATGGCGTCAACGTCACCACGCTGAAAGGCCCGGCCCTGCGCAGCTGGCGCCGGCGCTGTGCGATGATCTTCCAGCAGTTCAACCTGGTCGGCCGTGTCGACGTGCTCACCAACGTGCTGATGGGCCGCCTCGGCCACATGCCGGCCTGGCGCGCCATGTTCAAGCTCTGGTCGCATGAGGATCGGGTGATCGCGCTCGCGGCCCTGGAACAGCTGGACATCGCAAGCCTCGCCACCCAGCGCGCCGATCAGCTCTCCGGCGGCCAGCAGCAGCGCGTGGCGATCTGCCGCGCTCTGGTGCAGGAGCCGGACATCATTTTGGCGGACGAGCCGATCGCATCCCTCGATCCGCGCAACACCAAGGTGGTGATGGACGCGCTGCAGCGCATCAACCGTGAATTTGGCATCACCGTGATCGTCAACCTGCATTCCCTCGAACTTGCCCGTGGCTATTGCGATCGCCTGGTCGGCATGGCGCAGGGCCGCGTGGTGTTCGACGACGTTCCCGCGGCCCTGACAGAAGATGTGGCCCGCGAACTTTACGGCCTCGAAGCGGGGGATGTGATGGCGGAAGCCGCCGCCCCCGCCGTTGCTGTGAATGCCTGAGACAAACCAAGCAGGAGAAGACCCATGCTCTCGCGTCGTTCGCTGATCGCAACCGCCGGTGCGGTTGCCGCCGCCCCCGCGCTGTCCACCGCCGCCTCCGCCCAGGCCTGGAAGGCCCAGTATCCGGAACTGGTGTTCGCCAACGTTCCGGCCGAGAACGCCCAGGGCATGATGGACCGTTTCGGCCCCTTCATGGAATACCTGACCAAGGCGATCGGCACAAAGGTGACGCTGCGCGTCGCCAATGACTACGCCGCCGTCATCGAAGGCCAGCGCGCCGGCAACGTGCAGATCGCCTATTACGGCCCGGCCTCGTTCTCGCGTGCCCTGATCCTGGGCGTGAAGACCTCGGCCTTCGCCATCGAAGTCAACTCGGACGGCACCAAGGGCTACTACTCGGTGTTCTACGTGCGCAAGGACAGCCCGTACAAGACCGTCGAAGACCTGAAGGGCAAGGCTCTGGGTCTGGTCGATCCGAACTCCACCTCGGGCTACAACATGCCGCTGTTCAAGCTGAACAAGCTCGGCATCCCGAGCGCTGACAAGTATTTCTCCAAGGTCGTCGTCACCGGCAGCCACGAGAACGCCGTCCTCGCCCTCGCCCAGGGCACGGTGGATGTCTGCGCCAACTGGTGGAACGCCGAGGACGACAGCAACCTGACCCGCATGCTCAACAAGCACATGGTGCGCGACAAGGCTGGCAACGAGCTGAAGAAGGACGATTTCCGCATCATCGTGAAGTCGGACCTGATCATCAACTCGCCGCTCGCCATCCTGGACAGCCTGCCGGAAGACCTGAAGGCCACCATCAAGAAGGCCTTCTTCAACGCCCCGAAGGATGCCCCGGAAGCCTTCGCCAAGCTGTCCGACGGCAAGGACAAGCCGTGGGAGCCGATCACCAACGCCGACTACGACGACACCGTGAAGCTGGTCCGCTTCGTGGACGGCCTGAAGAAGGCCTGATCCTCGCACGCAGCGAAGGATAAGCCTGAAGTGATAAGAGGGGCCGGAGCCTTGTGCTCCGGCCCGCTTCCATGATGACGTTGTGACGACCTATCCCGAGGAACACGCCTTGGCCCGCACGGTGAAACCGGAAGACACGGCACAGATGGCCGACCTGGTGACGGCCTACGCCAACCATGTCGCCGAACGCAGGCGTCAGACCATCATGGCATTGGTCGTGCTGGGTGTGGTCATCCTCGCCGCCGCCTGGGCGGCCGAGGTCAAACCCGTCGTCCTCTTCGACCATTTCAGCAATTTCACCACCTATGTCGCAGGGCTCTTCGTGCTCGACACTGGCGCCAGTGTCTTCACCGACCCTGTCGAGTGGTATTGGGGCTTGGGCAAATGGCTCGGCCTTCTGCTGGACACCATTCTGATGGCCTATGTCGGCACGCTGGTGGGTGCTGCGATCGGCTTCGTGCTGTGCTTCACCTGCTCGCGCAACCTGGTGAAGAACGCCTGGGTCTGCGCCATCATGCGCCGTTTCCTGGAATTCGGACGTACCGTGCCGGACATCGTCTTTGCGCTGATCTTCGTCGGCGCCTTCGGGCTCGGCCCGGTTCCCGGCGTGCTGGCCATCGTCATGCACACCACCGGCGCACTTGGAAAACTCTTCTCCGAGGTGGTGGAGAATATCGACATGAAGCCCGTCGAGGGCATCGCGGCCTCTGGCGGCAGCTGGGTGCAGCAGATCCGCTTCGCGGTGCTGCCGCAGGTGATGTCCAACTTCGTCAGCTACACGCTGCTGCGCTTTGAGATCAACGTGCGCAGCGCGGGCGTGCTGGGCTTCGTCGGCGCCGGCGGCATCGGCATGACGCTCATGGTCTCGATCCGGCGCTTCTACGCCTCCGATGTCAGCGCCATGCTGTTGCTGATCGTCGCCTGCGTGATGCTGATCGATTACGGCACCGAGAAGGTGCGTCACCGGCTGATCGGCGCGGAGCAGCGGTCATGAGCAGCGTTCAACTCCACCAGGTCTTCATGCGCGACGCTGACGCGATCGCCACCCGCCATGCGGATATCTTCGGCAATCCCTGGGGTCGCAGGGCGCCAACCCTTGCTGTGTGGGGACTGATTGTCGCAATCCTCTTCTACGGCATCTGGTCGCTCGGGTTCAGCCTCACTCTGTTCGCCGACGGCCTGCCCAATCTTGGCTTCATCGTCAGACTGATGATCCCGCCCAACCCGGAAACCTGGCAGCGGGTGATCTACTACCTCAACCAGCTGATCCAGACCTTGGGGATCGCCTTCCTCGGCACGTTGTGTGCGGCGCTGCTCGCCTTCCCGTTCAGCTTCCTGGCCGCCAAGAACGTGGTGCCCAACCTGCTCATCCACATCCTCTCGCGCCGCCTGTTCGACACCATGCGCGGGGTGGACACGCTGGTCTGGGCGCTGGTCTGGGTGAATGTGGTGGGGCTCGGCCCATTCGCGGGCACGCTGGCCATCATCTGCTCGGATTTCGGCGCTCTCGCCAAGCTGTTCTCCGAAGCCATCGAGGCCGCCGACCGCAAGGCGGTCGAGGGTGTGATGTCCTCAGGCGGCAGCGATGCTCAATCGGTCCGCTTCGGCATCATCCCTCAGGTGCTGCCGGTGATCACCAGCCAGATTCTTTATTTCTTCGAATCCAACACCCGCTCGGCCACCATCATCGGCGTGGTCGGCGCAGGCGGCATCGGCCTGTCGCTGTATGAGATGATCAACACGCTGGAATGGCACCAGGTCTCGTTCATCATCCTGTTGCTGCTGATCACCGTCTCGGCGATCGACTTCGTCTCCACCAAGCTGCGCCTCGCGATCATCGGGGTCCGTCCGGTCTGATGCCATCTTGCGCACGGCACTGATCCGCCACCTCAGGCCTGCCATCCCCAGCGGTGTGTGCTATGGCAGGCTTGATGTGGCAGTCGATCCGCACGCCGATCCCGGCCCGGTCCTGGTCGGCCTCGTGGGGTTCAACGCCGCCCGGATATGGGCCAGCCCCGCTTTGCGCTGCGCAAGCCTGGCCGAACAGATCGCAGCGCAGCACGAAGTCCGCGTCCACACCGATCCAAGCCTGCTGGAAATGCATTTCGGCGCCTGGGAAGGCCAAAGCTGGGACAATATCCCCCGCGCCGAGCTGGATGCCTGGGCCGCAGACCCCTGGGGCTTCACGCCCCCTGGCGGTGAAAGCGCCGCCCAGGTCCTAGCCCGCGTGCGCGATTTCGCCGATCACCTGATCGCAGCAGGCCAGGACAGCATCATCGTCTCTCACGGCGGCCCGCTGAAACTCCTGCGCGCCCTCCTGACCCACCAACCCCCCGAAGCCCTCGCCCCCCCGCCCAGATTCGGCGAAATCATCATCACCCCCTCGTAGGGCGGAAAAGGCGAAGCCGTCATCCGCCATGGACCTCACCGCAAAGACCCCTGGCCAACCACCCACCCCGTAGGGCGGAAGAGGCGAAGCCGTCATCCGCCAGGGACCTCACCGCAGAGACCCCTGGCCAACCACCCACCCCGTAGGGCGGAAGAGGCGAAGCCGTCATCCGCCAGGGGCCTCACCGCAAAGACCCCTGGCCAACCGCCCCACACACCATCAATAGTCGCAATTCTCCAACTGCTCGAACCAGTTGAAGCCCATCGCCTTGATGATGCGCGTGTTGATCACCACCAGCCGTGCCTCGCCCGGACCGGTCGAGAAATGCTGATGCGCGCAATAGGGCGGAATGTAGACGAAATCGCCCACCGTCCACTCAAAGCGCTTCGGCTCCTCGGCCCATTCGAACTCAATTTCGTCCACACAGTCGAAGTTCACATCCCAATGCAGGTCATAGCCGGAGCCTTCGACCACATAGAACACCTCTTCCGACAGATGCCGGTGCTTGCCGCTCTTCTTCCCCTCAGGGATGAAGTGCATGTAGATGTCCAGGCACATCTCCTTGGTCTGCATCCGCTCATTGATGATGTGCTTGAGCAGCCCGTCCGGCGAGCGCTCCAGCGGCATCTGGGCCGACTTCACCACATTCAGATAGCCGTCATATTCGGCGCGGAACTGCTCGGAGGCCTTCAGCGCCTCGCTGTAGAAATCAACGTAACCCACCTCGGCATGCGCCTTGGCCCGTTCGGTGGCGTCGATGATGCGATCCAGACCCATGGTCTTTGTCCTTCAAAAAAATGTTGCGGCAGGGGGAACCGAACTCAGAGTTCCGGCGGCGGCAGATAGTTTTCCTGGCCCGGGGTCGGGGTCTTCGGCGGATAGGCGGCAACCTTCTGGAAGATCATGTGCATGAACAGGAACAGCGGCTTGGCCTTCATGATCAGCACGATGCATTCGCCATCCGGATCATCCGAGAAATGCTGATGCACGCAGCCGTTTTCCACGATCAGCGCATCGCCGGCTTCCCAGTCATGGCGCTTGCGGTCATGCACGTCGTGGCCCTTGCCCTTCAGCACATAGAACACCGCCGAGTTCATATGCCCGTGCTTCTGGCCGTAGCCGCCCGGCGCATACACATCCAGATGGCACTCGATCGACTGCGCGATCTTCACCGCCTGCGGGTTGATGATCTTCTTGCCGAAATTCTGCGGACCGCCCTTCCAGGCCCAATCCTTCGAATGATAGACGCGCGGCTGGGTGAACAGCTCGTCCTTCATCTGGCCATAGGTGCCCTCAAGGGCGCGCACAAAGGTGCGCTTCTTGGTCCAGCGCTCCCACTCGACCTCTTCACCCTTGTTGTGGCCGATCTCGGCCGGATTGTCTGCGCTCATCGTACAGCTCCTTGGTTGATAGGCTTCGGATTTCAGTCCTGCTTCACGGCTTTCGCCAGCAGGGCGATGTTGTCGGGCGACTGGTCCAGCGCCTCGGTGATCTGTTTGCGCGTGGCCTCACCACCGCCAGGGACGATCGGCAGATCCTGCTTCTTCGCCTCCTCCAGCGTCTGCGGGTCGGACAGCGCCTTGAGATAGATGTCGCGCAGATAGGCCAGCCGGTCGGCCGGAATCCCCGGCGGCCCCGCGGTCGGCCGGGCGATCACCGATTCGGCGGCGATCATCCGCATCAGCTGGCGTCCCTGCTCGTCCTTCACGTATTTGTCCGCCTGCGGGATCGAAACCCCCGGCTCGTCGCCCGCCTGCAACGCGAAGAACCCGTTGCCGTCATGGACGAACTGCTCGTTGCTCGACAGCGAGCCCACCGTGCCCTGCGTCTCGCCGCGCAGCATGCTCATCGTGCCCTCGTTGCCATTGTAGCCCGGGATCAGATCGGCATTCAGATGCAATGCCTGGATCGCCAGCAACGCGTCGATATAGGCGGCCGAGCCCACGCCTGCGGCAAACAGCTTCTGCCGCGGCTTGGACGGATCAAGCAGATCCTCGATCGACGTCGCCCCGGAGGATTTGCTGAGCACCAGCACCCGCGTGTCGGTGCCGGCCTTGCCGATCCAGCTCATCTTGGCGAGGTCAAACCGGATCGCCTTGTCCTGCAGCAGCTGCAGATAGATCAGACCCGTGTTGAACGTGCCAAAGGTCAGCCCGTCGGGCTTGGCGGCATAGATTGTGTTCGCCCCCACCACATGGCCGGCACCGGGCAGGTTGCGCACGATGATCTTGGTGTCCGGCATCAGCCGCGACATCGCCCGCACCAGCAACCTGCCATAGGTGTCATAGCCGCCACCCGGCGCCGTGCAGACGATATAGGTGATGGTCTTGCCGCGATAGAACTCCTCCGGCGTCTGCGCCGCCAAGGCGGGCAAGGCGAACAGCCAGACGCAAAGGGCAAGCAGCAAACGCCGCATGGTGTGATCCTTCTTCATGAGGATTGGTCCATCCAGTCGGAAATCATCGGCGGCACCAGGCCCGGGAACAGCTCCACCTGCAGCAGCACCTCGAACAGCAGATACAGCATCACCGTCACGCCGATGGCGATCGCACAGCTCAGCCACCAGCTCTCCCGCGCCCGGCCGCGCAGATATAACAGCAGCAGCGGTGCCGGCGACCAGACGAAGCCGAACGCCACCACAACGATGATGAAGAACCACACCCACAGATAGATCGGCAGATCCCGCGCCAGATCGATCGGGTCCGGCAGACCGCGGCGGCTCTCACGCAGCTCGCGCAGCAGCTGCACCACCGAAAGCGCCGAGCCCGCAACACCCAGGAACAACGGCAGGGCGGCGGCCTTGGGCGGAAAGGTCAGCCCCGCGATCATCGCGGCCCCCGAGAAGATCACCAGAAACGCCACCGACAGCAGCGCGCCGGAGGTCAGACGCACGCCGCTCATGCCGCATGCTCCGCTGCATGCACGGCGGATGGATGCCGCGCCTTCCACACATTGTAGCCAAGCGCCGCCACCATGATCGCCATCATCACCAGCGAGGTCGGCTGCACCAGAAATCCAGCCCCCCACAGCGCATAGGCCTTGTGGAAACTCTGCTCGGCGGTCGGCCCCAGCACCAGGCCGATGATGAAGCACGGCCGCGGCCAGTTGTTGCGCCGCATCACATAGCCAAGCGCCCCCATGCCGCCCAGCACCAGCAGGCTCTCCCAATGCTCGCGCGCCAGATAGGTGCCAAGCAGGGTGAACACCAGCACCACCGGCACCAGCAGATTGGCGCGGATATGCGCAATCGCCCCCAGATGCCGTCCCACCAGCACCAGAAACACCGAACAGATCAGGTTGGACAGCACGATCGCCCACAGCATGGACCACACCAGCGGCAGATCATGCACAATCAGCAGCGGCCCGGGCTTCACCCCCAGCATCACCATCGCACCCAGCATGATCGCCATGCCCGATCCGGCCGGCACGCCAAAGAACAGCGTCGGCAGCAACCCGCCGCCCTCCTTGGCGTTCATCCCCGTCGCCGGCGCGATCACCCCCTCGACGGCGCCCGTGCCGAAACGCGCCCGATCGCGCGTGCGCGACACCGCAAAGGCGTAGCACATCCACCCCGCCGCCTCGCCGCCCAACCCCGGGATCATGCCGATGAACGTGCCCATCACCGAGGTGATCAGCGTCAGCCCCCAATGGCGCAGATTGTCGCGCACCCCATCGAGCACCTCGCCCAGCGTGTAATGCGCGGCCGTGCCGGTGATGGCCGGCGCGCCATCGCCTCCGCGCCGCCCCAGCAGCATCATCTCCGGCAGCGCATACAGCGCCAGCACGCCGCTGATCACGTCAAACCCGTCCCACAGAAAGAGCTGGCCGAAGGTGTAGCGCTGCGCCCCGGTCTGCGGGTCCAGCCCGATCAACCCGATCAGCCAGCCCAGGCAGCCGATCATCAGCCCCGGGATCAGCATCTTTCCGGCCAGCGCCGAGATCAGCGTGATGCCCACCACCGCCAGCCAGAAGAACTCGGTGGGCGAGAACGCCAGCACGAAAGGCTGTACCACCGGCAGAATCAACGCCAGGCAGATCACCCCGATCACGCCGCCGATCGCCGAAGCGCCAAGGGCCGCCCCCAGGGCGCGGCCCGCGCGGCCGGCGCGCACCATCGGATAGCCATCCACCAGCAGCGGCGCCTCTGGCCCGTTGGTCGGAACGCCAAACAACAGGCTCGGCACAATGCCGCCCGTGTGCACGATCGCATGCATCGACAACAGAAACACGCAGCCGGGCAGGGGGTCCATACCATAGACAAACGGGATCAGCAGCACGATGCCAAGCTTGCCCCCCAACCCCGGCACCGCGCCGAAGAAGATGCCGATCGGCACCGCCAGCAGCATCAGCCCCAACAGCTGCGGCGTGGTGATCAGGCCGATCAGGGAGGAGAGAATGACATCCGCGTGCAACACTCTCTCCCCATCTGTCGTATCCGTTGCCGCCTTTCTAAAGCGCGTCGCTGAGGATTGCGAGAGGGTGTGTCTGATTATCATACAATGCGTTCGCAGAGGGCCCAGCGCCGAAAGAGAAAGCAAAGCACTTCTTTTTTGAAAAAAAGAAGCAAAAAACTTTTGATCGTTTGGCGGGGGTTGACGGGGGAGGGCGTGCGCTGTCGGCTGAGGGCATAGGAGAATATCATGGAACTTTTGGGCAAGCGGGTTGTGGTGGCGGGCGGCAGCCGGGGCATCGGGCGGGCGATCGCCATCGCCTGCGCCGCACAGGGCGCACAGGTCTCGATCTGCGCGCGCGGCGAAGCCGCCCTCGCCGAGGCCAAGTTGGCAGGCAAGCTCGCCCACACCTCCTCCTGCGACCTGTCCAAGCTCGACCAGATCGAGGCCTATATCGCCGAAGCCGCCAGCGTCCTCGGCGGCATCGACGTGCTGGTCAACAACGCCACCGGCTATGGCCCGACCGACGACGAAGCCAGCTGGGAGGCCAATCTCCAGGTCGATCTGATGGGCCTGGTGCGCGCCTCCCGATTCGCGGTGCCGCATCTGAAGGTGTCCAGCGGGGCCGCCATCATCAACATCGCCTCCGGCTCCGGCCTCAACCCCTCGGTCCGCTCCCCCGCCTATGGCGCCGCCAAGGCCGCCGTCATCCACTACACCCGCACCCAGGCCGCCGCCCTCATCCGCTCCGGCATCCGGGTCAACTGCGTCGCCCCCGGCTCGATCGAGTTCAAGGACGGTGTGTGGGACCGCCGCAAGCGCGACGAGCCCGATCTCTACAACGCAACCCTTGCCAACTGCCCGATGGGCCGCATGGGCACGCCAGAGGAGGTGGCCGAGGTCGTGGTCTTCCTGGCCAGCCCCCGCGCCAGCTGGGTCACCGCCCAAGTGATCAGCGTCAATGGCGGGCAAGGACTTCGCTGAACCGGGCTCTGCGCGGAAACATCTGGGCAGCACGAAACTTCACCGTTCTGTCACCACCCTGACTTCTGCCGCGACTAGGGTGCGGTCTCCAAAAATACAATTGGGGATCCGCATGTCGTTCAATCGTCGCTTCATCATGAAGTCGGGCATCGCCGCCGCCAGCACCAGCTTCTTCGGCGCCGGCCCGTCCTTCTTCCGCCCGGCCTTCGCCGCCGGCACGCCCGGCCCGAACGTGCCGGCCGGCCTCGTCGCCGCCGCCAAGAAGGAAGGCCAGCTCAACGTCATCACCCTGCCGCGCGACTGGGCCAATTATGGCGCCGCCATGGACCGCTTCAGCGAGCTCTACGGCATCAAGATCGACGACGCGAACCCGGATGGCTCCTCGGCCGAGGAACTCCAGGCGATCCGCAGCCTGAAGAGCCAGAAGCGCGCCCCCGATGCGGTCGATGTCGGCCTGTCCTTCGCGCTGACCGGCATGAAGGAGAAGCTCTACGCCCCCTACAAGGTGATGACCTGGAACGAAATCCCGGACGACACCAAGGACAAGGACGGCCATTATTACGGCGACTATTACGGCGTGATCTCGTTCGCCGCCAACAAATCGGTGGTCAAGAACACCCCGCAGACCTGGTCTGACCTGATGAAGCCGGAATACAAGGGCATGATCGCGCTGAACGGCAGCCCGCTCTCGGCCGGTGCCGCGATCGGCGCCGTCTTCGCCGCAGCCCTTGCCCATGGCGGCAGCTTCGACAACGTGCTGCCCGGCGTTGAGTTCTTCGCCGAGCTGGCCAAGATCGGCAACTTCAACCCGGCCAAGGGCCTCGCCGCCAGCCTCGTCGCCGGCCAGACCCCGATCACCATCGATTGGGATTACCTGACCCTGCAATACAAGAAGGACAACGCCGCCAAGGTGGCGCTCGACGTTGTGGTGCCGGAAGGCGCGCAGCCCTTCGCCAACTATTACTGCCAGGCGATCAGCGCCTATGCGCCGAACCCGAACGCCGCCAAGCTCTGGATGGAATACATGTATTCCGACGAGGGGCAGCTGTCGTTCCTCACCGGCTTTGCCCATCCGATCCGCTTCAACGCGATGGTGGCAGCCGGCAAGATCCCCGACTCGATGCTCGCCAACCTGCCGCCGGCCGCCGCCTACAAGGGCATCAAATTCGCCTCCGCCGATCAGGCGGACAAGGCGAAGAAGGTGATCGCCGAAGCCTGGCCGCGTCTCGTCAAGGTCTGATCCAAGCCGAGGCGACCCGGCCCGCCGGGTCGCCTCACGCCTGACCAGACCCCAGCCTTCCATCGTCATTACGAGCAAAGCGAAGCAATCCATTGAACCGCGGCCACGCGCTTTGGCGTGCACGGCCCATCTGGTTCAGTGTGCACCGGCGATCGCCCACCTGAATCGGAGCCGACATCTTGCGTTCGCCTCTGGCCGTCTTCTTCATCGTGTTGTTCCTGGCGGTGAACGTGCTGTTCATGCTCGCGCCCACCGCGATGCTGGCGATCCAGGCGGTGTTCGATGACGATGGCGCCTTCACGCTCGAATATTTTCAGGCGCTGGCGCAGTACCAATACGCCTCCAGCTTCGAGAACTCGCTGATCCTGTCGTTGCTGTCGGCAACCGTGGGCGTGATTGCGGGCGGCCTCATCGCGTTTGCCGTGCTGAAAGACGACGCACCACGCTGGCTGCGCTCGGTCGTCACCAGCTTCTCCGCGGTCGCCGCCAATTTCGCGGGCGTGCCGCTCGCCTTCTCCTTCATCGCAACCCTTGGCACGCTGGGACTGCTGACCAAGCTGCTCAAGACCTGGGGGATCGACATCTACGCCGCCGGCTTCAGCCTGTATTCGATCGGCGGCCTCACACTGGTCTATTCCTATTTCCAGATCCCGCTGATGGTGATCATCTTCTTTCCGGCGCTGGAGGCGCTGCGCCCGTCCTGGCGGGAGGCTGCGGAAAATCTCGGCGCCTCCACCTGGCAATACTGGCGCCTGGTCGGCCTGCCGGTGCTGGCCCCCTCGCTGCTCGCCGCCTGGATCCTGCTGTTCGGCAGCGCGTTCTCCGCCTACGGCACCGCCTATGCGCTGACCTCGGGCAACATCGCCCTCGTCACCACCGAGATCTCGGCCGTGCTGTCCGGCAATGTGGTCTCCGAACCGCAGATCGGCGCGGCGCTGTCGGTCGGCATGATCGTGGTGATGGTGCTGGTCCTGCTCGCCAGCAACCTGCTCTCGGCGCGCGCCGCGCGCTGGTCGGTGAAATCGTGAACCGCCTCGGCCTCGGCGGCTGGGCCATTCTGGTGCTGGCCGCCATCTTCTTCATCACGCCTTTGGTGATGACCGCCACTTTCAGCTTCTGGGAAGGCGGGGATCGTTACGGCTTCGACAGCTACCGCATCCTGCTGCACTCACCCAAGCTGTTCGAATCGGCCTGGCTGTCCATCCAGCTGTCCCTGGCCAGCGTTCTGGCCCTGCTGGTGCTGCTGGTGCCGGCGATGATCTTCATGAATCTCTACGCCCCACGTCTGCGCCCGGTGTTCGAGTTCATGGCCACCTTGCCCTTCGTGGTCCCCGCCATCGCCCTCGTCGCCGGCCTGTCCGCGCTGTTCACCGGCCCGGAATGGCTGATCGGCACGCCCTTCTACCTGGTGGTGCCATATTTCTTCCTGGGCCTGCCCTACGCCTATCGCGCCATCGATGTTGGTCTGAAATCCATCGACCTCGACACGCTGACCGAAGCCGGCCAGTCGCTCGGCGCAAGCCTCGGCCAGATCATCCGCCTGGTGGTGCTGCCCAGCCTGCGCTCCGCCATGCTCGGCAGCGCGCTGCTCACACTGGCCGTGGTGTTCGGCGAATTCACCTTCGCCAATGTGCTGCTGTTTCACACCTACGCGGTTTACATCAACGAGATCGGCCAGCACGACCCGACCGAGGCGGCAGCGCTTTCGGTGGCCAGCTTCCTGCTGACATGGGCGGCGATGCTGGGCGTGCTGGTGCTGGGCGGCGGGCGCAGACCCGCCGTGGGGGGACGCTGAAGACCATGGCCACCGTCGACATCAAGGGCGTGCGCAAATCCTATTCCGGGCGCGAGGTGCTGTCCGCCATCGATCTCGCCATGGGCGATGGCGAGCTGATCTGCCTGCTCGGCCCCAGCGGCTGCGGCAAGACCACCTTGCTGCGCATCGTGGCCGGCTTCATCCAGCCCGATGCCGGCCAGGTGCTCGTGGCGGGCGATGACGTGACAAAACTGCCCACCGCCCGGCGCCGCATGGGCATGGTGTTCCAGTCCTACTCGCTGTTCCCCAACATGACAGCGCTGGACAATGTCTGCTTCGGCCCGCGCGTCGCCGGCCAGAAGCGCGACGTGCAACTGGCCCGCGCCCGGCAGTTGCTGGACATGGTTGGCCTGTCGAGCCACGAGGCGAAATTCCCGCACCAGCTCTCCGGCGGCCAGCAGCAGCGCGTGGCCCTCGCCCGCGCGCTTGCCGTCCAGCCCCAGGTGCTGCTGCTGGACGAGCCGCTCTCAGCACTTGACGCCAAGGTCCGCGTCCAGCTGCGCGAGGAGATCCGCCGCATCCAGCGCGAAACCGGTGTCACCACCATGCTGGTGACGCACGATCAGGAGGAGGCGTTGTCGATCTCCGATCGTGTGGCGGTGATGAATGGCGGCCGCCTGCTGCAGGTGGCAACGCCCGCTGCCATCTACCGCGAACCGGCGGATGGCTTCGTCGCCCGCTTCATCGGCTCCGGTGCGGTGTTCGCCGGCCAGGCGCAGGGCGATCACGTCCGCGTGGCGGATTTCACCCTTCCGGCGCACGCCGCCGCCGCTCATCCGAGGGGCGAGCCGGTGGAGATGTTCATCCGCCCCGAGAAGGTGCAGCTCACCCCGCGCAACGGCCACATCCCGACCGGCGCCCTGGCCGGCGAGGTGCGCGAGACCATCTTCTTAGGCTCACTCACCCGCGTGCGCATCGCCGTCCATGGCGCCACCGACCTGCATCTCTGGGCCGATCTGGCCAGCGAACACGCCGAGGATTTCAAACCCGGCGCCCCCGTGGTGGCGCAATGGGACGCGTCAGCCCCGCGGGTGATGAAGGCATAAAGACAAATTCGTCATTGCGAGCGAAGCGAAGCAATCCATCGAGCCACAACGCGACACTCGGTCCAATGGATTGCGTCACTCCGCTCGCACTGACGGTCTTTGGCCGAATGTCTACCCCTTGCGCGCGCGGCGCACAGCACTCTCCACCAGAATGCCCAGCAGCCCCAGGAACAGCACCAGCGCAGGTGCTGCCCCCGGCAGACCCAGCAGCGGCAGGATCACGGCGCAGACCGCAACCCACACCAGGATCGACACTGCGAACCCCACATCATCCACGAACAGCCCAAGCAGCTCGGCTCCGATCGCCTTCAACCAGCCCATCACGCAGCCCTCCCCACGGTCTTCGGCTTGCACAACGACACAGCGCCGAACGCCGAGGCCAGAAAGCCCGCGAACAGCAGCAGCAGCGACCAATCCTCACCCGGCCAATCCAGCCCGGCCCCTTCGCCGATCCAGAACGTGCCGAACGCGCTCAGCAGCACGCCCACGGTGAATTTCAGCGTGTTCTCCGGAATGGTGGAAACCGGCTTGGCCAGCGCCACACCCAGCCCCACCACCACAACCAAGGCCGCCAGCGCCCCAAGGCTCGCCGGCAGCAGCAGCCCGCCCCCGGCAGCGCCCATGGCGATCACGATGAACACCACCTCGATGCCCTCCACCATGGTGATCTTGAAGGACGTCATCACCGCAACCTTGTCCCAGCCCTGCGTCACCCGCGCGAAGCGCGACAGCGTGGCGACCTCCTTGGCGAACAGCGCCTCCTCGTCATGCAGCGGGATGATCCCGGCGGCGCGCAGAATGGCCTTGCGCAGCCAGCGCATGCCGAACATCAGCAGCAGCGTGCCCACCCCAAGCTGAATGGTCGCAAGCGGGATCGTCGTCAGCACCGGGCCGAGCACCGCCACCAGCAGCAGCAGGATCAGCAGGGCCAGCCCCGCCCCGCCCAGCGCGCCCTTCCAGCCGCGCGTCGCACCCACCGCCAGCACCACGGTCAATGCTTCAACGAACTCCACCATCGAGGCCAGAAACGCCGCCAGAATGGTGGGCCCGGCATGGCCCCAATCGATCTCGAACATCAGCTCTTCTCCGGCAATACCAGGGCGCAGCGATCCGGTGCCACGCTGAAAGCAAGGGCTGCACCATCCTCGACCCGGTGCGTCCAGTCGAGCACGAATTGCAGCGACCCAGTATTGAGCGTGATGCGCCAGCAGCGGCCGATGAACATGCTGGCCACCACAACACCCTCCAGCCGGTTCTGCGGCTGGGCGCTCTCCGGCAGCGCATCCTCCGGCCGGAACACCAGCGCCACGCGCGAAGCCGGGGCAGGGCAGGTGGTGTGCAGCCGCACGCCCGGCGCGGTGAACACGCCATCGGCCACCTCACCCTCGATGGCATTGGCGCCACCCAGGAAGTTGGCGATGAACCAGGAATTCGGCCGACGATACAGCTCCTCCGGCGGGCCCGCCTGCAACAGCCGCCCGCCCTGCATCACCGCGAGCCTGTCGCACAGCGCCATCGCCTCGGACTGGTCATGGGTGATGTAGATCGCCGTCGTGCCATGCGCGCGCACCAGTTGCAGAATCTCCAGCCGCAGATGCTCCCGCAGCGCCGCATCCACGTTGGACAGCGGCTCGTCGAGCAAAATCACCTCTGGGCGCATCGCCATCGAACGCGCCAGCGCCAGGCGCTGCTGCTGCCCGCCGGAAAGCTGATCCGGGTAGCGATCGGCCAGTGCCGCAATCCCCACCGAGGTCAGCGCCTCGCGGATCCGCTGATCCCGCTCGGCTCGCCCCATGCCGGCCAGGCCCAGTCCAAACCCCACATTCTCGGCCACGCTCATATGCGGCCACACCGCATAATCCTGAAACACATAGCCAACACCGCGGCTTTCGATGCGCGCATTGGTCCGCGGCCCGAACACCAGCCGGCCCGCCACGCTGATCTCGCCCGCATCCGGATCGGCAAGCCCCGCGATCAGCCGGATCAGCGTCGTCTTGCCCGAGCCGGACGGGCCCAGGATCGACAGAATCTCGCCCTTTTCCACGCTCAGATCGAGATCGCGGAGCACCTGGTTGGTGCCCAACGCCTTAGCCAGACCGCGGCATTCCACCCAAGCTGTCAAAGCCATTCCCCCACACAGCACGGCCCGCGGCACGCGCCGCCAGCCACAACAGCCCGGCCAGCCCGCCGGTCGCCAGAATCGCAAGCAGGGACAGCGCAGATCCCAGCCCGTCATTGTCATTGCCAAACAGCCGCACGATCACCGAAGGCGCTGGCGCCCCCGCCGTCGGCTGCAGCAACTGGCTGATCGGCAGCTCGAACACCGAGCGCGCGAACACCAGCAGCACCGCCGTCACCAGGCTGAGCGCGATCAGCGGCACGATGATGCGAAACATCCGCGTCGTGGCACCCGCCCCGTGCAGCCGTGCGGCGTCGATCAGATTGGGCGAGATCTGCCCCACCGCCGGCAGCACCACCACCAGCGCATAGGGCAGGCCGTGCGAGACATAGCCCAGCACCAGCAGCTTCCAGGTGCCGTAGATGCCGGTGTCGGCAAAGCCCGGCACACGGTCCCACAGCAGAATATAGCCAAGCCCCATCACCACGCCCGGGATCGCCATGGCGCCGACGGCCATCGCCAGCACAATCTGGCGCAGCGCCTTGCCGCCCTGATCCAGCCGCCACGCCAGCAGCAGCGCCAGCACACCGCAGGTGATGGCGGTCAGCCCTGCAAACCACAGGCTGCGCAGCAGCGCCTGATTGGCCGGCTGGCCCAGCGTCAACGCCTGATCCAGATAGCGCCAGGTCATGTTGCTGGCGGCAAGCCCCTGGCCCAGCGTGCGCGCGCCGGAGCGGGCGATGATCGCAGCCATCGGCAGCCACACCGAAAGCAGGCTCACCAGCAGCCCGAACCCCGCCACCGGCCAGCGCCACAGCCCCAGATCATAGATCCGCGGCCGGCGCGAGCGCCCGGTGATCAGCCGCACCCGGCGCTGCCGGCGCAGCGCCTTGTCCAGCAGCAGCACCGAGCACAGCATTGCCAGCAGAACCAGCGCCTGGCTGCCGGCGAGCTGGAAATCCACCGGGAAATTCTCGATCGCGGTTGCGATCGAATAGGTCAGCAGGCCGAAATTGCTGGTCCGCGCAATGGTCGCCGCCAGCCCGAAATCGGACGCGATCTCGGCAAAGATCGACAGAAACGCCAGCACCACCGCAGGCGCCAGCAAGGGCAGGTTGATCTTCACCCAGGCCTGCCGCGCCGAGCCGCCCACCGTGCGCGCCGCATCCTCGAACTCGCTGCCCAGGCCAGACATCGCAGCGCCGATCACGAAACACGCCATCGGGAACAGGTTCAGCGTGTGCACGAAGATCAACCCGTTGAGGCTGAAGAACGCCGTGTCCCACCCCTCGGGCAGCAGGCCGAACTGCGCCAGATAGCCACCCGGTGACATCAGCAGCACCCAGGCGAGCGCCTTCAGATAGCCCGGCGTCAGAAAGATCAGCCACGGCGTCGCCCGCAGCACCGCGCGAAAGGGCACATTGCTGCGCGCCAGCATCAGCGCATACAGCGCGCCCAGCACGGTGGCCGACACCGCGCCGATGGCACTCAGCACCACCGTGTGCGAGATCGCCGTGATGCTGCGCGCATTGCCCAGGCTGTGCTCCAGCCCCGCCAGGCTCAGATGCGGCCAATGCCCGTCCATCAGGTCCGGCACCACCGCCTGACCCATCACCAGCGCAAGCGGCAGAAACACCAGAACAACGAACAGCGACACCACCCCCAGCGAGGTGGCGGCGCCGCCGATCGTCATCGGCCGGGAGGCGGTATCAGGGGACAAAATTCTCTCGATACCAGCTCTTCCACGCCGTCTCGTTCTTGGCCGCGGCCGCGTTGTCGAGCACGAGGAAGTTGATGTCCGTGGTCCGGCCCGGCTTGGCCTTCACGCCCTCGATGATCGGCGCGAAGAAGAAGTCGCTGTCATCGCCGTCCAGCATCGCCGCCTGACCCTCGGGGCTCAGCACGAAGGAAACGAACTGGTGGCAGGAATCGGCCTGGGTGGTGCGCGCCGAAATGCCGATCGAGGACGGGGTCGCCACCACACCCTCGGTCGGATAGAGCGAGACCAGCGGCTCACCGGCGGCGATCTTGCCGAAGGTCGCCGAATCCTGGGTGATGGCGAGCTTCGCGTTGCCGGTCAGCAGCGCCTTGTTCACCGTTCCGCCGGAGGGCAGGCCAGACAGCGCCTTGTTGGTCAGCACCTGCAGCAGCAGGGCCTTGCCCTTCTCCTCGCCCATCGCCTGGAAGAACCCGGCCAGCCACTGGAACGCCGGGCCCGACAGGTTGGGGTCCTTCGCCGCGATCGCGCCGGCATAGTCCGGGTTGGCCAGATCCGACCAGCTCTTCGGATACTGCGCGGGCGTGAGCTTCTTGCTGTTCACCGTGATCCCGGTGGTGCTGGCCGTCACCGGCAGGAACATCGCGCTTGCCGGCACCAGCGAACGGCCAACCTTGGTGTAGGCGGCGCGGGCGGCCAGATCGGCATGCGCGCCGAAGATGCCGGCCTGCGCCATGCGCTCCATCACCGCGGAGCCTTCCAGCCACACCATGTCATATTGCGGCTTGTCACCCTCGGCCGCGATCTTGCCGAGCACGCCGCCCGTGCCGCCCTGCTCGACCACGTTGGTGGCGATGCCGGTCTTGGCGGAGAACGCCTTGGCGGCCTTGCCCACGAAATCCAGCGAATCGTAGATCACCAGCGGTGCCGCGGCGGCGCGGGCGATATGCGGGGCGGCCAGCACGGAAGCCGCACCGACGGTTGCTTGCAGAAGATGACGGCGGGACATGCCATGCGTGCGCATCAGGGCCTCGTGTTGAATGTCGAGCCCTGTCTGTTACCGTTTCGCGCGCGCCGGTCCAGTTGCCGTTATGTGACGGTCGTGCCCTGTGTCCCCGGCCAGTGTCCCGGCCCTCAATGCATCATCGGCGTGCGCAGGAACCTGTTGCGATCGCCGGTCACCACCCGCACCACCAGCGAGGTGCCGTTGCGGCTCATGCGCAGCCGCACCTCCACCCCCGGCCCGCCAAGCGACCACAGATGCCGCCACAGCGCCGCCACCTCGGAGACCTCCTCGCTGCCGATGCCCAGGATCTGATCCCCGGCCCGGATTCCGGCGCGCTCCGCGGGCCCGCCATCGGCAAGCCTGCCCACCACCAGCCCGCCATCGCCCTCCATCACGAACAGGCCAAGCCAGGGCCGCGGCGGCAGGCCAGAGCCGCCGGTGGTCAGCATGTTGTGCACGATCGGCCGCAGCAGGTTGATCGGCACCACCATGTTCATGTCCGCCCGCTGCCCGGCGCCATCGCCCTGCTGCAGGATCAGCGAGCCGGTGCCGATCAGCCGCCCATCCGGCCCGATCAGCGCAGCGCCACTCCAGAACGGATGCGCGGGGGCCACGAACAGTGCCTCGTCCAGCAGATATTCCCAGTAGCCGGCGAATTCCTGCCGCCCCACCAGCTTGGTCTCCATCGCCCGCGACAGCCCGCCACCGGCCGCCATCACCAGCTGATCGCCCAGCACCGCCTTGTCCGAGTCGCCCAGCTCAAGTGCCGGCAGGTTGAGCCGGCCGAGCGGCATCACCAGGCCGAACCCGGTCGCCTGATCATAGGACAGCGGATAGCCCTGCACCGCCCGCCCGTCCGACGCCACCAGCCACACGCTCTCCGCCTCGGTGATCAGATAGCCGATGGTCAGCACAAGACCCTCCGGCGCATCCGGCACGCGGATCACCACGCCGCTGCCGGTGCGCTCGGTGCCCAGCGTCTCGGCGGTGAACGCATCCTGCGGCACGGTTGCGCGCAGGCTGACCACCGCGCGCAGCGCGGTTTCCAGGTCGTATTGGTACTCGCCAGGCTCGGGCTGCAGGTTCAGCGGGATTTCCCAGTCGGGATCAGGCATCAGAACACAATCTCTCGTTCAGGCTGGGCGGTCACAACGCCATGCATACCCAGTTTCCAACTTTTTCATAATGGTCTCGCCGCACCGCTAAACAACCGCCCGCTCTTCGCATGACCCGTCTTCGGCACGCCGGGTTGCGCTTGCCCCGTTTTGCCCGCACCTCTCTGACCATGCAGGAGAGTGCCATGAGCGAGATGCAGGACGGGCTGCCATTCCCCCAGCGGGCCTGGGCCATGGCGGCACAGGCCATCGTCATCACCATGGCGGTGCTGGACGGCTCGATTGCCAACATCGCACTTCCCTCCATCGCCCAGGATCTGGCGGTGAGCCCGGCGCAGAGCATCTGGGTGGTGAACTCCTACCAGCTTGCCATCACCATTTCACTGCTGCCCTTCGCCGCCCTCGGCGATCTCTACGGCTACCGACGGGTCTATGCCTGGGGTGTCGCGGTGTTCACCCTGGGCTCCGCCGGCTGCGCGCTGTCGCACAGCCTGGAGGGGCTGACCATCGCGCGGGTGATCCAGGGCTTCGGCGCGTCCGGGCTGATGAGTGTGAACGTGGCGCTGGTGCGCTTCATCTTCCCGCGCGCCCAGCTCGGCCGCGGCATCGGCCTCAACGGGCTGTTCGTCTCCGCCTCCGCTGCCGCCGGCCCCTCGATCGCCTCGGGCGTGCTGTCGGTGGCGCATTGGCCGGCCCTGTTCGCCATCAACGTGCCGCTGGGCGTGATTGCGATGGTGCTGATCCGAAGCCTGCCCACCACGCCGCTCGCCGGCCATCGCTTCGACTGGCGCAGCGCCATCGCCAATGCCTGCATGTTCGGCCTGGGCCTGGCCGGCGTGGACGGGCTTGGCCATGGCGAATCCTGGCCGCTGGTCGTGCTGGAATTCAGTGGGGCGCTGGCGGCGGGCCTGCTGCTGTCCCGCCTGCAGCGCGGCCAGCGCGCGCCGATCCTGCCGGTGGAGCTGTTCGCCAACCCGGTCTTCGCCCTCTCGGCCCTCACCTCGGTCTGTGCCTTCGTCTCCTCCACCATGGCGCTGGTCTCGCTGCCCTTTCTGTTCGCCGCCAACGGGATGACCACGGTGCAGATCGGCCTGCTGATCACGCCCTGGTCGATCACCTCGGCCGGCATGGCGTTGCTCGCCGGGCGCCTGGCCGATCGGGTGAAGGCCGGCATTCTGGGCGGCATCGGGCTCGGCGTGCTGACCATCGGCCTGCTGGTGGTGTGGCTGGCGCCGGACCAGCCCGCCTTCATCGACATGGCCTGGCGCGTGGCGCTGTGCGGTGCCGGGTTCGCGCTGTTCCAGGCGCCCAACAACCGCCTGCTGATCTCCTCCGCCCCGCGCGAACGCTCAGGCGCTGCCGGCGGCGTGCTGTCCACCGCCCGCCTGCTTGGCCAGACGCTGGGGGCGGCACTGGTTGGTGTGGTGTTCTCGCTGAACGGCGCCACCAATGTCGCCAGCGGCGCCTCGCTTGCCATCGAGCTGGGCATCGCAGGCTCCGCCGCAGCCATGGTGGTGAGCCTGCTGCGCCTACGGGTGTGAGACGCAGAACCGGCCTTCAGGGAGATCCCGAAGGCCGGTCTGGCGCGTCCGATCAGAACGCCATCCACGCGAAGGCATAGAGCGTGTTGTTGCCGGATGCCGAGCGGCCATAGCCGTCATAGTTGCGGCTGCCGCCGTTGAACTGGGTGTAGATCGTGTACTGCACACCCAGCTTGAGGTTCACGAACGGATTGGCCCAGCTGTCATCCTTGCCGAACGGCACCCAGTCCGCCTCCAACAGAAACGCGTTGCTGTCCGGCCGGCTGTTGGCACTGCCGCTGATCGGGGCTGCCGAATACAGGATCGGGTTCGTCGTCCCCCAGCTCTTCTGCCACGCGACCGAGGCGCCATAGGTGTTCAGATACCAGTACGATGCCGAGGCCCGCAGCGTGTTCAGCCCGTAATTCGCCCCCTGGCTGGTGCCGTTGGCCGCGTTGTAGGACGCGGCACTGGAGGTGAGCGTCTGCTGCTCGTTCACATAGATCCCCTCGACCGCCACCGTGTTGGTGCCATCGCCCAGGAACTGATACCCGGCATCGACCGCCACATCCTGATAGGAATTCGCCCCCATCGAGGCGTCGCTGCCGCGCGGCGTGGTCACCGGGAATGCGCCGGCCTGCATATACAGCGCCCCCACATGGGCGGACATGTCGCCCATGTCCCACACATAGGCGGCGCGCAGATAGGGTGCCACGCCTTGGGTGCGTCCCACGCCATAGGTGGTGCCGAGGCGGTCCTGCAGATACGGGCTCATCGACTGATAGCCGCCGCCCTCGATATAGATGCGGTGATCATACCAGGCATAGGCGGACAGCCCGATCGCATTGCCGACAAAGCCGCTCACCAGGATCGGCTGGGCCGCGGGCGTGGGCGCCAGCGACGACGTCACATACGGAAAACCCCAGGCGAAGGTGGAGTTGAACGGGTCCTGCACCGTCGGCACGTTGGTGATCGTCACACCCACGCGCAGATCATTGCCGTCCACGTCATACAGCCCCGTGTAGGGGCGCAGATCCACCTGATCGAGATGGAAGCTGTTGTTGATGTCCGAGTAGGTGCCCTGCACGAAGCCACCCGCATTGTCGCTGATGCGACCGGCGAGAAACAGGCTGATCTGATCCAGCGCGGCATTGTTGTTCACATTGTAATGCTGCGGCTGCGACCCGGCGGGCAGGTCCTGCTTCGTTGCGGTGTATGACCCAAGCACCATGGCGGAGAGCGGAATCCGGCTGGCAAGACCATCACCACCCTGCTGGGTGTAACCCGCGATCTTGAACTCGCGGCCGAACTGCGTCAGCTGCGGGCCGAACCCGCCGACATGGCAGGCGGTGCAGGGCTGTCCGGTCTGTGCTGCGAAGCTGGGCAGCGCATCTGCCGGACGTGGCGCCAATGCCACCCCACCGATTGCGGCCAGCAAGGCCAGAGTGGAGGCGCCATGCCGCCATGCCGGATGTTGAAGATGCGAGGTCCTGGACATTGGCTGTTTCGCCTTTGTTGTTGCGAGTGAAGGCCTGTTTGCAGGCACAGCAGACATGCAGGCCGGCGTTCGCGCATTGATTTGACGCAATATTTGAAGCTCATCCGACCAAGCATCCGCGGACAACCGCAGGGGTGCAATCAAATCGGCGGCTGCGCCAGGGCGTACAAACACCCATCCGGCCAATTGACCGTCCCAAGCACATGGCGATGTCGCAAAGTATGGCGGGTGAAAGCCTGCAGGCCTATTCGCCCGAAAGCTCCCGCCTGCGGCGTTCCAGCTCATCCGTGTAGCGGCGCAGCGCATATTGCTCGGTCAGCAGGCCGATCACATGGCGGCCCTCGGCCGAATCGATCACCGCCAGCGCATCACTTTCGGCAGCCGAGAATTTCTCCACCGCTTCCTTGATCGTCATCTCCGGCAGCAGGGCGATGCCGCTGTCATGCAGGGCCAGGCTTGAGAGCGGCGCCTCATCCGGCTCGCTCGCCGCATGCACCTCGGCCACCAGCAGCAGCCCCAGATAGCGCTCCGCCGCATCCACCACCACAACCTGGCTGGTGGCGCCCAGCGGTATGTCCTGGCGGAACGCGCCGATCGTCATGTCGGCCGGAACGGCTTTCACCTCGCGGCGCATCATCCGCAGCACGGTGAGATTGCGCATCCAGCCGATATCCACCGCCGAGCGGATCTGCTCGCCGCGCAGATGAAAGCGCCAGGTTGCAAAGGAATAGCCGAAGGTGCGCCGCACCGTGATGGAGGACAATATGGCCGCCGCCACCACCGCCACCGTCAACGGCAGCGAACCCGTGGTCTCCAGCGCCAGAAACGCCATCGTCAGCGGCCCGCCCACCACGGCCACCGCAAGCGCGCTCATCCCCACCACCGCACACACCACCGGCGGCAGCGCCGTGCCGAGGGACAGCGCCACCAGCGCCGCCGCATAGAGCTTGCCCACCAGCGCGCCCAGGAACAGCGAGGCGAAGAACAACCCGCCGCGAAAGCCCGATCCCAGCGAGATCGCCGAGGCCAGTGCCTTGACCACGATCAGCAGGATCAACGCCCGGGCGCCATACGGCGCGTCCAGATCGACATCGAGCGCCGAATGGCCAGATGACAGCACCTGCGGCGAGATCATCGCCAATCCCGCCACCATCAGCCCGCCGATCGCCGGGCGCAGCCAGCCGGGGATGCGCGAGCGGCGGAACAGATCCTCCGTCATCGTCACACCCTGCATCAGCGCGATCCCGCCCACGGCGCAGATCGCAGCCAGCACCAGGATCGGCGGATAACCGGCCGGATCGAGGGTCACCGGCACACGGATGTCAAACCCCATCAGATCCGGCGAGAACAGCCGCGTCATGATCACGCCCGACAGCGCCGCCACCACCACCGGCGCCAGCGTGGTCAGCGAATAGGTGCCCATCACCAGCTCGAAGGCATAGAACGTGCCGGTCAGCGGCGCGTTGAACGCGGCCCCGATCGCACCGGCCGCACCACAGGCCACCAGCACGCGCAGATCGTTGCGCCGAACCCGCAGCGTCTTGCCCAGGCGCGAGGCAAGCGCGCTGCCGATCTGGGTGTAACCCGCCTCCAACCCCACCGAGGCACCGAACCCGTTGGACAACACCGTCTGCAGCACCACGATCAGACTGTCGTTCAACGACATCCGCCCACCATGCAGCGCATTCGCCTCGATCGGGTCCACCGCGCGGCGCGGCCATTTGCGGGCGACGAACCAGCCGATCACACCCACCACCAGCCCACCGCCGGCCAGCGCCAGAAAACTGCGCACCGGGCTCGTCGACACCTGGCTGGACAGGCGTTCATGGATGCCAAGCCCATAGAGCACCACGTGCATCACCTGGGTGATCCGGCCCATGCCGATCACGCACAGACCCGCACTCAACCCGGACAGCGCGCCAAGCACCACCAGCCACAATTCATCGGCACGGATCAGGGCCCGCAGCGTCGCCGGCACATGCGCCGCCCATTCCCCGAAACTTTGACGGGGGCCGAAGCCGGGTCGGGCAGCGGGGCGGAAAAACCCCGAATTGAGCAAGCGCGCCATATGAAACGATGCAGCCTTTCGATCGCGCAAAGTTGCACCGGGGCCAGACTTCGCACAAGGCAAGTCTGGCCACCAATCATGTAAACATCATGTCAATTTTGGTGATTTCGCAGCTTTTGCTGCGCGTTTTCTACAGGCCCCGCATGCGCCGCGTGAGGGCCAGGTCGTGCGCCAGAAATTCCGCGATCAGCGCATCCAGATCGCCATGCGGGCTAAAGCCCAGGCCTGGCGCCCGGCTGGCCTGAAATTTCGCGGGCCAGCCGCCCACAATGCCCGCGATCACCCGATCGGGCTCGGCCCGCACCAGCGCCCGGCTGCCCGGCCGCGCCCGTTCCATCGCATCGAGCATCTCACCCACGCTCGCGCACAGACCGGGCGGGTTGATGCCCCGATCCGCCCCGAGCAGGGCCGAGTCCAGCACCGCCGCATGCAGCAGCCAGTCGGTGGCGAAGGCAGGGCTTGCGATCCACACACGGAAATCCTCACCCACCGGCAGCGTGGTGGCCAGCCCCAGCAGCGGCTCGCGCACGATGGCGGACACGAAACTGGACGCCGCCTTGTTCGGCGCCCCCGGCCGGATGCAGATCGTGGGCAGGCGGATGTTCACCGCATCCAGAAACCCACGCCGGCCGGCATCGCTCAGAATCAGCTCGGCGGCCGCCTTCTGCGCGCCGTAGGAGTTGGTGGGCAGCTGGCGCGCATCATCGGCCAGATCGGCCTCCTGGCCGCCGGCGAAGCTTGCAACCGAGGAGGTGAACACGACACGCGGCGGCCGTGCCAGCCTGCGGCAGGCATCCACCACCGCATCCGTGCCGCGCAGATTGACGCGCCGACCCAGCTCGTAATCCGCCTCGGCCGCCGCACTCACCACGGCTGCCAGGTGGAACACCACATCGGTGCCTTCGGGGATCGCTGCCTCCGGCAGCTCCGCCACATCGCCGCTGAGGCAGGTAACAGGGAAGGGCGCTGCCAGCGTCTCCGGCGGGGTGAGGTCGAACAGCGTCAGCCCGGTCACGACGTGATCGCCAAGCCTGCCGCTCTGCGCCAGACGCTCTGCCACCTTGCGGCCCAGAAACCCGCCACCGCCCAGAATCGAAATCTTCATCGCAGCACCTCATCCTCCGCAGGGCCGAACCCTTGCCGTTACAGGACCCTGCCTGCATGTGTGGGGCAAGAAAAGGGCAAGGTGCATGGCGGACAGCGAAACCATCGGAACCGACAGCAGCTGGAGCGCCTTGGTGCGCGGCGGCAACGCGGCGCGCTGCGCCGTGGTGGGCGGCGGCATGATCATCCATGCGGTGAACGTGTTCATCGCCGTCACCATCCTGCCCAGCGTGGTGCGCGACATTGGCGGGCTGCGCTATTTCGCCTGGAGCACCACGCTCTACGTGGTGGCCTCGCTGCTGGGCGGGGCGAACTGCGCCTCGATGCTGCGCCGCGTGGGCGTGCGCAACCTCTACCGCCTGGCGCTGCTCACCTTCGCGCTCGGCGCCTGCCTGTGCGCCACGGCGCCGGTGATGGCGGTGCTGCTGCTCGGCCGGTTCGTGCAGGGATTGGGGGCGGGCACGCTCTCCGCTCTGTCCTTCTCCAATATCCGGCTGCTCTTCCCGCAGCCTCTGTGGTCGCGCGCGTTTTCGGTGATCTCGCTGGCCTGGGGGATCGCCACGCTGGGCGGGCCCGCCATCGGCGGCATCTTTGCCGAATACGGCGCCTGGCGCCTCGCGTTCTGGTGCCTGGCGGGCCTCGCCCCGATGATGCTGCTGCTGGTCGAACTCACCCTGCCGCGCAGCCTCGCCCCCTCCGGCCCCAGGCTTCCGGTGGCCCTGCTCAGCCTGGGCATCCTTGCCGTCAGCGCGCTGTGCGTCTCGGCCGGCAGCATGGCGCAGGACGTGCCGGTGGCACTGCTCGGTCTTGCCGCCGCCTTCACACTGCTCGCCCTGTTCATGCGCCGCGAGGGCCGCACCGCGGTGCGCGTGCTGCCGCGCGGCGCCTGCGATCCGCGCACCCGGCTGTCCGGCATCTATGGCGCCATGCTGCTGATGCTGGTGGGGGTGAATGCCGAGATCTTCGTGCCCTATTTCCTGCAGCGCCTGCACGGCATGACACCGCTGCACGCGGGCTATGTCTCGGCGATGATGGCCGGTGGCTGGGCGCTGATCTCGGCCGTCGCCGCCGGTCGCGGCGGTGCGGCCCTGCTGCTGCGGCTCGGGCCGATGCTGCTGGGCGGCGGGCTTCTGGTGCTCTGCGCGGTGATGCCGATGGCCTCGCTGCCCAATGCGCTGGCCATTCCGCTGATGGCCCTGGCGCTGGGGGCGATGGGCAGCGGCATGGGCATATGCTGGCCGCATCTGGGCACCAACGTGTTCATCGCGGCACCGGAGGATGAGCGCGATCTGGCCAGCGCCTCGATCACCACCATCATCATGGTGGGCAACGCCTTCGGCTCTGCCTCGGCCGGCATGGTCACCAACATCGCAGGCCTTGCCACCGCCCCCGCCCAGGCGGCGTTCTGGCTGTTCGGCCTGTTCGCCCTGGCCCCGTTTGCCGCCTTCCTGGTCACGCGCCGGCTGCGATGAGCGGGCCGGACCACACGGCCCGCGCCTGGGTCCGCCTGCCCAGCGGGCGCAGACTCGATCTGCTGGCCCCCACCCCGTTCGACTGGACGGATGACGATCTGGCGCTGGGCCTCGCGCGCACCTTCCGCTGGGGCGGGCATTCGATCTGGCCCGGCCTGCCGCTGTCGGTGGCGCAGCACTCGCTGGCCGTGCTGGAACGCGCCCGCCGCGCCCAGCCGCTCACTGCCGCCCAGCAGCTGCGCGAATTGCTGCACGACGCGGAGGAGGGGCTGATCAATTTCGACTGCATCTCCCCCCTGAAACCCTTCCTCGGCCAGGCCTTCGCCGATCTGCAGACACGGCTCGCCGCCATGGTCGCCCTGCGCTACCGCCTGCCGCCCTGGACCCAGGCGGAGCGCGCCGCCCACAAACGCTGCGACATCGCAGCCGCCGCCGCCGAGGCGGTGCATGTCGCCGGCTGGACCACAACCGAGGTGCGCGACACGCTGGGGATCAAGGCGTCGGTCGACCTGGAGGACATGCTGGCCCGCCATTACGGCGAGCCCGCCTGGCAACCCTGGCCGCCGGAGCTTGCCGCAAAGCGCTTCGCAGCCGAACTGGCCCGCCTGCTTGCGGCCTGCGCCTGAACTGGCAATGCTGTCCGCCAACGCCAGTGGAGAGAGAAAGATGATCGAGAACGTGGCCCCCAGTGCCGTGTGGCAGGCGCTGCTCACCGATCCCAATGCCGAGATGGTCGATGTACGCACCGACGCCGAATGGACCTATGTGGGCCTGGCCGACCTGTCCGCGGCCGGCAAGGCGCCGGCCTTGATCCCGTGGCAGATCTTCCCCTCCATGCAGGTCAATCCCGGCTTCACCGAGAACATGAAACAGGCTGGCCTCAAGCCTGAGCAGAAGATCTATTTCCTCTGCCGCAGCGGCGTGCGCAGCCTCGCCGCCGCCCAGGCAGCTCAGGCCGCGGGCTTTCCCCATGTGTTCAACATCGCCGATGGTTTCGAAGGCCCGCCCGACCCGCAAGGCCATCGCGGCACCACCGCGGGCTGGAAAGCCGATGGCCTGCCCTGGCGCCAAAGATAACCACCCAAACGGGGCGGCTCCACGACCCGCCCCGCAACACCTCCACCCCCAAACGATCACCCCGGCAGATTCCCCGGCCGGCCGAACAGCCAGCCCTGGCCATAGGTGACGCCAAGCTCCGTCATCACCGCGCATTCCGCCTCGGTCTCGATCATCTCGGCCACCACGGCGGCACCGGACAGCGTTGCGATCTCGATCATCGACGCCACCAGCTGCCGGTCCCGCCTTGTGCGGCAGGCGGCGCGCACATACTCACCGTCCAGCTTGACGAAATCGACGCCGAAGGCGCGCAGATAGCGAAACACCGCCGCCCCCGCGCCAAAATCGTCCAGACAGACCGGAACACCCACCGAGCGCAGCTGCTCCATCGAGGAGGCGGCGGCGTGCAGATCGGCGATCTCGGCCGTCTCGGTCAGCTCGATCAGCAGCCGCGCCGCCGCATGGGTGGAATCGGTCGCCCGCAGCTCCGCCAGCCGGTCCAGCAGGCAGCGCCGGTAATCCGGGTTCTGCATCGAAAGACCGGACATGTTGACCGCGATATTGACCGAGCGATTGGCCTGCAAGGCCGCGATCGCGGTCTCCAGCACCGCCCAGTCCAACTCCTCGGACAGGCCGACCGCCTCGGCGAAGGTGACGAATTCCTGGGTGTTGCTCATCGGCACGTTGGGCGTGGGCACCGGGCGCAGCAACGCCTCGTAATGATGAACGCTCCGGTCGGACAGCCGCACCACCGGCTGATAGGCCAGCCGGAACCGCCGCTCGCGCAGCGCCGCGCGCATCGCCGCGGTGTGCTGCTCGGCGGTGTGCAGAATGCCGGCAAGCCCGCCCTGCAGCCCCACCTCGCCGGCCGCCTCATGCCCGCCGGCGGCAAACCGGTCCAGCGCGTAGCGCAGCGCGCGGGCGGCCTGGGCCTGTGGCAGGCTGCCGGCATCAAGCGACAGCGCCGCCCCCTCCACAATCGTGTGCGCCCCCGCCGCGGTGCCGCGCAACGCCGTCTCGAAGCGTTGCAGCAGAGCGGCCAGCTCGGCTGGAGACCCGCCGCCCTGCGGTGTCAGCACGCCGTAGCGGCCTTCGGCAACCGCCGCCGCAGGCAAGGTCGAAGCCCCCAAAGCCGCCTCCAACGCGGCTTCCAGCGCATGGCGGTCCGGGGTGGACAGCGCCTCCCGCAGCCGGGCCCAGCCCTTCACCTCCACCAGCGACACGCCGCTGCCAGCCCCCTGGCGCAGCGCCGCCTCCGCCATCCTGGCAAAGCCCGCCCGATCGGCCAGGCCGGCCGACACATCCTCTGCCCCCGGTGGCGCCAGCGGCATCGGGCCGATCACGAAGCTGAAACTCGCCTGCCGTCCCGCAAGACGCATCAGCAGGGCCCCCACCGAAACCGGTGTTCCCGCCGCATCCGCAAGCCTGAGGCACAGCGGCAGAATGCGCCCGCTCTGGCCTGCCACCACCATCGCCACATCCAGCGCATCATGCCCGCTCGGGTGAAACAGCGAGGTGATCGGCCGGCCGATGAATTCCTGCGCATCCTCCCCGAAACGGACATGGAATGCGCCTGCGGCAAACACGATCACGCCGTCCTGGCTGGTCTCCACCAGCAGATCGGCGGCGGCAAAGGCAAAGGCCAGATAGCGCTCGGCCGCACTCTCCGGCAGCCTCGCCCTTGGTCGTGTCAGTTCATCGAGATCGGCCGCCTGCCGCATGGGAAGACCTTGTTGCGAAGGTCCTCACCATACGGCAGGCCGGTTAAAAGGGTCTGAACCGCCCTTTCCACGCCGTCTCAGGCCAGCGCCGCCTCGGCCTCCAGCGTCACCGCCACCGCATGCACCACGGCTGCGATGCGCACCGCGGTCTGGATCTGCTCGGCGGACAGCCCGCCATGGCGGATCACCTTCTCATGGCTTTCCATGCACATGCCGCAGCCATTGATCGCCGACACCGCCAGCGACCACAGCTCGAAATCCACCTTCTCCACGCCCGGGCGCGCCATCACGTTCATCCGCAGCTTGGCCGGCAGTGTGGGATAATCGCCGCCCACCAGATGGGTGAAGCGGTAATAGATGTTGTTCATCCCCATGATCGAGGCGGCGGCCTTGGCGGCATTCAGCGCCTCCGCCGACAGCTTCGGGGCGAACTCGGCCATGATGGCGCGGATCACCACCGCGTTGCGCGAGGCAAGGGCGGATACGATGAACGTGCCGGCCAGCTGCTGGGCGGACAGCGTGGGGTCCATCGCCAGCGAGCCCAAATTGAGCTTCTGGTCCTTGGCGTATTCGGGCAGGGCGTTCTTGAGTGATTCAATCGACATATCGGTCTCCAAAGACAACTCGGGCGCCAGAAGGCGCCCGAGTGCCGCAAAAACAGGGCGGAACGGATCAGGCGGCCTGGAAGATCTCGGCCGGCTTCAGCGTCTCCTCGCCCTTGGTCCAGCCGCACGGGCACAGCTCGTCGGTCTGCAGCGCATCGAGGATGCGGACGACCTCGGCTGGGTTGCGGCCCACGTTCAGCCCGTTCACCGAGGCCCACTGGATCATGCCATACGGGTCGACGATGAAGGTCGCGCGCAGCGCCACGCCCTCGTTCTTGTCCAGAATGCCAAGGGCGGTGCACAGCTCGCGCTTCACATCGGCCAGCATGGCGAACGGCAGGTCGTTGATATCCTTGTTGTGCAGACGCCAGTTCAGATGCACGAACTCGCTGTCGGTCGAAACGCCATAGACCACCGCATCACGGTCGTTGAAATCACCGTTCAGCTTGCCGAAGGCGGCAATCTCGGTCGGGCAGATGAAGGTGAAATCCTTGGGCCAGAAGAACACGATCTTCCACTTGCCCTCGTCGGAGCTGTTGCTCACCTCAAAGAAGGACTGGCCGGGGCCGCCGAGGCCCTCAGCGCCACCCTTGACGGCGGTGAGCTTGAATTCGGGGAATTTGTCGCCAACGGTCAGCATCTCAATCTCCTGAAATATTGCAGTCCTGAGCCGGATGGTTCGGGCGGCGCGCATTGCACCCGCCCCCGCACCGGATCGTGGGCAGCTTATGCCGCGCTGCACAATTTTTTGTCCAATGGATTGTATCATTGTGCATGATCGATTGAATCGATCACGCACGCCGGCCGCGCGGCCGATCGCGGTGATCCCCGATTGACAATTCATTTTGCTGCTGGTTATCCGATCGGCACAGACCAGAAGTGTCCGACAAGATCATCATGCACTCGAACATCACGATTGTTCATATCGACGGCCGTGATGGCGATCATGTATCGGCGCAGATGGCGCTTTTACATTCCCAGCAAAAATTGCCGGGCTCCCGGGCGTTGATGATTTCACCGCATCGCCCGAAGGTCTGCCTGGGTGAATTTGAGCATGTCACCATCGGCAAGCTTGGATATTTCGACTACACGCTTTTCGTGATCTATGCGTTGCACAACTTTATCGAGACCGACTTCGCCCTGATCGTCCAGGACGATGGATGGATACTCAACGAGGCCTCCTTCGATCCGGCGTTCCTGGAATACGACTATATCGGCGCACCCACCCACCTGGCGCGGCGCGATGTCGACGGAACCCAGCAATACCACTCCAACTATCGCTGGTCGGTGGACAACGCCATTCCGCATTCCGAGCTCAAGATCCTGATGAATGGCGGCTTCAGCCTGCGCTCGAAGGCCCTGCTGGAAGCGCCCAGCAAATTCCAGATGAAATTCGATCTGCCGCCGCCCACGCTGAACAAAAAGAACCAGCTGTTCTGGACAAATTACGAGCAGCTGGAGGATGTCCAGCTTTGCATCAACATGCGCGACCAGCTGGAGCAATACGGGCTTACATTCGCCCCGCCGCTGGTTGCGCGCGCGTTTTCGTTCGAGCATCTCGATGCCTTCGTTCATGGCGACATGGATATCATCAAAATATTCGGGCATCATTCACGCTACCGCAGACTGGTCAGCCTCAATCCCTTGACCATCCAATACACAGTCAAGGAAAACCTGGCCCGAAGCATCAACAACGAGCCCTTCGTCATCGACCTCTTTCAACGGCTCAACTACCGCGTCACCTTCGGCGAGGGCACCGAATGATTGGCGGCCTCGCCTGATCACCACTTGACCCGGGATCGGCGCCTGCCCAAGGTGACTTTCATCAAAGTCATCCTTATTGATTGATCCATTCAATGATCCCGCTGCCCACCCCGCAACAACTGCGCTATCTTACGGCGCTCGCCGAACATCAGCATTTCGGCCGCGCCGCCGAGGCCTGCGCCGTCACCCAAAGCACCCTCTCCGCCGGCCTGCTGGCGCTGGAACGCCAGATGGATGCCCGCATCCTGGACCGCGATGCCGGCAAGCGCGTGGTGTTCACAGCCCTCGGCCGAGACCTGGTGGACCGCGCCCACACCGCCCTCGCAGCCCTCACCGCCATGGTCGAGACCGCGGATGCCGCCCGCGCCCCGATGAGCGGCAAGCTGCGCATGGGGGTGATCCCCACCATCAGCCCGTTTCTGCTGCCGCTGCTGATGCCGGCCCTGCGCGAGGCCTTCCCGGCCCTGCGCCTGTTCCTGCGGGAGGACACCACGCAGCGCCTGATCGAAGGCCTCGGCGCCGGACGGCTCGATCTGGTGCTGCTGGCGCTGCCCTGCGCCTGCCAGGGCTCCGAGACCCTGATCGTCGCGCGGGACGCCTTCATGGTCGCCCTGCCGCCCGGCCACCGCCTGGCCGAGCAGGAGGTGATCACCGCCGCAGCCCTGGCCAGCGAGACGCTGCTGCTGCTGGAAGACGGTCATTGCCTGCGCGCCCAGGCGCTGTCCGCCTGCGGCTATGAGCGCGGCGAACAGCGTGGCGCCGGGCCGGAGCAGGATTTCGCCGCCACCAGCCTGCACACGCTGGTGCAGATGGTGGCGGGCGGGCTTGGCATCACCCTGCTGCCGCAGATCGCCGTGCGCGCCGGCCTCACCGCCGGCACCGGCATCGTGCTGCGCCCGCTGGCGGGGGAGGGCGCCTATCGCTCGCTCGGCTTCGCCTGGCGCCCGGGGGCTGCGCGGGCCGCCGAATACCGCGCCCTGGCGCCGGTGCTGGCCGCCACCATCGGCACCCAGTCAAAACCCGAGGACATCGCGCCCCAGGCCTGATGTCACCCGCGCCTGGCGAAACCCGTGATCGCCGTGCCGAACGCCGCCGCCATCACCGTCACCACGCCGATCATCAGCCGCATGCGTGAGGCCACCGCATCCGCCTCGGCGCGTTGCCGCGCGCGCATCGCCACGCGTTCAGCGGCGATCGCGGCCAGCGGGTCGGCCGGCAGCGGGATCAGGCTTGCGGCCGAATCGTCCAGCCGGTCCTTCAGCGCCAGAATGGCCGCCTGCGGGTTGGGGCCGGACAGCGCTGCCTGCGCCGCATCGAGCGCCTCCTCCCGCGCCAGCGCGCGCTCCAGCGGCAAGGGGGCGGCAAAGGTGGCAAAGGCGCCCACCAGGCCCACCACGGCAAAGCAGCACAGCATGAAGCCGGTGAGGGTGATGCGGGTGCTGGGAGATGTGTCTGCCATGGCGGACTCCTGATTTTCGCGCGCACAATCGGCGGTTCGCGGCCTGCGTCAAGGGCGGCGCCGCGCGGCCCGGCCGATCCATCATTGACAGCGCGGTGCCTGGCACCTATCAACCGCGCCTCGTTTCCGCGCAGCTTTAGGCCTCCTGTCATGAAAATCCGCAACAGCCTCAAATCGGCCAAGACCCGCGACAAGGATTGCCGCGTCGTGCGCCGCCGTGGGCGCGTCTATGTCATCAACAAGAAGAACCCGCGTATGAAGGCCCGCCAGGGCTGATACGGCAGGGGCCGGTCCTGCCGGTCCCGCACCTCGGGTTTGCATCTCGATGCGGCGAAAAAGGCTCGGAAGATCCCTCTTCCGGGCCTTTCCGTGTGAGCGCCACGTGACAGCTGCATTGCGTGTCACGCCAATGCCATCTTGCCGAAATCCTGAAACAGCGGCACATCAACGCTGAGCCACACAGGCCGCCGGGGAGAGCAAAGGTGATTGTCCAGCATGAGCCGAAACAGGAGGTGCTCGCGCGCAGCGCGGCCATCCTGGACGGTCTTCGCGCCATTTTGCCGGCCAGCAATGTCATCGGTGATGCGCTGCGGCTGAAACCGTACGAGACAGACGGCCTCGCCGCCTACCGCCAGCCGCCGCTTGCCGTGGCGCTGCCCACCACCACCGAGGAGGTGGCAGCCGTGATGGCCTATTGCCACCGCGAGGGCATCCGCGTGGTGCCGCGCGGCGCCGGCACCAGCCTGTCCGGCGGCGCGCTGCCGATGGCCGATTCGGTGGTGCTCGGCCTGATGAAGATGAACCGCATCCTCGAGATCGACTATGCCGACCGCCTGGCCGTGGTGCAGGCCGGCGTCACCAATATCGGCATCACCAACGCTGTCTCCGCCGAGGGCTTCTTCTACGCCCCCGATCCGTCCAGCCAGCTCGCCTGCATGATCGGCGGCAATGTGATGATGAACTCCGGCGGCGCGCATTGCCTGCGCTACGGCGTCACCGCCAACAATCTGCTCGGCCTCAAGATCGTCACCGTCGACGGCCAGATCATCGAGATCGGCGGCGCGCATTGCGACGCGGCCGGGCTTGACTGGCTGGGCTTGATCACCGGCAGCGAAGGCCAGCTCGCCATCGTCACCGAGGTCACCGTGCGCATCCTGCGCTCCCCGGAAGGCCAGCGCGCCATGCTCGCCGCCTTCGACGCCATCGACGTGGCCGGCGCCTGTGTGGATGCCATCATCGGCTCCGGGATCATCCCGGTGGCGCTCGAATTCATGGACAAGCCCTGCATCCATGCCTGCGAGGCCTTCGCCCATGCCGGCTACCCGATGGATGCCGAGGCGATGCTGATCATCGAGGTCGAAGGCAGCACCGCCGAACAGGACGAGCTGCTCGGCCGCATCCGCGCCATCTGCGATCGCTTCAACCCGATCAGCATGAAGGTCTCCAACTCCGTCGAGGAGAGCATGGCGATCTGGAAGGGCCGCAAGGGCGCCTTTGGCGCCGTGGGCCGCATCAGCCCGGATTATCTCTGCATGGACGGCACCATCCCCACCTCGCAGCTGCCCCATGTGCTGCGCCGGATCGGCGAGATGAGCGCCGAATGCGGCCTGGGCGTTGCCAACGTGTTCCATGCCGGCGACGGCAATCTGCACCCGCTGATCATGTTCGACGCCAACGACCCTGAAAGCTTCCACAAGGCCGAGACCTTCGGCGCCGACATCCTCAAACTCTGCGTCGAGGTCGGCGGCTGTCTGACCGGGGAGCATGGTGTGGGCGTGGAAAAGCGCGACCTGATGACCGTGCAGTTCAACGAGACCGAGCTGGACCAGCAGCGCCGGGTGAAATCCGCCTTCGATCCGGACTGGCTGCTCAACCCATCGAAAGTGTTCCCCTTGAAGCTTCCGGCCGCGCGAAGCCTGACACTGGCGGCCGAGTGATGATGTCCCCGGTCACCGAAACCGCGCTGCAGGAAGCCATTCTGGCAGCGCATGACACGGCCGAGCCGATCTGGGTCTATGGCCAGGGCAGCAAGGCCGCCACCATGCGCCCGGTGCAGGCGGCGCGCAGCCTCACCACCGCCCAGCTCTCCGGCATCACGCTGTATTCCCCGAGCGAGCTGATCCTGTCGGCGCGCGCCGGCACGCCGATCGTCGAGATCGAGGCGGCCCTGGCCTCCAACAACCAGCACATCATCGCCGAACCGCCGGATTTCTCCCGCCTGCTCGGCGCCACCACGCCGCAGACCATCGGCGGCGTCGTCGCCACCAACCTGTCCGGCCCGCGCCGTGTCGCCTGGGGGGCGATGCGCGACCATGTGATGGGGGTGCGCGCGGTCAACGGCATGGGCGAGGCGATCCGCTCCGGCGGGCGTGTGCTGAAGAACGTCACCGGGCTGGACCTGTGCAAGCTGCTCACCGGCAGCCACGGCACGCTCGCGGTGATGAGCGAGATCACCATCAAGGTGCTGCCGGCACCGGAGCGCCGCGCCACGCTGGCATTCGCCGGGCTGGACGCAGCACACGCCGTGGCCGCCCTGTCAGCCGCTCTCGGCTCGCCCTATGGCGTCTCGGGGGCTGCCTATCTGCCTGCCGACGCCGCCTCGATGGTGCCGATGGTCTCCTGGCTCGGCGGCAGCGTCACCCTGGTGCGGATCGAGGACTTCGCCCCTTCCGTCGCCTATCGCGCCGACCGGCTGCGCGCCGACATGGCGCCGTTCGGGGCGGCCGAGATCCTCGATGACGGTGCGAGCCGCGCTCTGTGGTCCGCGGTGCGCGACGCGGCCCCGCTGCCGGCCGCACCGCAGGATGCGATCTGGCGCGTCTCGGTGCGCCCCTCCGCCGGGCCCCGCGTGGCCCGCGCGCTGCAACTCGAGTTCGGGGCGCAGTATTTCCTCGACTGGGGCGGTGGGCTGGTCTGGATCGCGGGGCCTGCGACCGCCGCAGCCCATGAGGCGGTGTGCGAGATCGCGCGCGCCGAATTCGGCACCTGGACCCTGTTCCGCGCGCCCGAGGCGCTGCGCCTCGCCTGTGCGGTGATCCCGCCCGAGCCGGCGCCGCTGGCCGCCATCGCCGCGCGCGTGAAGGCCGCGTTCGACCCGAAATGCATCCTCAACCCGGGCCGGATGCGGGCCGGGCAATGACACGGCCTGTCCGCACCCATCCTTTCTGTGACACCATCGCCACGCACCCGAGCGGAGATCACCATGCAGTTTGAACTCAACGCGATAAACACCATGATTGTCGCCGGCATCGGCGTGGTGCTGGGCGTGGTGTCCAGCTTCGCCATCCATGGCCGCGTGCCGACGCTGCTCTGGGCCGGCCTGGTCTCGCTGATCTTCGTGGCCGCCGCGATGGGCGCCGTGTTCACCAGCTATTCCTGGATGTTCAACGACCAGGCCCGCATCCTGACGCAGGAGATAGCGGTGGTGGCAGCGCTGACCGGCATCGTCTTCTCCATGCGCTCGCGCGGCTGATCCACCGAGATGCAGACCAGCTTCACCGCCGAACAGCTGCGCGATCCGGACACGCAGGTTGCCAACAAGGTGCTGCGCACCTGCGTGCATTGCGGCATGTGCACCGCCACCTGCCCCACCTTCCTGCTGCTGGGTGATGAGCTGGATTCCCCGCGCGGGCGGATCTACCTGATCAAGGACATGCTGGAATCCGGCCGCCCCGCCACGGCTGAGGTGGTCAAACACGTCGATCGCTGCCTGTCCTGCCTGTCCTGCATGACCACGTGCCCCTCCGGCACGGATTACATGCATCTGATCGACCACGCCCGCACCTATATCCAGAACACCTATGCCAGGCCCTGGCACGAGCGCCTGCTGCGCGCGGCCCTGCGCCTGGTCCTGCCGGTGCCGGGCCGCATGCGCCTTGCCCTGCAGGCAACATCCCTGCTGCGCCCGCTGGCCCGTCTGTTGCCAAGCCGCGGCACATTCTTCGTCCGGCTGCGCGCCATGGTCGATCTGGCGCCGCGTTCGCTTCCGGCGCCAAGCTCCGTCGAACGCCCGCAGGTGCATGAGGCGATCGGCACACGCAGGGCCCGCGTGGCGCTGCTCGCCGGCTGTGCCCAGCAGGTGCTGGCGCCGCAGATCAACGAGGCCACGATCCGCCTCCTCACCCGCATGGGGGTGGAGGTGGTGGTGGCCAAGGGCGCTGGCTGCTGCGGCGCGCTCACCCATCACATGGGCCTGCACGATCCGGCGATGGACGCGGCGCGTGCCAACATCGCCGCCTGGTCGGCCGAGATCGAGGCAGGCGGGCTGGATGCCATCGTCATCAACACCTCGGGCTGCGGCACCACGGTGAAGGATTACGGCTTCATGTTCCGCAACGCGCCGGAGGCCGAGGCGGCCGCCCGCATCTCGGCGCTGGCCTGCGACATCACCGAATATCTAAGCCGCCTCGGCTACGTGCCGACCCGCGGCACTCCGGGCCTCACCGTCGCCTATCACGCCGCCTGCAGCCTGCAGCACGGCCAGAAGATCACCCAGGAGCCGAAAACCCTGCTGGCCAAGGCGGGCTTCACGGTTGCCATCCCGGCGGAGGCGCATATCTGCTGCGGCTCGGCCGGCACCTACAACCTGATGCAGCCCGAGATCGCGGGCCAGCTGCGCGCGCGCAAACTCGCCAACATCGACCGGATTGAGCCGGATCTGATCGCCGCCGGCAACATTGGCTGCATCACCCAGCTCTCCGGCGGTCGGCCGGTGGTGCACACGGTGGAATTGCTGGACTGGATGGCCGGTGGGCCGGAGCCCGCCGTGCTTGCCGGGCGGGCCAGCTGACACGGTTTCAACTTGCCTTGCGGGCGGCACCCCGCCCAGCATGGGCCATGCGCGCCTTGCTCCTCGCCTCCGTGATCGTGCTGCCGGCCGCGGCCCAGACCGTCTTTCAGACGCCGGAGCAGCGCGCCCAGTTGGACCAGCTGCTGGGCGCACTGTCCGAGGCCACCGACCCTGCCGCCGCCGCCGGTCTGGAGGTGCGGATCGAGAAGGCCTGGCAGCTGGCCGGCGGCCCCACCGCGGCCTTGATGCTCAACGCCGCCGCCCGCCATCTGCAAAGCGGCGATGGCGAGGCGGCGCTGGCCGATGCCGATGCGGCGCTCACTTTGTCGCCCGACCTCACCGAAGCCTTCTACCGCCGCGGTGCCGCGCGCTATCAGCGCGGCGACGTGGCCGGCGCCTATCACGACCTGGAAGAGACGGTGCGCCGCGAGCCGCGCCATTTCGCCGCCTGGCGCCTGCTGTCCGAGATCGCGGACGCGCAGGGCAACAGCCGGGCGGCGCTGGCCGCCTGGCGCCAGCTGCTGGCGCTCGACCCGCAGACCGAGGATGCCGACAAGAAACTCAAGGAACTCACCCGCAAGGTGCAGGGCGAGGCCAGCTGATCACGGATGGCTGTTTCGGCGATCGTTAAAACAGCAGGCCGTGCAGGCCGTAATAGGCGCCGATCGTGGCTGCCAGACCCATCAGAAACAGGATCGGCACAACATCCGCAGACCAGCGTCGGCCAGGATTGCTGTCCGCGGCCACGATGATAAGCGTGATGATGATCGGTGAATGCCCGATCGCGTCTATCTTGCCGAAGCCTGCGATGGCTGCCGTAAAAATGACGGCCAGCGCGATGGCTGAGATCCGCCGGACCAGTGACGGCCCCAGCAGCGCGGAGCCAAGGGCGAACTCCACCATCCCGGCGGCCTTCATGAAGAAGCTTGTGTCCAGACCCATGGTCATATCGGGATGCTCCGCCAAGAGCGGAACAGTCCAGTCAGGATAGGCCCATTTTTCCACCGAGGCCCACATCAGGGTGATGCCTGCCGCAACACGCAGCACATCGATGGGACGGGTGCGTGTGGTCTGCCAACCCAGCGCGGAGAGAGCGAAATACGCCGCTGATCCCAGGAATATCGGATAGTCCATCATGTGGAACACCCCGTATTCAGCCGTTGCAAACCCATACAGCGCCACGATCCCAGCGGATGCGACAATGAGGGTCGGCGTCCATATCATGGAGGCGCCAATGATAATCTGCGTGAGACCGACCATCACCGAGGTTGTTTTCAGCTCGGGCGTCAGGATGAAGCTGCCGAGCGCCCAGAGAACAACAAAGAAGCCGCCAAAGCAGGCACGTATCAGGGTCAGCGCCTGATCCTGGATGGGTTTGGTCAGACGGTTCAAACCCTCCGTTAAATACCGGCCGATCGGGCTTGTCTCGATCGCAACCCCGGCCGAAAGCGCCATTGCGGAGGTTACGACAAGGATCCCAAAATCCAGACTGGTCATCCATCCGAGCGGCAGCGGCATTTGCGCGACATTGTAGGGCGCAAACCACTTCACATGAGACAGTGCGGGGCTGGCCAGAAAACACGAAAAAGATGCAACAACATAAATTTTGAGGCGTTTCACAGATAATATCCCTTGCTTAGGTATAGCAACGGCTGTGCTGAGCAGGGTCGTCTGCTCCTTCAGGCTGCCATGTATGGCAAAATGACGGCGAACTCATTGCAGAATGTGATGATCGTTTCAAGCATCATATAACGGGCGTGCTGCACCGATCATTGATCGTTTTGTTCGAGCAGCAAGGCACCGATGAGTCGGGTGACGGCGTCTTCGTTGGGGGAGATGCCGACAACGTCACCGCGGCGTGTGATCTCGCCGTTGAGCCGCTCAATTTGGTTGGTGGAATGAATCTTGGCGCAGTGCGTGGATAAGTCGCCCGCCTGGGCCAGATTCGCGGCGACGGAAAGCTGCTGCTTTACACGTTGCTGAACGGCGCCGATGAGCGGTTCCATGCGAAGAGCTGCCCGGAGATCGCGGGGGGAAGCCCCAGGATGAGATCCGCAAGCAGCCGGGCGCTGCCACAGGCCAGAGTCCATCCGAGCGCGCCATGGCCGGTGTTGAGCCAAAGGTCGCGAACCGGAGACGCGCCGATCACCGGCCGGCTGTCCGGTGTGGCCGGGCGCAGACCCGCCCAGCCCTGTGGGTCGGAGCTTTGGTCGACATCCAGCGCGGCGTCCGCATGGGCGCGGACCATCGCAAGGCGGGCGGGATCGATCCTTCGGTCATCACCGATCATCTCGGCGATCCCCGCCACCCGGATCATCGGCCCATCCTCCCGGTGCAGCGGGGCGAACACCACCTTGCGATCGGCATCGGTCACCGAATGGCGCAGCATGGCGGCATCCGAGTTGGGCCGCAGCGTCAGGCTGTAGCCCTTCATTGCCTGGATCGGCAGGTGAAACCCGCAGGCCTCGGCAAACCCAGCCGAGCCATGTCCCAGGCACAGCACGAACCGGTCCGCGGTGATCTCCTCATCGCCGGCGCGCACCGCCACCAGTTCCCGTCCGCGCAGAACCGGCTGCAGGGCGCTGCCCATCTGCCAGGAGACGGAGTTGCGCGCGCGCAGTGTAGAGGCCAGCCCGTCACAATAGGCCGCGCAATCGCCCACCTCCTCGCTCGGCGTGAACACGCCGCCTTCCAGCTCATCGCGCCTGATCCGCAATCCCGGCTCCTGCGCCAGGCTTTCGGCAGCGTTCAGAATCTGCTGGCTGGTGCCGAGGGCGCGCTGGGCCTCCACCTGCCGGATGGCGGCTGCGAAACTTGCCTGGTCGCGATAGACCACAAGCTTGCCGGCCTCGGCGCGGCTGAAGCCGAAGCTGGTCGCCGCCTGCACGCGGTCCAGCTCGGCGCGGCTGAGGCCTGCCAGCAGCAGCTGGGCTGCCGTGGTCTCCCGCGCCGCGCGGGTCGTGCAGGCGCGCAGGAACGCCAGACCCCAGCGCAGGAACGCCGGATCGAGCCGCGGCTTGATGCGCAGCGGGCCGTTCTGATCGAGCAGGAGGGCGGGCAGGTGCCGCAGCGTGTCGGGGGAGGCGAGGGGCGCCACGAAATTGTAGCTCAGCTGCGCGCCGTTGCCGAAGCTCGCCCCCTGGCCCGCGCGTGCGGCGCCATCGGCGATCACCACCTCGCACCCGGCCTCGCTCAGCGCCCAGGCGGTGGACAACCCAACAACACCCGCCCCCAGCACACAAACCCGCATCTCACCCATCCACTCAGAAATTGAGCCCGCGCTGACCCTGAAGTCGGATCCGGAGTTGAAAAGTTTTTTTGCTTCTTTTTTTTCAAAAAAAGAAGAAATTCTTTCCCAAAAAAAAGAAGCGTCAGCCCCGCATCACTTCTGATACGGCCCCATTTCGGAATCGCGCAGCGGCCGGCCAAGTCCGGTCATCGGTTTGCTGCCTGGGTCACCCGGCCAGGTTTCCAGCGTCTGGTCGATGAAATAGGCGCGGTAGGTGGCATCCACCCGCGGGAAGAACAGGCCGAGCGCCACGATGGCGGTCTGCAGCGCCACCAGCGCAAGGCCCAGCAGGAGTTTGAAGGGCGGGCGCATCAATAGACGCTGTTCGCTGCGATGAACCAGAACACCAGCACCACACCGTGCAGCAACCCCATGCCGGCAAAGCTGCCGGCCACCGCAAGCCGCCCGTTCAGCCGGCTGACCAGGTCAAACACCGCCAGCAGAAAGAACGGGTTGGTCGCAACAAAACGCGGCAGGGAGTGCAGCGCGGTGGAGGCCGGCAGCAGGATGGAGGCTGCGAGCAGCCAGGCCTCGGTGAAGCGCCGCCGCCAGGCGATCCAGCCGGCAACCCCAAGGCCGAGCAGCGCCCAGGCGGCGTCATAGGACAGGCTGTAGATCCGCTTGGGCTGCAGCACCAGATACCAGTCCCACGCCGCAAGCCCATCGGCGATGGTGCGATAGGGCCCCACCCAGACGCGGTCCCACAATATCTGCACATGGTTGAACGCCAGCGCATCCCCGGTCTGGACGTATTGGTCGAGCATGTAGAGCGACAATCCCAGCGGGGCGATCGCCACCGGCAGCAGCGCCTCCCCCAGATGGGTCAGCCGGTCGGCATCGCTGCGATGCGACCACAGATACAGCGCGCGCTCCACGCCCAGCGGGATCAGCATCAGCACGCCCGTGGGCCGTGTGGCACACAGCAGCGCGGTGAGCACGGCGCAGGCCATGACACGGCGTTTGGCCAGCATCAGCACGCTGGCGATCAGCAGCAGATCGTAGAGCGATTCCGAATAGATCGCCGAGAAGATGTAGCCGAACGGGAAGATGATCAGGGTGACGACCCACAGCAGCGGATCGGCCGCGGGCCGGGTGGCGCGCAGATAGAGTGCGCCCACCACCGCAAACCCCAGGAAGCAGGCATTGCTGACCAGCAGGCCGGTGAACAGGGGCATCCCTGGCGTCAGCGCCAGAAACGGGCGCAGCAGCAGCGGAAAGGCCGGAAAGAACGCCCAGTTCGGAATGGCAAGGTAATTCGCATAAAGCGAGTCACTGCCGTAGCCATCCTGGGCCAGGCGCACATACCAGCCGCAATCATATTGGCACATGGCGGTGGCCAGCCCGCCGAACGGGATCGCCATCAGCTTGTACAGCAACAGCCGAAGGGCCAGGCACACGCAGGCGAAAATTATGATTTTTGAAACGCTGCGCATGGCGGTTGAGTAGAACCTTGGAGCGGCTTTCGCAATCGCCCTTTCCCTTGCGGGCAGTTCGGGGCAAACTGATGGTAACGAAACCACAATGGGGAAATGTCGATGTCTCGCAAGATTCTGATTGCCGCGATGGCGGGTGTTCTGGCCGCTGGCGCCGCCCAGGCCGGCGATGTCCGCATCGCCTGCTACTCGGATGGCAATGAATGCGAAGCCACGGAAGTGCTGGCCGCGCGTTTCATGGCGCAGAACTCAGACATCAAGATCATCATCGACAAGCAGCCCTTCAAATCCATCCAGGAAAACCTGCCGGTGCAGCTGGCAGCCGGGCAGGGGCCTGATATCGCGCGCACCACCGATTTCGGCCCGGTCGCCAAATACATGCTCGACCTCACCCCGTATCTGAAGGATCCGAAATACTGGGAGGCCAGCTTCGGCCCGGTGTTGAACTGGATGCGCAAGGATTCCTCCGACCACGGCATCTACGGGCTGATGACGCAGCTGACCATCTCGGCCCCGCTGGTCAACAAGACGCTGTTCGACCAGGCCGGCGTGCCGGTGCCCAAGGCCGGCGCCACCTGGGATGACTGGGCGGCCGCGGTGAAGAAGGTCTCGGTTGCCACCAAGCTCAACGCCGGCATGGCGTGGGACCGTTCGGGCGCGCGCTTCGCGGGCCCGTCCATCTCGATGGGTGCGAAGTATTTCGCAGCCGATGGCAGCCCCGCCGTGGTGGATGACGGCTTCAAGACCGCCGCCAGCAAATACGTCGCCTGGTCGCAGGACGGCACGGTGGACCGCGATGTCTGGGTCGCAGCCGGCGGCGGCTATCGCGATGCGTTCGCCGAGTTCGCCAACGGCAAGATCGCCATGTATCTCTCCGGCTCCTGGCAGCTGACCCGCCTGGAGAAGCAGATCGGCGATGGCTTCGAATGGGTCGTGGCCTCCGCCCCCTGCGGCGTTGGCGGCTGCACCGGCATGCCGGGCGGCGCCGGGTTCGTGGCCTTCAAGAACACCAAGAACCCGAAGGACGTGGCGAAGTTCCTCGACTTCCTGGCCGATGAGAAGGTCTATGCCGAATGGATGGTGATGACCAACAACGTGCCGGCGCACACCGCCCTGCAGAAGCAGAGCCTGCCCTACAAGCTGTCGCCCGCCGGCAACGCCGCCATCACCGCCTTCGGCGCCAACGCCGCCCTGCTCACCCCGCTCGCCTACAAGCTGCAGGGTGACCCGATGAGCCGGCCGATCTTCGGCGCCGTGGCGGACCGTATCAGTGCGGTGATGGCCGGCCAGATGACGCTGGATCAGGCCTATGCCCGTATCACCGCCGACGTGGCGGATGCGGTGGCCGCGACCAAGAAGTAACACTGTCCGTCATGGCGGGGGGCGTCCTCCGCCATGACGATGGTGCTTTGCGTGCTGTGAGGATCTTGTGGTGAAGCTTGTTGCAGCACTCTACGCGGCGCTGATGAACCTGCCGGAGCGCCCGATGAAATGGGCGCAATCGCAGCTGTCCGGCGGCAGGCTGGGCTGGGTGTTCGTTGGCCCCAACCTTGCCATCTTCGCCATCTTCACCTTCCTGCCGATCGCGTTCGACCTGCATTACGCGCTCACCGGCGGCACCCAGCTGCTGCCGGGGGACAGGCCCTATGTGGGGGCGGAGAACTTCGCCTCCCTGCTCGACTGCACCGACCATTTCGACCCGAATTCCTGCAGGCGCGATCTGTTCTGGCATGGCATCTGGAACACGCTGGCCTTTGTCGGGCTGCAGGTCGGCCTCATGCTGTTCTTCTCGCTGCTAACCGCCATCGTGCTGAACGGGCGCATCATCGGGCGCAGCTTCTTCCGCGCGGCGTTCTTCTACCCGGTGCTGCTCTCGCCGGTGGTGGTGGCGCTGATCTGGAAATGGATCCTGCAACGCGAGGGTCTGCTGAACGCGGCCATGGAGGGTGTGGGCGCCACGCCGGTGAACTGGCTGCTGGATGGCAATTGGGCGTTCTTCTGGAGCGTGTTCGTCTCGATCTGGGCGCATATGGGGTTCTACACGCTGATCCTGCTGGCCGGCCTGCAATCCATCCCGGCCGAGATCAACGAGGCCTCGCAGATGGATGCAACCAGACCCTTTCGGCATTTCACCCGCATCACCCTGCCGCTGCTGATGCCCAACGTGCTGGTGGTGCTGGTGCTGGGCCTGATCCGCGCGGTGCAGATCTTCGATGAGGTCTATGTGCTCACCGGCGGCGGCCCCGGCTCCGCCACCACCTTCGTGGTGCAATACATCTACAAGACCGGCTTTGCCGATCAGGTGCGCCAATACGGCCTGGCGGCGGCGGCCTCGCTGCTGCTCGCCTCGGTGCTGCTGGTGCTGACGCTGATCCAGATGAAGGGCCAAGGGGGAGGCAAACAACGTGGCTAATCTGCTCACCGCCCGCCGCGGCCGGCTGCGCTGGGACTGGACCGACTGGGCCGCCCATCTCTACCTGGTGCTCGGCACGCTGGTCATGTTCGGCCCGGTGCTGTGGCTCGGCCTGTCCTCGGTCAAAAGCGAAAGCGGGCTGCAGGCCTATCCGCCCACCATCCTGCCCTATGAGCAGGCCAGAATCGACGTGCCGGAACGCGGCACCCTCAAGCTGTTTCACGTCACCCAAGGCGAGCATGCCGGCCAGGATCTGGCGGAGGTGCGCAGACTCGGCCTGCAATCCCAGCTCGTCGACCCGGCCAACCCCGGCACGCTGATCCGCCTGCCGATCGAGGCGCGCACACCGGTGATGCGCCTGCACGCGGCGTGGGAGAATTTCACCGATCTGTTCAGCCAGTTCTCCTTCGCCCGCATTGTGTGGAACTCGGTGTTCATCACCGTGGTGGCCACCGTGCTGACCCTGCTGGTCAACTCGATGGCGGCGTTTGCGCTCAGCAAATACAAGTTCAGCGGCCGCGATCAGGTCTTTCTGCTGATGCTGGCAACGCTGATGATCCCGCCCACCATCGTGCTGGTGCCCAACTACCTCATCGCAAGCCAGCTGGGCCTGACCAACTCGCCCTGGGGGGTGATCTGGCCAGCGGTCGCCACCCCCACCGGCGTGTTCCTGCTGCGCCAATACATGCTCACCCTGCCGGATGAGCTGCTGGAAGCCGCCCGCATGGACCATGCCAGCGAATGGCGCATCTACTGGCGCATCATCCTGCCGCTCTCCTCGCCCGCACTCGCCGTGCTCGCCATCTTCTCGGTGATGTGGCGCTGGAACGAGTTCCTCTGGCCCATGGTCGTGCTCAGCCGCTCGGAGAGCTTCACCCTGCCGCTGGCGCTGAACTCGTTTCAGGGCGAGCTCACCACGCAATGGCATTTCCTGCTGGCGATGACGGTGCTGACCCTGCTGCCGGTGACGGCGATTTTCGTGGTGCTGCAGCGGCATATCGCCCAGGGCATCGCCTCTGCTGGAGTGAAGTGATGGGCGCGTTGCAGCTGAGGGACGTCTGCAAGCAGTTCGGCCCCACCAAGGTCATCCACAACGTCTCGTTCGACGTGCCGGATGGCAGTTTCACCGTCTTCGTGGGCCCGTCCGGCTGCGGCAAATCCACGCTGCTGCGCATGATCTGCGGGCTTGAGACCGTCAGCAGCGGCGAGGTGATGATCGACGGCCAGGTCGCCAACGACATCCCAGCCGCAAGGCGCGGGCTTGCCATGGTGTTCCAGTCCTACGCGCTCTACCCGCATATGAGTGTGCAGCAGAACATGGCCTTCGGGCTGGAGAATATCGGCACGCCCAAGGCCGAGATCGCCGCCCGGGTGGGGGAGGCCGCGCGCATGTTGCGCCTTGAGCCCTATCTCAGCCGCAAGCCCACGGCGCTTTCCGGCGGCCAGCGCCAGCGCGTGGCGATCGGGCGTGCCATCGTGCGCGAGCCGCGCATCTTCCTGTTTGACGAGCCGCTGTCCAACCTCGACGCCGAGCTGCGGGTGGACATGCGCGCCGAGCTCGCCGCCCTGCATCGCCGGCTGCGCACCACCATGGTCTATGTGACGCATGACCAGGTGGAGGCGATGACGCTCGCCGATCAGATCGTCGTGCTGCGCGCCGGCCGCGTCGAGCAGGTGGGCCACCCGCTGGAGCTCTACAACCGCCCGGCCAACCGCTTCGTGGCGGGCTTCATCGGCTCACCGCGGATGAACTTCCTCGAAGCCACGCTCGCCGAGGTGCAGAACGGCCTGGTCGTGGCCGCCTTGCCCGGCTTCGGCCTGGTGCCGACCAACCGCCTCGCCTCCAGCCTGCAACCAGGCGCCAAGCTCACCCTTGGCATCCGCCCCGAACATGCAGCCCTTGCCGAGGATGGCGTGGTGGTGGGGCAGGTGGGGCTGGTGGAACAGCTGGGAGGCATGTCCACCATCCGGCTCGATCAGCCCGATCTCACCGTGCAGATCGCAGGCCAGACCGGCCTGTCCTTCGGTGCCACGGTGCGCGTGGCCCTGCCGCGCCACGTGCTGCACGTGTTTGATGAAGCCGGATTGGCCCTGCCGGCCGCTCCGGCAGCCCCCCTGGCGACGTAGGAGCCTGCATGAAACCGATCCGTACCGCCAGCCTCGCCGCGCGCACCGTACACGGGGTGGAACTGGCCTGCGATGGCGGCATCACCTGCCGCGTGTCGCTGCTGCAGCCCGATCTGGGCCGCGTGCTCTATCTGCGCCCCGAAGGCCCGCGCCACAACCGCACCTGGTCGGTGCTCGCCCCCGGCACCACTGACACGCCCTGGGACGGCCGGGTGCGGACGGATGACAGCGTCTGGCCGCCGCACCCGATCCGCATCGAGGAGAGCGACGGCAACCTCCGCCTGATCTCGCCGGTGATGACCGCGGTGATCCGGCTCGACCCGTTCAGCATCGCCTGGGAACTGGCGGATGGGCGTGTGTTCGCGCGCGACCGTGCCTCCCACGCCACCATGTTCGGCCAGACCCGCATCCTGCACGCCATGCAGCGCGACCCGGCCGACAAATATTTCGGCCTGGGCGACAAGACCGGCCCGCTCAACCTCGCCGGCCGCCGCCTGCGCGTCGCCATGCGCGACAGCCTCGGCTACGACCCCGAGCGCGGCGATCCGCTCTACAAGCACTGGCCCTTCCTGATCACGCATGACGCCGCAACCGGCATCGCCTCCGGCGTGTTCTACGACAATCTGGCCGAGGCCAGCTTCGATCTCGGCTGCGAGCACGACAACTATCACGGCCTGTATCGCAGCTACGAAGCAGGCGACGGCGATCTGGATTATTACGTCTTCCCCGGCCCCGGCCTGGTGGATGTCACGCGCCGCTTCCTCACCCTCACCGGCAAGCCCGCGCTGCCGCCGCGCTGGACGCTGGGGTTCGCCCAGACCGCCATGGCGCTGGCCGACAGCAGCAACGGGCAGGAGCGTGTGGGCCAGTTCATCGATCGCTGCATCGAGCTGGACATCCCGATCAGCGCGTTTCATTTCGGCTCCGGCTACACCATGATCGGCCCGAAGCGCTACGTCTTCACGTGGAACAACAGCAAATATCCCGACCCACCGGCGCTGATGCAGCGCTTCCACCAGGCCGGCATGCATATCGTTGCCAATATCAAGCCCTGCCTGCTGGACGATCATCCGCGCTACGCCGAGCCTGATGCCGGCTACATCAAGGACACATCCGGCCACAACGTCATCCGCCAGTTCTGGGACGGGGAGGGCGCGCATCTCGACTTCACCAACAAGGTGGCGGTGTCCTGGTGGCAGGGCGGCGTGACGCAGGACGTGCTGGCCACCGGCATCGACGCCGCCTGGAACGACAACAACGAATACGGCTTTGACGATGAAGACGCGGTTCTCAACGGCTTTGGCGAAGAGGTGGCCTTCAACCTCGCCCGACCGCTGCAGCCGCTGCTGATGACCCGCGCCTCGATGGAGGCCACCGAGGCCAAGACCGGTGATCAGCGCGCCTTCACCGTCACCCGCGGCGGCATGCCCGGCGTGCAGCGCTACGCGCAAAGCTGGAGCGGGGACAACGAATCCTCCTGGCGCGGCCTCGCCTGGGGCCTGCGCACCGGCCTCACCATGAGCCTGTCCGGCCTCGGCAACACCGGCCACGATGTGGGCGGCTTCTCAGGCCCGATCCCCTCCGGCGAGATGCTGGTGCGCTGGACGCAATCGGGCGTGCTGCATCCGCGCTTCATCATGAATTCCTGGAAGCCGGACGGCGTCTACACCTCGCCCTGGCTGCACGAAGACATGGTCGAGCCGGTGCGGGACGCGATCCGTCTGCGCTACCGGCTGATGCCGTATTTCTACAGCCTGATGCACCGCCAGTCCGAGGACGGTACGCCGCCTTTGCTGCCGATTTTCGCACATTTCCCGAATGATCCCAACGCCTGGGCGGATTGCCCCGATCTGATGCTGGGGCCAAGCCTGCTGGCCGCCCCGGTGGTGGAGGAGGGCGCGCGCACACGGCGCGTCTATCTGCCGGCGGGGCCCGACATCTGGTACGATTTCTGGACCGGCCAGCATCTGCACCCTGGCGAGACGATCGAGCATCCCGCCCCGCTCTCCCTGCTGCCGCTCTTCGTCCCCGCCGGCGGTATTCTGCCGTTGACCTGCCAGGTCTCGCGCGACACGCTGCACGACGAGCCCAGTCGCGCCCTGCACATCTTCCCGGGCCTTGGCAGCGGTGAAAGCCGCTTCACCCTGATCGAGGATGACGGCCTGACCCGCGCCGGCCCCACCACACGCGTCAACATCACCCTGCGTTGGACGCCCGGCGTGGTCACGGTGTCGGCCCAGGCCACGGGCGAGTATCAACTGCCCTGGACCCGGATGCGCGTGGTGCTGCCAACAGGCGAGAGTCGCAGCCTCGATCTGCAAGGCGACCTGCTGGAACACGGCTAGCCCCACCGCCATCGTCATTGCGAGCGCAGCGAAGCAATCCACTGAACAGCCAGCCTGGGGTTCAATGGATTGCT
>CAIYCW010000143.1 GCA_903924855.1 uncultured Rhodospirillales bacterium | reverse complement strand
TGGTTTCGCTTTGATGCCAGCCAGTCGGGCTTTCAGTTCCGCGAGGAGCTGCCCTGGATGGCTGAGCTGGGCTTGGGTTACCGGATGGGGGTGGACGGGATTTCGGTGCTGTTCGTGCTGCTCTCCACCTTCCTGACGCCGATCTGCATTCTGGCGAGCTGGGAATCGATCCATAGCCGCGTGCGCGAGTTCATGATCGCCTTCCTGGTGCTGGAAACCATGATGGTGGGGATGTTCGCCGCCGCCGACATGCTGATTTTCTACATCTTCTTCGAGGGTGTGCTGATACCGATGTATCTGATCATCGGGATCTGGGGCGGGCCGCGGCGGGTGTATGCGGCATTCAAGTTCTTTCTGTTCACGCTGGCGGGTTCGGTGTTGATGCTGCTGGCGCTGCTGGCGCTGTGGCTGATCGCGGGTTCGACCGATTTCGACATTCTGCGTCACACCGCGGTGCCGGCGGGCTGGCAGTCCTGGTTGTTCCTGGCGTTCTTTGCATCGTTCGCGGTGAAGGTGCCGATGTGGCCGGTGCACACCTGGCTGCCGGATGCGCATGTGGAGGCGCCGACCGCGGGCTCCGTCATCCTCGCCGGCGTGCTGCTGAAGATGGGGGCCTACGGCTTCCTGCGCTTCTCGCTGCCGATGCTGCCGCAGGCCTCGGCCAGCTTCGCGCCGTTCATCTACGCGCTCTCGATCGTGGCCGTGATCTACACCTCGCTGGTGGCTCTGGCGCAGACCGATATGAAGAAGCTGATCGCCTATTCCTCCGTGGCCCATATGGGCGTGGTGACGATCGGCATCTTCACCTTCAACGCCCAGGGCATCTCCGGCGCGCTGTTCCAGATGCTGTCGCACGGCGTGGTCTCCGGCGCGCTGTTCCTGTGCGTGGGCGTGGTCTATGACCGCATCCACACGCGCGACATCTTCCGCTATGGCGGCCTGGCTGATCGGATGCCGGCCTATGCGCTGACCTTCATGATCTTCACCATGGCCAGCATCGGCCTGCCGGGCACCGCGGGTTTCGTGGGTGAGTTCCTGGTGCTGGTGGGCGCCTTCAAGATCAGCCTGTGGCTCGCCGTGCTCGGCAGCGCCGGCATGATCCTGGGCGCGGTCTACATGCTCTACCTGTATCGCCGGGTGATCTTCGGGAAGCTGGAAAAACGCGACCTCAAAGGCATTCTCGACCTGTCGCTGCGCGAGATCGCCATCTTCGTGCCGCTCGTGCTGCTGACGCTGTGGATGGGCATCGTGCCCGCGAGCTTCACCAGCTTCTTCGACGCCGCCGTGGGCCGGATGGTGGAACACCACCAGGCCGCCATCGACGCTGCCACCAAACTGGCCGGGGTGCTGCACTGATGAACTGGACAATCGCACTTCCGGAGATCGTGCTCTCGGTCCTCGGCATGGCCATTCTGCTGGCCGGCGTGCTCATCAAGGGCCGCAACACCTTTCAGCTTTGCGCGATGATGACGATCGGCGCGCTGATCATCACCGCCGGCCTGGTGCTGATGGGCCATGGCGGGCTCGGCTATAACGGGCTGTTCCTGCAGGACAGCTACGCGGTGTTCGTCAAGCTGCTGGTGCTCGCCGCCTCCGTGCTCGGCATCGTGCTCTGCCTCGATCACAACGAGCATGAGAACCTGCCGCGCTTCGAATTCCCGGTGCTCATCCTCTACGCCACCGTCGGCATGATGGTGATGGCGTCGTCGTCGAACCTGATGTCGCTGTATCTCGGCGTGGAGCTGCAGTCGCTGTCGATCTATGTGCTGGCTGCCTTCGCGCGTGACGATCTGCGCAGCTCGGAAGCCGGCCTCAAGTATTTCGTGCTGGGCGCGTTGGCCTCGGGCCTGCTGCTGTATGGCATCTCGCTGGTCTACGGCTTCTCCGGCTCCATGGATTTCGCCCAGCTGGCCAAGGCCCTCGCCGATCCCCTGCATGTCTCGCACGGCCTGATCGTGGGCATCGTCTTCGTGGTGGCGGGCCTCGCCTTCAAGATCTCGGCCGTGCCGTTCCATATGTGGACGCCGGACGTGTACGAGGGTGCTCCCACGCCGGTCACCGCCTTCATGGCGACCGCGCCCAAGGTGGCCGCCATCGCGCTGTTCGTGCGGGTGATGATCGGCCCGTTCGGCCATCTGCTGGCGCAATGGCAGCAACTGATCGTGCTGATCTCCATGGCCTCGATGGTGCTGGGTGCGCTCGCCGCGATCGGCCAGGGCAACATCAAGCGGCTGATGGCCTATTCCTCGATCGGCCATATGGGCTACCTGCTCGTGGGCCTCGCCGCCGGCAGCGCGGACGGGGTGCGCGGCGTGCTGATCTATCTCGTCACCTATATCTTCACCTCGGCCGGCATGTTCGCCTGCATCATCGCCATGCGGCGCCAGGGCAGGGCGGTGGAGCGGATCGCCGATCTCGGCGGGCTGTGGAAGAGCGATCCGGGCATGGCGCTGTCGCTGACCATCTTCCTGTTCTCGATGGCCGGCATCCCGCCTTTTTCCGGCTTCATCGGCAAATACTTCATCTTCGGCGCCGCCCTGCAGGCCCATCTGGTGACCCTGGCCGTGGTTGGCGTGGCCGCCTCGGCGGTGAGCGCGTTCTATTACATCCGCATCATCAAGGTGATGTATTTCGACCAGCCGGAACCGGCGTTTGACGCGCGGCCGGCCTCGCTCTCCATCGTCGCCGGGGCGGGGGCGCTGTTCACACTGCTGTTCTTCCTGTTCCCGGCCCCCGTGGTCGCCGCCGCGCAGGCCGCAGCCAAGGTGATCCTGGGTTGACAGCCAAGGCCGCCTTCTGGCGGTTTGCGACCTACGATCAGATCGGCTCCACCTCCGATCTGTGCCGCACCTTGGCCGAGGCCGGCGAGCCGGAGGGGTTCGCTGTGCTCGCACGCCAGCAGACCAAGGGCCGCGGCAGCCGCGGACGAAGCTGGGACTCACAGCGCGGCAATCTGTTCCTGTCACTGCTGCTCCGTCCGATCGGGCCGGCACGCGAAGCCGGGCTGTGGGCGCTGCTGGCCGGCGTGGCCATTGCCGAGGCGCTGGAGGGGTTCGACGGCATCCAGCTGAAATGGCCGAACGACATTCTGCTGAACGGCGCCAAGCTTGGCGGCGTGCTGATCGATGCCGCCACCAATGACAGCGGCGGCCTCGCCTGGGTGGTCATCGGCATCGGCCTGAACCTGGCGCACGCGCCCGAAGGCCTTGGGCGTGCCACGGCGTCCTTGGAGGGCCGGATCACGCCGGACACGCTGGCGCCACTGATCCTCGAGCGCATCTCGCATTGGCGGCGGGTGCGCATTCTCGAGGGGTTCGCGGACATGCGCGCGGCCTGGCTGCAGCACGCGCTGCCGAAGGGCACGATGATGCAGATCCGCATCCGTCGAGGCGTGGTGTCCGGCACGTTCGAAGGCATCGGCGAGGATGGGAGGCTGTTGCTGCACACCGGTGAGCGGGTGCAGGGGTTTTCCACGGGTGAGATCTGGTTGCCGCAGGATCCGGAGCCGTCAGCGTGAAGGAAGCAAGCACTTCTTTTTTTGTAAAAAAAGAAGCAAAAAAACTTTCATTCGCTTTTGGGCGAGCCTGTCCAGTGAAGCCGGATCGCGTGTTTAAAAGTGTTTGTGCTTCTTTTTTTACAAAAAAAGAAGTGCTTGCTTCCTTCACGCTG
>CAIYCW010000142.1 GCA_903924855.1 uncultured Rhodospirillales bacterium | reverse complement strand
GCCAGTGCCGCACCGTTGTTGTCCCCAAGCCCCGGCGTGCCATAGACCTTGTGGGCGGCGCCGGTCAGCACGAAGGCCGCTCCTTCGAAGGAGCTTTCCATGGCAAGGCCGATGCAATAGGCGAACACCGCCATGTGGATGCGGTGCCGCGTGTACATGATGCCGTTGATCATCATGTACAGCGCATAGGTCTTGACGACCTTTTCGATCACAAAACCAAAATCATATGAGCTCAGCGCGAACTGATCGGCGAGGATGATCTGGATGACAAACAGCGTGTAGAGCGCTGTTGTGGTGTCCAGATAGAAATCCTTCTTCTCCTTGCGGATCATCACCGTGATGAAGGTCATGATCGCCACGATGCGGTTGAACTGCACACCGTTGACGATGTCGTAGATCTTTTCCTGCGGCGTGCTCAGCGACAGCCAGATCCAGATCAGCACGCCGATATGGGTGGAGAACAGCACCATCGGGAACAGTGCGATCCACAGCGAGGCGAAGATAAGATTGCGCATCTAGCTGTCCGGGTCCGCGAGATAGGATTTCGGGCGCTGCTTCTTGGCGCGATCCTGCTTCACCTCGTCATAGCCGAACAGGTTCATCAGCCCGGTCGGCTCCGGCTGGTCCGGCTTGCGGCGCTCGGCGCGCAGCGAGAAGAACACCAGAAATGTCAGCATGATGGAATCGAGCAGAAAGAAGCTGGTCTCCACGCTATCCTCCGGCCTTGCGATCTGGCGGCGCCAACAACGCCGCATAGGCTTCAAGCATCGTCTCGCGCGAGTAATCCCGCGCAACCTTGTGGCGGTTCGCCGCTCCCACACGCAGGCGCAGATGAGCATCCGCCAGCAGGCGCTTCAGCGACCCGGCCAAAGCCTGCGCGTCGCGGCTGCATAGCAAAGCCTGGTTGTCGCAGGCCAGCATTAAACCGACATCGCCGACCTGTGTGGCCGCCACCGGAAGGCTCGCCGCCATCGCCTCCAGCACCGCGATCGGCATCTGCTCGGTGTCAGACGACAGCGCAAAGATATCAAATGCCTTGAACATCGCAGCCGGCTGCGGAACGTGGCCGGTGAACACAACCCTGTCGCCAACCCCGAGCGCATCAGCCCGCGCCTCCAGGGCCGCCCGCTCCGGCCCATCGCCCACAATCTGCAACCCAGCGTCAAAACCCGGCAGCGCCAGGGCGAAGGCCTCGATCAGCCGCCCCAGATTCTTCTCCGGCCGCAACGCCGCAACCGTGCCGATCATCAACCGATCGCCACGCGCGGGGGCCGCCACCGCGTCGAAGCCGGCAAGGTCGATGCCGTTTGGAATATAGTGCAGCCCGCGCTGCGGCAGCCGCCACACATCGCGCGCCAAGGTCAACAGGGTCTGCGACGGCAGCACAACCCGGCTGCCGCGCAGCACCAGCCGCCGCGTCCAGACCCGGCGCGGCAGCTGGGTGTCGCGCTCCTCCGGGCCGAACCCGTCCTCGATATGAACATGGCGCACCAGCGGGCGCAGCGCATTGGCCATCGCCCACTCGATCGAGCCCCAATTATGCGTCACCAGCACATCGGGGCGCGCCTCGCGCAGAAAGCCGCGGATCGCCCGCAGATTGCCCAAGGTGTCGCCCTTGCGCAGCGCGGGTGCCGGATATGTCACATCCAGCGAAGGATCCAACCGCTCCCGGCAGGCCAGATTGCCATCCATCGCCACGATCTGATGGCGAAACGCAGCGCCGAAGGCATTGGCCAGCCCCGCATAGCGCACCTGCGGCCCGCCCACGCCGAACGTCGCGAACACTGAGAGGATGCGCAGGCTCATCCGCGATGCACGTCAATCGCAAGGGCGCGGAACACGGCCTCATCGGCAACCGGCACCCAGCCCAGCGCCTGTTTGGCGTCGGTGCAATCCATTTGCGCCATCAGCCCGCGCGACAGAAAATCGCGCATCGAGGGCGCCGCCACCTGGCGCCCGGCCGCGCGCTTGACCAGCCACTTGCCGCTGTCCTCCAGCCAGAGCAGCCGCGGCGATTGCGGATGATAGCGCAGTGGCCGCTGCAGCGCGGCGCCCAGCCAGGCGATGTAGTCACGCGCACACGGGCGCACATCGCCCACCAGATTGAAACACCGCCCGTCAATGCCTTCCGCATCACAGGCCTGGATAATGGCGCTGGCCACGTCCGAGCCCAGCACGAAAGGCAGGGGATTGGTCCCGGCGTTCCAGCCGATGCAATGCTGCTCTGTGTTGTAGAACCCCACGCCCGAATGAAACGGCGACGTGCCCTCCCCCACCACCAGGCCGGGACGCAGGATCACCACCGGCATACCCTCCTGCGCGTGCAGCCGCAGCAGCATCCGATCCGCCAGCACCTTGGCATGGGCGTAATCGCCCCGCTCGGTCTCGCGCGGATCGGGCGGGGTGGCGCCGGTCACGGGCGCCTCCTGAGGGCCCAGATACAGCGAGGCGATCGAGCCCACATGCACCAGGCGGCGCACCCCTGCCGCCTGGCTGGCCCGTGCGACGATCTCGGCCCCGCCCACCATTGCGGCTGAGATGGCGGCGAAATCGGCGCCACCGCCGCCATGGGCCAGATTGACCACCAAAGGCGCCGAACCGATCGCCGCGGCCACGCTGTCAGCATCACGAATATCGCCGCGGCGGACCTGCACGAGGGGATCGGAGAACAAGGCCGGCAGGTTCTGCGTGCCGCGCGCCATCACATCCACACGCCGCCCCTGCGCCACCAGGGCGCGCACCAGATGGGTGCCGATGAAGCCGGTGCCACCGATCAGCGCGATCTCGGCCGGCGCCTCGGAGCGTGGCGCCAGAACGGCAGGGCTCGGCAGCGGATACACCTCGCGCGCCACATCCTCGCAGAACCGCACCAGATCGGCGCCGAAGCGGGCGTCCAGCATCGGCGCGCGTCCGGCGTCGATTGCTGCATGAAACGCACCGATGCTGCCCAGCATGCTCTGATAGAACGCATCGCGCCGCGGCCGCAGCTTCGTCTGCGCCAGGGCATAGTCCACCAGGTTGCGCACCGCCTGGCCCGCCACCGCAAGCCCGGTCAGCGCCCCGCTTGCCGCCTGGTCCACAGCCTCCAGCCAGCGTGTGCGGCCGAAGCGCATCAGTCGGTTGTTGACCATGTCCGCCACCAGCACGCCGTCATCGCAGATCGCGGTCAGCGTCCAGTGCGGGAATTCCTGGCCCACGGCAAAGCGCAGCTGCACCGGAAGCCGCGCACAGCGCAGCGAGAAATCACACGCCGGCACCAGCAGCGCGCCCGGCGCGATGTCACGCGCGGGGCCGGGCAGGGCGGACATCTGTTCGATGTCACCGGCCAGCGCCACGATCTGCGACAGCGGATGCACCGCCTGCTCCAGCAGCAGATTGACCGGACGGCGGAACATCCAATGGCCGAACTGGCCCGCCTTCAGCTGGCGCAGCGCCATGTTGTAGGTGCAGGACACCGAACGCGGCCGACCCACCGCCCCGCTTTCCACCAGGCGCAGCAAGGCGGCAAAGGCCGGGTGATGCACGAAGTTCTGGTTCACCCCAACCGTCACGCCTGATGCGGCCGCCGCATCGATCAGCGCCTCGCATTCACCAAGCGTGGAGGCCAGCGGCTTTTCCACCAGAACCGGCTTGCCGGCCGCCACCAGCTCACCGGCCACGCGCGCATGCAGATCGGGCGGCACCAGCACATGGGCGCGGTCGAACGCATCGGCCGCCACCGCCTCTGCCACCGAGGCAAAGTGATGCTCCGCCTTGAAATCCCGCGCCAGGCGCTGGGCCGCGGCCAGGTTGGGGTCCACCACACAGGACACACGCAAGCCGGGCAGGGCGGTGATCGCCTCCGCATGGACGCGCGAGATCGACCCCGCGCCAACCAGACAAATTCTGTTCATGCTCAAATCTTTCGTGTCAGTCGTGTCCGGTCAGGCCGCCACCATCTCGCGAACCGTCGGTCCCACCGAAGCCTGGTCCGCGAGAAACCCCTCGAACACCAGCAGCAGCCACAACGTTTCGCTGTGATCGAACCGCCCGTCCATATGCTCATCGAGCATGCGTGCCAGTGCCGCGGCGTCGAACAGGCCGGAGCCCAGCATGGCCGGCCCCAGCAGGCGGGCGCGCAGCCGATCCTCACCGGCGCGGAACACCCGGCCCAACGGTGTGGCAAAGCCCTGCTTGCGCCGATACAGGATCTCGGATGGCACCAATGGCTCCAGCGCCTTCTTCAGCACGTGCTTGCCTTCCTGCCCCGCCAGTTTCAGGCCGGCCGGCAGACCCATGCCCCAGGAAACCATGCGGTAATCCAGAAACGGGGAGCGCACCTCCAGCGAATGCCGCATGCTGGCGCGATCCACCTTGGTGAGGATATCGCCCACCAGATAGGTCCGCACATCGGCGAACTGTGCCTGCAGCAGGGCGTCATCGCTGCCGGCCTCCTCCATGGCCGCGATGACACGCTGCTGCGGGTCATGGCCATCGAGCCGGCTGCGCAACGCCTGCGAGAACAGCGCGCGCCTGCGCTCCTGATGCGTCTTGGTCACCATGCGCGCATAGCCGCGGGCCGAGTCCAGGCTCAGCTCGGTCAGCGTGTGCTTGGCGCGCAGAAAGCGCGGCGCGCGGTCGAGCTTGGGGTAGATCCGGGCGAACTCCGCCAGCACCGTGCGGCGCAGCCCCGCCGGGATATGCGCCCGCACCCCCTCGGTGATGCGATGCCAGCGATAGCGCCTGTAGCCCGCGAACACCTCATCGCCGCCATCGCCGGACACCGCGACCGTCACATGCAGGCGCGCCAGCGCCGAGACGGACGCCGTCGGCACCGAGGACTGATCACCGAACGGCTCGCCAAAGATCCGCGCCTGCAGGCGGGCGGCCTCGATGTAATCCACCGCCGCCGCGCGCTCCTCATGCTGCGTCGTGCCGTAGCGCCTCGACATCATGCGCGCATAGGGCGTCTCGTCCTCGGAGCCCTCGAAGCCGATGGTGAAGGTGGCAAGTGGCCCGCTCGCAAGGCCGGCCGCCGCCGCCACCACGCCCGAACTGTCCACGCCGCCGGAGAGAAAACAGCCCAGCGGCACATCCGAGATCAGCCGCAGCCTGGTGCTGTCCTGCAGCATGTCGCGCAGGGTTGCGACCGCATCGCCCTCCTCGATCGGCGTCACCGCATGCGGCAGATCCCAGTAGCGCTGCGGCCCCCTGGTGCTGCCATCGCGCGCGATCACCATGAAATGGGCGGCCGGCAGCTTGTGGATGCCGCGAAAGATGGTGTGCGGGTCGGGCACATAGCCAAGCGCGAAGAAATCATCGATCGCGCTGTCCAACAGGGTGCGGTCGATCCCCGGCACCATGGCCAGCCCCTGCAATTCGGAGGCGAACGCCAGGCCGCCATCGGCGGTCCACGCATAATGGATCGGCTTCTTGCCAAGCCGGTCGCGCGCCAGGAACAGCTCGCCGCGGTTGCGGTCCCACAGGGCGAAGGCGAACTGCCCGTTCAGATACCGCAGGCACTCGGTGCCCCAGCTCTCCCAGGCATGAAGAATGGTCTCGGTGTCGGAGTGATCGCTGCGGAACACATGGCCCAGGGCCCGCAGCTTCGGCCAGATCTCGGCGTAGTTGTAGATCTCGCCGTTGAAGACGATGGCAACCGAGTGGTCCTCGTTCCACATCGGCTGATGCCCGCCGCCCACATCGATGATCGCCAGACGGCGATGGCCCAGCCCGATTCCCGGCTCGGTCATGAACCCATCACCATCCGGCCCGCGATGGGCAAGGGCCGTGGTCATCCGGCGCAGCAGAGCATCGTCGACACCGCCGCCATCAGGCCGGAACAATCCTGCCACTCCGCACATCCGACGCCCCTCTGCGCGATAAGGTTGCTGGCAGGACACTGCCGTGCTGATAGCCGTGCTAGGTCATACACGCCGATCCGCCGACCGCCAACTTGCACCACCGATCCGAAGCAGGAGATCCATGTCCCACCGATTGGCCCTGCTGGCCCTGCTGGGCGTGACCCCGTCGCAGGCTGCGGTGCTGCCGGTGGGCCCGGGCCTTGCCTTCCCCACCTTGCAACAGGCCGAACAGGCGGCAGAGCCTGGCGACGTGCTGCGCCTCTCCGCCGGCCATCACGCCGAATGCGCGGTGATCAGCCGGTCAGACCTCACCATCGAGGGATCGGGTCCCGCAAATGCCACCGTGCTGGACGGCGTTGCCTGCCAGGGCAAGGCGGCCCTGGTGACACAGGGCGCGCGCATCACGGTGCGGCATCTCACCTTGTCGCACATCCGCGTGCCGGATCAGAACGGTGCCGGCATCAGGGCGGAGGGCACTGATCTGCTGGTCGAGGATGTCCGCTTCGAGGACAATCAGGACGGCATTCTGGCCGCCCCCAACGAGGCCTCCACCATCACCATCCGCAACAGCGCCTTCCTGCGCAACGGCGTCTGCAACCCGGTCTGCGCCCATGCCATCTACGCCAACCGCATCCACCTGCTGCAGGTGCAGAACAGCCAATTTCTTGAAACATTCCAGGGCCATCACATCAAATCGCGGGCGCTGTCCACCGAGGTCACCGGCTGCGATCTGGCGGATGGTCCCAACGGCCGCTCCAGTTTTCAGATCGAACTGCCCAATGGCGGGGATCTGCTGGCGCGCGGCAACCGTATCGAGAAGGGTCCGCTGTCGGACAATCGCAGTGCCGTGATTCTGGTGGGGGCGGAGGGTGTCACCAACCCGACCCGGACCCTGCTGGTTGCAGACAACAGCTTTCGTTTGGACGGTGGTTATGCCACGACCTTTGTGAGAAACCTTTCGAGAACCTCAGCCGATGTCGTTGGAAACAGTTTCGAGGGCAGAGTGGTGCCGCTGTCCGGCCCCGGCCGTGTGCGCTGAATGGAGACGGTGAGATGGGTCTGATCGCGGTCTTCGATCTGCTCAGCCATGAGGCGATGCATCTGCCGTTCAACGAGGGCTATCTGCGCATGCTGCGCGTGGCCTTCCCGCAGGATGACATTGAATTCTTCGCCCGCCCCGGCCATGTCGCCGCCCTGCAGGGCTGCTTTGCCGCAAGCGACCGCATCACATTCCAGCCGATTCCGCCCTTCACCCCGGCTTTCGGCCTGTCGCGCCACAACCCGATCGGCGGGCGGGTTGGCGCCTGGCGCTGCTGGCAGGCGATGCGCAAGGCCCTGGGCGGCCGCACCCCGCGCCTTGCGGCCCTGCTGGGCGTGGAGGCCAATCTGCTCGCGGTGCTGCGCCGCGTTTGGCCGGAAGACGTTGCCCTGCACATGATCCTGCACAACCATCTGGCCGAGACCATCTCCTGGCGCAGCCGCAACCCGGCGATCAGCGCCTTCGACCTCACCGCCGGCCTGCGCCGCAAACTGCCCGGCCGGATGCGCTACATCGCCCTTGAACTCGGCATCAGGGAAGCCCTCGCCGAATACGCACCGGCCACCACAGGCTGCACCGAGGTGCTGGAACACCCGATTCTCGGCGGCGAATGGTGCGACACCAAAGATCTGGCGCCCGACGAGCCGCTGCGCATCGGCTTTCTCGGCCATGCCAGCCGCAGCAAGGGCTTTGGGTATTTTGTCGACTGGGCCACCGCCCATGCCAGCCCGATGCTGGAATTCCATGCCATCGGCATCGCCTCGCCGGAGGCTTTGGCGATGGACCAGACCGCGCTGACCCGCAAGGCCACCGCAGGCTCGGTGCCACGGCCGGAATACGTGGCGGCGCTGGCACCGTGCCACATGGTCTGCCTGCCGCTGCCGCAGGGCTATCGCACCATCGCCAGCGGCAGCGTGATCGATGCCATCGCAGGCCTGAAGCCGATCCTTTGCTACCGCAACGACGCCTATGCCGCGCTGCAGGCCAAATACGGCGAATTCGGCTTCATGGCGGACGACATCACCTCTCTGGGCGCGCGCATGGCGAACCTTGATCGCGCCTGGTACCTCGCCAATCGCGCCACCTGGGATGCCAGTCTGCGCCGGATCCGCAGCGCCCGCCTGCCGGAAAATCTGGCGCCGGGCTATCGCGGCATTGTCGAGGCAGGGTGAGGCAATGGTTTCCGCCCGCGGCTTTTGCTTATAGACTGCAGCAGGGGTGGCGTGGCCCGCCCAACCACGCGCAAAGGGCCGCCTGCATGCTTCTGCCGCGTCTGCGCACCCGCCTCGTGCCGCCGGACTGGACGCCGACCCTGCTCGTCGTGGTGGACACCGAGGAGGAGTTCGACTGGCACGCCCCGTTCAACCCGGACAGCGTCTCGGTGCGCAACATCGCAGAGCAGATCCACGCCCAGGCGATCTTCGACGCGCACGGCATCTGCCCCACCTATGTGATCGATCATCCGGTGGCGGCCACGCCTGAGGCCGCAACGCTCCTGGCCGGATTCGCCGCATCCGGGCGCTGCGACATCGGCGCCCATCTGCACCCCTGGGTCACCCCGCCGCATGACGGTCCGATCGACGCGCGGCATTCCTATCCGGGCAACCTGCCGCCCAGCCTGGAGCGCGCCAAGCTGGCGGCGCTGACCCAGGCGATCATCGCGGGCACCGGCATCACCCCCGCGGTCTACAAGGCCGGCCGCTACGGCGTGGGCGCCGCCACCGCCGGGATCCTGGCCGAGCTCGGCTATACGGTGGATTGCTCGGTGGTGCCCTGGACCGATTTCTCGGCCGATGGCGGACCGGATTTCTCGGATGTCGCGGATGCGCCGTTCGACATCGCCCCCGGCCTGCTCGAACTGCCGCTTTCGGTCGGCTTCGTGGGCCGGCTGCACGCGCTGGGCCCCGCGCTGTTCCCGCATCTGCAGGCCAAGGCAGCCCTGCGCCTGCCCGGGATCGCCGCCCGCACCGGCCTGCTGGAGCGGCTGCGCCTCAGCCCCGAAGGCCATTCGCTGCACGATCTGTGCCGCCAGACCCGGGCGGGCCTTGAAGCCGGCAAGCGCCTGTTCATGCTCACCTATCACAGCTCCTCGCTGCTGCCTGGCGCCACACCCTATGTGCGCGACGCGGCCGATCGGGCGGCGTTCCTCGCCACCATCGACCGCTATTGCCGCTTCTTTAAAACCGAGATCGGCGGCGGCTTCGCCCGGGTGGCCGATATCGCCGCCCGCCTTCCGATGTCCGTTGAACCTGCATCACGGCAGGCGGCATGACGCAGTTCTCCATCCTGCTGCCGACCCGCAACCGCCCGGACAGTTTCCGCGTGGCACTGCGCTCGGTGCTGATGCAGCACGACGCCGATTTTGACATCGTGGCGGTGCAGGATGGCGGCGATGCGGCCCACGAGCCCGCCTATCAGCAGGCCTTCGCCGAAGCCGAACAGGCCCTTGGCAAGCGGTTTCAGCTGCACCGCCTGGCGCATCGCGCGCGCGGCCATGGCCATCCCTTCGCGCTGAACACCGCGGCATC
>CAIYCW010000141.1 GCA_903924855.1 uncultured Rhodospirillales bacterium | reverse complement strand
TGGCAGCTGGGTGCTGCTTGAGGTCAATGCCCGCCCCTGGGGCTCGATGCCGCTGCCGGTGGCGCTTGGCGTCGATTTCCCCAAGGCCTGGGCGCGGCTGCTGCTGGAGGGCATGCGCCCTGACCCGGTGGCCTATCGCCACGGTGTCTATGGCCGCAACTTCCTGCCCGATGCGGTCGATCTCGGCCACGCCGTGCTGCCGCCGCGCGCCGGCAGCCTGCGCCGGCTGGTGGCCTGGCTTGCGGAATTCCCCCGCCTCCTGATCGGCCGCGAACACTGGGATGTGCTGGTCGCCGATGACCCAAGGCCCGGGCTGATCGAACTGGCCACCAAGCTGCGCGATCTTGTGGCTGGCCTGGGCGCGAAACTCCCGGGTGCCAGCCGGCTGCGCCGCAACCGCGCGCGCGCCGCCCTGCGCCGCGCCGTGCGTCAGCCGAACGGTACCGTGCCGGTGCTGGAATTCGTCTGCGCCGGCAATATCTGCCGCAGCCCGTTTGCGGCCCAGGCGCTCGCAGCCCGTCTCGCAGGGCACGGAGTGTCTGTGCGCTCCTCCGGCACGCTGCCGCGCCCGGGCCGGCCAACGCCGGAGGAAGGCCTGATCGCGGCCCGGGATCTGGGCATCGACCTCACTGACCACCGCTCTGCCTATTTCAATGAGGACCGCGCGGCTGCGGCCGATCTGGTGCTGGCGTTTGACGAGCGCAACGTCCAGGCACTCACCCGACGCTTCCCGCATCTGGCCGGCCGCATCGTGCTGCTGGGGGATTTCGATCAATCCGGCCGCATCGCCGATCCCTGGGGCGGCCCGGTTGTGGTGTTCGCCGCCTGCTACGACCGCATCAGCCGGGCCATCACCGCCCTTGCCGCCGAGATCGCCTCAGGCTGAGGCGTCGGGCAGGGTGTTGATGCCCTTCCAGGCGCGAAACCAGGCGATGAATTTCGGCATCCCCACGGCAAGCGGCGTGCTCGGCGCAAACCCGGTGAGATCGGCGATCTGGTCCACATTGGCGCAGGTATCCGCCACATCCGCCACCGGGCGCGCTGTGTAGCGGATCACCGCCTTGTGCCCCAGCCCCTGCTCCAGCAGGGCGATCACCGCCGAGATCGGCTCGCTGCGGTTGTTGCCGATGTTGAGCACCCGCACCGGCGGGCCGCCATCCGCCGGGTGTGACGGCGGATGATCCAGCGCCCCCACCACGCCATGGACGATATCGTCCACATAGGTGAAGTCGCGCCGCACCATCCCATCGTCATAGACGGTGATCTCCCGCCCGGCCAAGATCGCCTCGGCAAAGCTGTAATACGCCATGTCCGGCCGGCCCCAGGGGCCATAGACGGTGAAGAAGCGCAAACCGGTCTGGCGCACGCCGTAGAGATGCGCATAGGCATGGCTCATCAGCTCATCGGCGCGCTTGGTTGCGGCATAGAGCGACAACGGGCGGTCCACCCGGTCCGCCTCGCTGAACGGCAGGCTCTCATTGCCCCCATAGACGGAGGATGAGCTGGCATAGACCAGATGGCGCAGCTCCTGTCCCATCCGGCGCGCCAGTTCCAGCACGCACAGATGTCCCATCACGTTGGAGCTGACATAGGCGTGCGGGTCCACCATCGAATGCCGCACGCCGGCCTGGGCCGCCAGATGCACGATCCGATCGATCCCGGGGTTGTCATCGGCCACACGCAACACGCCGGCCTGGTCGGCCAGATCAAGGCGTTCGAAGCGAAACCGCTCATGGCGCAGCAGACGGTCGAGCCGGGCCTGTTTCAGCGCTGGGTCGTAATAGGGGGTGAGATTGTCCACCCCCAGCACGGTCTCGCCGCGGGCAAGAAGGGCTTCGGCGACATGATAGCCGATAAACCCCGCCGCCCCGGTCAGCAGCACACTCATGTCAAACTCCCAGCCCAGCCCGCAATGGCGCAATGTTGCAGTAGAGGCAACGGCGCAGGGCCACAAGCGCGCCACGCCGCATCCGCCCTCCACAAGGCCTCATTCCGTCACGGCAAACTGATCCGGATGCAGCAGCGCGATGCCATGCAGCGCGCAGCCATCGGCCACATCCTCATGCTGATCATCCACCAGCACGCCGGCCGACAGATCGCGGCAGGCCTGGCCCTTCCACAGCCGCCACGCCCGCTCGGCCGGTGCGAACGGGCCGGCATAGAGCCCCTGGCGGCGGTTGCGCCGCAGGCGCTGGGCGGACTGCGCCAGATCGTCCTCCATCATCGCCACAGCGCTGAAATGATCCCGCGCGATCACGCTGGTGGCTGAAGCAAGATCGGACCAGAGCCGCTCCTCGCTGGATTTGGCACGAAAGGTCACGATCACGTGGCGCAGCTGCGGATGCGCTGCGATGAACTCGTGCAGCACGGGCGATGCCCTGTGCCCGAACAAGGTCTGGTCGAAATCCCACGCGATGATGGGATGGGCGCGCAGTGCCGCGAACAGTGCCTCCATCAGGCGTGACCGATCCCGACCTGGCGAAACACGCCCCGGCGCAGGCGGTGGAAGGTCGACAGCAGATCCCGCTCCGGCCCGTCCGGCCGGCCGGAGGCAACCCACAGCAGCCCCAGCGTCACGCCATAGATGGCAGCCCCCAGCGCGCTCACCCCGAACAGGCCCAGATACGGATCACGTCCCACCGGCGGCGGCGCCCAGCCCAGCCCCAGCGCCCACAGGCTGCCGACCATCACCGCGGTCGCCAGCAGGCCGCGCCACAGCACCGGTATCACCTGGCGGTGAAACGAGATGCCGATGCGGCGAAACGCGATCACGCACACCGTGCTGGTCTCCACCACGGCAAGTCCGCAGCCGGCCCAGGCGGCCCCGATCAGACCATATGGGTGGATCACCAGCAGCATCACCACCACGCGCGAGACCATCAACACGCTGCGGATCGCAGCCTGGGTGCGCAGCTGGCCATAGGCCTGGAACATGCAGTTGGTCAGCGCGCTGAACACACCAAGCGTGGCGAACACGCCGAACAGCTGCACCAGCGGCACCGCCGCCACCCAGCGCTCGCCAAACACCACCCGCACGAAATCATGCGCCACCAGCGAGATGCCAAGCGTCGCCGGCACCGACAGCAAAGCCGCCGCACTGGCGATGCGCAGCCAGATCTCGGCTGGCGATTCCTCCCGCCTGCGGCTTTCCGAGAACGCCGAGAAGGCGGTGCGCATCAGCGGGTCCACCAGCTCGGTCTGCGGCAGGGAGGCCATCTCCCCGCCCAGCCCGTAGAACCCCACCTGGGTCGCCCCCATGGTGCGGCCGATCACGAATGTGTCCACCTGGCCCGAGGCCACCGCGATCATGCCGTTCAGCCAGTTCCAGAACGAATAGGAGGACAGCCTGCGCCATTCCGAAAGCGTCAGCCGCGGTCGGTACGGGTGCATGATATAGGTGGCGATCACCCGCGGAATGCGGTGCGACAAGGTCGCGATCACCAGCGCCCAATAGGTGCGCAGCACATAGGCTGCGATGATCCCGCTGAACGCGCCGATCGCACGCGGCACGATCCAGAGCTGAAACTCCAGATGAAAGTCGAACCGCCGGCGGAAATCGGCGATGCCAACATTGGTCGCCCCCTCCACCGCAAAACCCAGGGCGAGCGCCATGATGATCACGGTCAGCCTCGGCTCGTTGAAGAACAGCGACGCCGGATAGGCGCCCAGCGAGATGATCGCGGCCAGCGCCAGGCCACGGATCAGCCCCAGTGTGAAGGCGGTGTCATAGGTGGCGCGCGACGGGTCCTTCTCGCGCACCAGCGCGTCATCGATCCCGATGAAGCTGAACAGCTCGACCGACTGGGTGAAGCTCACCGCCAGCGACACCAGGCCGAAATCCTCCGGCCGCAGCAGGCGCACCAGGGCGATGGTGCTGATCAGCCCCAGCGTGCGGTTGACCATGCGCCACGCCACCGTCCAGGCCGTGCCCATCGCCGTCTTGGCAAGGGTCGAGGGCCCACGCTCCGCCGTGCCGATCTCACCCCCCAACGGGGCTGCGGCCTCAATACGGTCGGCTGTCTGGTCGGCGGCATCCGTCATGCGGCAAGGGTCCAATGCGCGGGGCAGCGGCGAAATATCATCAAAGGGTCTGCCGCGGTGCTTCCTTGGCACAGAAGCGGGGGAGGCGGAAATCCCGCAATTGCGCGGAGCACTCTCAGCTTTCGCGCGAACGGCCCAACACGGCGCGAAACACCGCAAGCTGGCCCGCGGTCGTTTCGTCCCAGCTGAAACGCTCCGCATAGGCGCGCGTGGCGCCCCGGTCGGGCCGGGCTGCGAACAGGCGGGTGATGGCGGACGCGAACCCCAGGGCGGTGTTCTCTGCCACGATCAACCCGGCCTCGGGGGACTGCACGACATCGGTGTTGCCCGCGATGTTGCTGGCCACCACGGGCGTGCCGCAGGCCATCGATTCGAGCAGGACATTGGCCCAGCCCTCACGGCTGGAGGCCAGCACCATCGCATCGGCAGCGCCATAGCACGCAGCCAGCCTGTCATGCGCCCGCGTGCCCAGAAAGCGCACACGCTGCGCCATACCAAGGCCTTCCGCCAGGCCCTGCAGCGCCGCGCGCTCCGGCCCGTCCCCCACCAGCAGCAGAATGACACCGGGCAGGGCCGTCAGTGCCTGAATGGTCAGATGCACGCGTTTGCGCGCGATCAGATGCCCCACCGAGATCAACACATTCCCCGCCCCAGGCGGCGGCAGATCCAGCGCGGCCCGGGCCTGGGCGCGATCCACCGGGTGGAACATGGCAAGGTCGATGCCGTTGCGCAGCACATGCACGCGCTGCGGATCGGCGCCCAGCGCCACCATGCCCTCGGCCAGGGCGGCACTGACGCCGATCAGCGCCTGCGCCGCAGCCAGGGCGTCAACGATACGCCTTCGCGGGATCTTGTATTCGGGCAGCAGCGTGATGTCCGACCCGCGCGCGGTGATCACCACCGGCAGGTTGAACGCCCGGCCGAGGGCGATCGCCGCCACCCCATCCGGATAGGCATAATGCGCATCGATGGCGTCAAACCGGTGCCCGTCATCGATCAGCCTGCGCAGGGCCTGGGCGGCACTGCGCGCCAGCAGGTCGGGCGCCACGTTCATGCCGATCTTGGGAATCGCCAGGTAGCGCGGGTGATGCACGGAAATCCCGTGGCGGATCTCGTGGGCCGGCGCATCCGACGCTCGCGCCCAGCCGAAGCGCGCGCCGATCGCCCGCGCCACACCGCCCTTCGGGTAGTACGGCACCGGCGCCAGCACCGTGCTGGTGGCTTCACCCGAGCCCAGCAGATGGCGCAGCCGGTTCTCCACGAAGATGCCATGATGCGGCTGCGCCGCATTCGGATAGAGCGTGCTGAAGGTCAGCAGCCGCAGCATGTCCGGCATCGTTCGAAGCCCGCGGCGGTGCGGCTACTGGGCCTGGCGCAACTCATTGACCAGCTTGCGCACCGCCGGCTGATCCGGAAAGCTTTCAACCTGATCGGCAAGCGGCTGCGCCACGGCCAGGGCCTGCTTCACGTCGCCGGATGCCTTGAGGGCCGAGGCATAGTGGAATTGCACCGCCTGATCGGTCTTCATCACTGCCGCCGCCTGTTGCAGCAATGGCAGGGCACCGCCGGTATCGCCCTTGCGCAGCAAAATCCAGCCCAGCGTGTCGGCCGATTGCGGCCCCGGCAGCAGCAGGAAGGCGCGCCGCGCCAGCGCCAAGGCACGCGGGTCGTTCTTCTGGTCGTAGATCCAGGCCAGGTTGTTCATCCCCACCGGGTCGCCCGGCATGATGTTGAGCACCTGTTCCAGCAGCGCCTGCGCCTTGTCCTGATGACCTTCAGACAGTTCCAGCGACGCCAGGGTGCGCAGCGGCTCCGGATCGTTGGTGTTCTTGCTGGTCCAGTCTTCCAGAATGGCAACCGCCGGCAGGGTCTGCCCGGCTGCAAGATAGGCGTTGGCCGCACCGCTGAGTGTCTCAAGCGTGGGCTTTTCCTTGTAGAGGGCGGCATAGGCCTCCGCCCCCTCCAGGAAGCGATGGGTGTAGACCAGCAGATCGGCGCGCAGGGCCGCACTGGCCTCCGCTGTCTCCGGGTCCGCCTTGAGACGCTCGATGGCCTCGAACGCGGCCGCCTCGCCCTTGTCGCTCAGATCGATACCGACCAGCAGGCGCAGCAGAACCTTGTCGCCGGGACGGCTTTTCAGCGCCTGGCGCAGCGTGTCACGCGCCGCCGCCCAGTTCTTCTCGGAGGCTTCCACGGCCACCAGTTCCCGCACCACGCCAACATCGCCCTGCGCGTCCTGCAGCACCTGGTTGTAGGCCTGCATCGCATCCGCGGTCCGGTGCAACGCCACCATCGCGTGGGCGCGGGTCAGCAGCATCGGGCCGGTGGCGCCGCCCTCCTTCGGAACCGAGCGATCCAGCAGGGTGAGCGCCTTCTCCGGGGCGCCGGTGCGGATATAGAACTCCGCCAAGGTGAGCATGATCTTCGTGTTGGTGGGGGCAGCGGCGTTGGCGGCCTCCAGCAACGCCAGCGCCCGCGGCACGCGCCCCGAGCTCACCAGCACCGGCAGCACGGCGGTCAGCGCCGCCTCATCGGCCGGATTCTGCGCCAGAATCCCGGCCAGCGTCTGCTCGGCGGCAGCGGTCTGGCCCTGCATTGTCTGCAGCTGCGCAAGCCCCAGCCGGGGCCGCAGCGATTGCGGGTTGGCCTCGATCAGGCTTTCGAACTGCTTGCGGGCCCCATCGAATTCCTGGCGCATCGCCAACAGGGCCCCGGTGAACATGCCGACCGTCTCGGTGTTGCCGGCCTCCGCCCGCAGCGCATCGAGCGCCTTGCTGGCCTCATCCACATCGCCGCGGCTCAGCGCATCCAGCACTGCGGCCTCTGTTGGGTTGGTGCGCGTGGGGCTCAGCCGCAGCGTGTCGCGCAGGCTGGCACCGCCGACATTCACACCATCGCCAAGCTTGGCCGTGGCAAGCTGTGCCAGGGACTGGCTGGTCTGCGGCGAGATCTCCACGGATTTGTTGAGCATGTCCACCGCATCCGCCGGCTTGCCGGCTGCCGTGTAGGCCTTGCTCAGCAGCTCCAGGATCTCCGAATCGGCGATCCCGGTCTTGTTGGCCGAGGTGAGGGCCGCGATCGCCTGATCGGGCCGGTTGTTTGCCAGCTGAATGCGCGCCAGCAGCTTCACCCCGTCCGGATCGCTCGGGTTGCGGTTGACGTAACGCTGCGCCAGGTCGAGCGCCTGGGCCTGCTGCCCGAGATTGTATTTCGACAGGGCCGAGAAGAAGAACGCGCGCGGGAACCGGTCCATCACGCCACTGAGCTTCTGGAACACCTCATCGGCGGCCTTGTCCTCATGCGCGCGCACCAGCAGCACCGCGTTGAGATAGGTCCCGGCCGCCGAGGTCGGCTGTGCCGCCAGCACCTTGTCCACATCGGCCCGCGCCTTGGCATCCTCTCCCAGCGACACCAGGATGTTGGCGCGTTCCAGCAGGGCTGCGACGAAATTCGGATTGGCGGAAAGGGCCGCATCCAGCGATGCCAGCGCGCTGGTGCGGTTGCCGCGGGCATTGGAGATCTGTGCTTGCAGCAGCAGCCCATCCGGCCGGCGCGGGTCGATCTGCAAGGCCCGCTGCACCTTCTGATCGGCCAGGATCAGGTTGTTCTGCCCGATTGCCAGCCGTGCCGTGGTCAACGGCACACTCGCCAGGTTGGGCGACAGCGCCTCGGCGGTGTTGAGCGACACCAGCGCAGATGCGGTGTCACCCAGCGACGCGGAGGCGAGTGCCCGGATCATCAGCAGCTGCGATGTGAGATCGGGCGTGGGTGCTGGGGGCGTGAAGGTTGCGAGCAGCTCCTTGTTGCGCCCCTGCAGCAGGTAGGACTGCGCCAGCAGCACGTCGATATCGTTGGCCTTGAAATTGAGCTTCTTGGCCGTGGTCAATTCCTTCTCGGCGGCGATCGCATCGCCGAGCTGCAGGGTGACGAACCCCAGGCGCATATGCGCCTCCGCATTGTCCGGATTGTCGCGCAGGGCGGTGCGCAGTTCCACGGCCGCCGCGCGCAGATCGCCATGCGAGAGGAAATCACGGGCCGCCACCATCGGATCAGGCCGGTCCGCGAATTTCTTCCAGGCGACGAACCCGCCCGCTGCAAGCAGTGCTACAACCACAACAGCCAGAATAAGTTTCTTCATAGCGGCAACAATCTCGCATTCAGAGGCAGCGCCGGCGGATGGTGCGGCGCGGGCGGCGCCGTTCGCAAGCACCACGTCCTCACGATGTCTAGCCGATCATCCCGGGCCTGCACAGGCGTTGCATGGCCGAGGCCGCTGCCCAAACGCCGTGCGTCAGCGCGCACCTTCCTGAAACAGGATGACGCGCACGGTGGCAAACAGGATCATCGCATCGAGCAGGATGCTGCCGTGGCGGACATAATAGAGGTCGTAGGATAATTTCATGCGGGCATCCTCCACCGAGGCGCCATAGGGGTAGTTCACCTGCGCCCACCCTGTCAGCCCGGGTTTGACGCACATGCGCAGCTCGTAGAACGGGATCTCGCGTGCCAGTTTCTCCACGAAGATCGGCCGCTCCGGCCGCGGGCCGATGAAGCTCATCTCGCCACGCAGAATATTGACCAGCTGTGGCAGCTCATCGATCCGGGTGAGGCGGATGATCTGTCCGATCCGCGTCACCCGGCTGTCCTTGGCCGAAGCCCAGACAGGGCCGGAGGCTTCCGCATCCACCCGCATCGAGCGGAACTTGATCAGGGTGAACGGCCGCCCGCCCAGCCCCGCGCGTTCCTGGCGGTAGAACACCGGCCCCGGGGAATCGAGGCGGATGGCGATCCAGGTTGCGATGATCACCGGCAGCGTGAAGGTCAGCAGCGTCAGGCTCAGCAGCACGTCCCACAACCGGCGCAGCGCGCTGGTGGTCAGGCTCGGCATCGGACAGATCGCGCGTTCCTCGGTGATCCGGTCGATATCGACGCGGCGCAGCTCACGCTCCCAGAATTTCTGCTCGCCCATGACACGCTGGCGCGCCGACAGGCTGGCCAGCAGTCCCGGCGCCATGCCGCCGCCGGTGATGACAATGGCCCAGACCCGACGCTTGCGGCATTGCGCGACCAGTTGGTCAAGCTCGTCTCGTGTCTGAGCCGGCGGCAGCCGGCCGATGATGTCAAACGCGTGGCTGGCCTGGCGGTTCACCGCGCGGATCGTGGGGGCCGCGTCATCCGGTGCGCCCATGATCACGATGCGGCGGATGAACAGGCGCAGCCGCATCGCATAGCCGAAAATCATGCGAATGGTCAGCAACAGCGCCAGGCAAAGCACCGATGGCCAGAGGATGGCCGCCAGCTTCTGGATGCTGGGCACGGTCTGACGGCCGAACGTGAGCACCAGGGACAGGCAGATCAGGGCCGCAAGGGCCGCCATCACCGTTTTGATGACGGTGCGCAGCAGGTTGCGGAACGTCTCCGGTCGATAAAGCCCGACACAGAATGACGCCGCGGTCAGGGCGGCGCAGACGATCACCGCAAGCAGGGCCGCCTCTGCCGTGTCCACCCCAGCCATGTCGCGCAGGCCAAAATAGGCCGCGTCCCAACAGAGGAAGAACTCCAGCATGCCCAGCGCCAGCATCTCGCTGGTAACAAAAGAGGTGAGCATGGCCAGCATGATGAGCTTCGTCTCCGCAACGGTCTCGTTGGCCCAGATGTTCGGCCCAGACTTCAGGCGCCCCAACCCCTGCCGCGCCGGGTCGGCCTGCAATGCCAAGCCCGCGGGTCATCGCAAGGAAACCATGTCGTGACAAGGGTGATGCCGGTGGTGAATCGTTCATCGATTCGTGAGGCCACCGAAATACATTGCGGGCCGCGGCGCCAACCTCTTTTGCAAACCTTTGGCGCCATCCGTCGGCGCCGGCACCGGTCCGATTGGTCTTTCATCGTGTCAGGATCGGCCCTCTCGTTTCGTTGGCCGAAAACCCGGCGGATGGTGAACGTCCCCGCTCTTGCTGGCCTTTACGCGAACTTCGTCACAATGCTAGACAGCGCCCGGCGTGGAGCGGGGCGCTGACGGCCGGGGGCCTTCAGCCCGCGCTCCTCGGCTTCAGGACGAACACTCATCGCCATGCGTGCGGCATACGGGGCGTGCAGGCGTGTAGCTCAGTGGCAGAGCGCTGCCATCACATGGCAGAGGTCGGGGGTTCGATCCCTTCCGCGCCTACCAATTTGGGTTGCATGCCGAAGCCAACGTGCTGCATGAGCCATGACAACAAGATCCGGGGTTCACGACATGCGCTTTTCTGCCTTTGTTGCACTGGTCATGGCCCTGCCGGTGATCGTCGCCTGCTCGTCGAGTGTCGGGCCCGTTGATGGCAGCCCGGCGCCCAAGGTCTCCACCACTGTCTCCAGCGAATATCAGATCGGGCCCGGCGACAATCTGCAGATCTTCGTCTACGAGGCCCCCACGCTGAGCACCAGCGTGCCGGTGCGTCCGGATGGCCGCATCTCGATGCCGCTGGTGCCGGACATCATCGCCGCCGGCAAGACACCCACCCAGCTGTCCAAGGACGTGGCGGAGGTGTTGAAGATGTATGTGAAGGACCCGAATGTCTCGGTGATCGTGCACAGCTTCAACGGCACGTTCGACCGTCAGATCCGCGTGATCGGCGAGGCGACACAGCCGATGTCGCTGCCCTACAGCGACCATATGACCGTGCTGGACGTGATGATCGCAGCCAAGGGGCTCACCAAATACGCAGCCGGCAACTCGGCCGTCATCGTGCGCCGTGTGGGAGACAAGCAGAACACCATCAAGCTGCGCCTGTCCGATCTGTTGCGGGACGGCGACGTGAGCCAGAATGTCGAAATGCAGCCGGGTGATACGCTGATCATTCCGCAGACCTTCTTCTGAGTTCGCCCTTATGGACGCGTTGAAGGATCTCGTATTTCAGAAACTGGGTGCGGTCTGGCAGCGACGCTGGATCGCCATTCTGGTGGCCTGGGTGGTGTGCGCTGGCGGTTGGGCGGGGGTGATGATGATCCCCAACCAGTATGAATCGAGCGCCCGCCTGTATGTCGACACGGACGCCGTGATGGCTGCCGTGCTGCGCGGCGTGTCGCTGGACGCGGCCCCGGGCGGTGGTGTCGACATCATCCAGCGCACGTTGCTGAGCCGGCCCAACCTGCAGAAGCTGATCTCCAAGACCGATCTGGATCTCAACCTCACCAACCCCGGTGATGTCGACAAGATGATCAATCAGCTGGCGTCGGACATCCGTCTGGTGCCGCAGACTGCCAATCTGTTCACCATCACCTACCGCAACCCGAGCCCGAAAGTGGCGCTGGATGTGGTGCAGAACATTCTGAACGCCTTCATCGAGAGCAAGATCGGCAACAACCGCTCGGACATGGAGAATGCGCAGAACTTCCTGGGCTCGCAGATCGACAACTACGAACGCCAGCTGCGTGATGCCGAGCGCAGGCGTGCCGAGTTCCGCACCAAATATATCGATCTTCTGCCGGGCGATGGCGGTGGCATCTCGCGCTACGAATCGGCCCAGCAGAATGTGAAGCGCCTGCGCGGCACGCTGGAAGATGCCCGCGCCCGCCAGGCGGCGCTGACCAAGGAACTGGCCAACACGCCGCAGACCCTGGTGTCCGAGGCCGAGGCGGTGGGCGGCGGCGGTGGCGGCGGCGGGCCCAACCGGGCACAGCTGCTGGAGGCCGAGCGGCATCTGGCCGAGCTGCGCCTGCGCTACACCGACGAATATCCGGAAGTGGTCTCCACCAAGAACCTCATCGCCGCGATCCGCGCCGGTGCGCTCAATGTCGGCGATCCGGAGGCACCGCGCGCCGCGGCCCCCGCGCAGCCGCGCAGCCGTTCGGTGCCCAACCCGACCTTTGAGCAGCTCAAGGTCCGGGTGGTGGAGAATGAATCCAACATCGCCTCGCTTGAGCGTCAGGTCGCCGATGCCGAGGCCGAACGCAGCCAGCTTGAGGAGGTCGCCCGCGGTGCTCCCGGCCTGCAGGCGGAATATCTCAACCTCAACCGAGACTATGATGTGCTGCGCCGCAACTACGAGGAGTTGCTGGGCCGCAGGGAGCAGATGCGCATCGCCCAGGCCGCCGATCTGGAGGCCAACAAGGTGAAGGTGCAGATCATCGACCCGCCGCAGCGGCCGCGCACACCCGTGGCGCCCAAGCGTCTCGTGCTGCTCAGCGGTGTTTTGCTGGCCGGGATCGGTGCCGGGATTGTGCTGACCTTGCTGATCAGCGAGATCGACAGTTCCTTTCAATCTGTTGATGATTTGCGAAGCCTTGGATTGCCGGTGATCGGCGGTATCTCGATCATTACAGAAACGGTGTCGCTGTGGCGTCGTGTGTTCAGCGTGGGGTCTGTGGTGACGGCGATGGCCATTCTGTGTGCGATTTATGGCGGGTTGATCTACCGGCTGATCCGGGCTGGCGTCGCATGACGGACGCTGAAAAACCGTCGCATCTGATCGAGCGTGCGGCGGAGCGACTGGCGGCACTGGGACAATCTGGGTTGCAATCGATCGGGGCGGTCGCCAACAGCGATCTGTTGCGCCCGGCAACACCGGCTTCGACGGAAACCGTGCAGCCTGCCAGCATGGCCGAATTTGCAGGCGGTGCGATGGCGAATGGCGCTGCCGCACCAATGGGCGAGAACGTGGCCGAAGTGCCCACGGATTTCGTCAACATGGGCACGCTGATCTCAGCGGGGCTGGTGGTCAGCGGCACCAACCGCACCCGCATCTCCGAGGAATACCGCATCGCGGTCAGCCGCATCCTGCGCTCCACCCGCAAGACGCGCTCGCAGGGCCAGACCGGCGAGCTGATCATGGTCACCAGCGCCCGGCCCGGTGAAGGCAAAAGCTTCAGCGCGCTGAACATCGCGGGCGCCATCGCGCACAACGTCATGCGCCCCACCGTGCTGGTCGATGTGGATTTCAAGAAGCGCTCGATCACCCATCTGCTACGCCTGTCGGACCGCAAGGGGCTGCTGGACGTGGCCTCCACCGGGCGGGTGCAGATCGAGAATCTGATCGTACCGACCGCGATCGACCATCTGTCGATCCTGCCGGTCGGCAGGGATGCCGGCGATCTCGAAAGCGGACTGGATCGGCGCCCGGTGGCGCAGGTCATCGAATACCTGGCCGCCCGCTTCCCGGACTACATCTTCATCCTGGACCTGCCGCCCTGCCTGTCCACCAGCGACCCCAGCACGCTGGCACCGGTGGTGAACGAAGCCATCGTTGTGGTGGAGGCCGAGCGCACCCAGCGCAGCGAGGTCGAATCGGCGCTGGATTTGATCAAGTTGTGCCCAAAGATTACGGTGCTGCTCAACAAGATACGCACGACACGCCGCAACACTTTCGGGGCCTATGATTACTATGGAAGCTATTCCTGACGGCCTTTCGCTGCTGTGCCCAAGCCGATCGCGCGGCGTGCGGGAAAGCCTTGCCATCAGCGCATCCGCGCTGGCGATCATGCTGGCGAGCGCAACGCAGGCCCAGGCGCAGCTAGGCCCGGGCATCGGGCTCGGCGTGCTGCCGCCCTCCGCGGTGGGCAGTAATCTCGTCAATCTGCGCGAGCTGGTGGACAGCCCGCTGCTCGATCAGCCGACCTCGCTGGTCACGTATGACGGGAAGATTCAGGCGCAGGTGGGCTACACCACCAACGCCAACAACAATGGCGGCTATACCTCCGGCCAGAAACAGACCGGCAGCTTTGAGGAGATCCTGTCTCCGGCCGCCTCGCTGCATGTCATCGGCAACCGCATTCAGGTCAACGGCACCTACGCGCCGCAGGCGACATTCTACAATTCCGCCAACTCCACCGATGTGGTGCAGCAGAACCTGGATGTCTCGGCACACGCGGATGTGGTGCCCGATGCGCTGTTCCTCGACCTGTCCGCCTTTGGCGGGCAGACCGCATCGAATTTCAGCGGGCTGTCCGGCACGGGTGCCGCCATCCGCAACAACAACACGACCCAGGTCTACGGCTTCACCGCGACGCCCTATTTCGAGCACAGCTTCAACGGGCTCGGCACGCTGCACGCCGGTTACACCTTCAGCGACAGCATTTTCGACAATCAATACAACAAGACTCCCGGCGCCATCAGCAACACCAGCAGCATCTCGCACAGCGAGAATCTGGGCTTCAACACCGGGGATAATTTTGGCGTCTTCGAGCATGTGCTGAACGGCACCGCCACTCAGATCGAGGCCAACCGCAGCCAGACCGGTGGACGCACGCAGCAATTCACCTACGAACTCAACTACGCCGCCACCAACTACCTCACGCTGCGCGGACAGTTCGGCTACCAGACGATCTATTACAGCGGCACCACCAGCAACGGTGTGCTGACCTCGCGGCCCTACAAGCTGAACGGCATCACCGGCGGCGGCGGCTTCACGCTGACCCCGAGCGAAGACAGTTCGCTGACCGCCTTCTATGGCCGTCAGGATGGCAACGAGAATCTGACCCTGTCCGGCACCTATCGCCCCACGCCGCGCCTGCTGCTGCTGGCCACATCCAGCTCGGGCCTGACCACGGATGCGCAGAACCTGCGCACCCTGCAGCAGACCTCCACCCCCGGGGCCGGGGGCATTCCGATCAGCACCATCACCGGCGCACCTGTGCAATATGTGCTGGCAAACCCGGTCTCGGTGAATCAGGTCTACCGCCAGACGACGTCCTCGCTCTCGGCCGTGCTGTCCTATGACCGCAACAGCTATTCGGCCACGCTGACCAACACGCAAAGCCAGTCGCCCAACGGCACGGCGGCAGGGGGCCTCAGCACCGCCACCTCCACCTCCAGCTACGGCACGTTCGGCTGGCAGCATGACGCGCCGAACGGGCTCGCGGTCAATGCCACCATCAGCTACGGCCAGACCCGCACCGGCAGCTATTCCGGCGTGTCGGCCCGCACCCAGCCATACATGACGGCAACCGCTGGTCTGGTGAAGGCATTCAGCGAACAGCTCAGCGGAACGCTGAACTATTACTATCAGCGCACCAACTACGGATATTCAGGCAATTTGGGGTCGAGCAGCACGGTCACCAACGAGGTTCTGGCCGGCCTGCTGCAACTGTTCTAGGGCTCTGACGCATGTACGAAAAATATTATAACCTCACCGGCGTTCCATTTCAGCTGACGCCGGATATAAGGTATTTCTTCGGCAGCAAGGGCCATAGCCGCGCCATCGCCCATCTGATCTACGGCCTGTCGCAGGGTGAGGGCTTTATCGTCATCACCGGCGAGGTCGGCGCCGGCAAGACCACGCTGGTCGAACGCCTGTGGTCCCAGCTCGATCGCGACACCTACACCGTGGCGCGGATCAGCACCACGCAGGTCTCGGGTGAGGATCTGTTCCGCCTCGCCATGGCAGGCTTCGGCCTGGAAGATCCCAACCCCGGCCGCGCCAACCTGCTGCGCCGCTTCGAGCTGATGCTGCAGGAGCATCACGCCGCCGGCAAACGCTGCCTGCTGGTGGTGGACGAGGCACAGAACCTGCCGCTCGCCGCCCTGGAGGAGCTGCGCATGCTCTCCAACGTCTCCGGCAAGGGCGGTGCTGCGCTGCAGACCATCCTGCTCGGCCAGCCGCAGTTCCGCCGCATCCTGGCCAGCCCCGATCTGGATCAGCTGCGCCAGCGTGTGCTGGCCTCCTATCATCTCGGTCCGCTCACCCAGGACGAGACCCGCAGCTATATCGAGCACCGGCTGAAGCTCGCCGGCTGGTCCGGCGCCCCGCAGATCGAGGACGAGGCGATGGCCGCGATCTACCGCCACACGGACGGTATTCCGCGCCGCATCAACCGCCTGTGCTCGCGCGCCATGATGCATGGCGCGCTGGAGGAATCACAGACCATCACTTTGGCCATGGTGGACGCCACCGCCCAGGAGCTGCAGGAGGATCTGCGCGGCGGCGCCAGCGAGCCGGCGGCCGCCGGTGGCAGCCCGACCTCCGCTGCGACCGACGCCCAATCCCTCACATCGTCGGCCGCCGGCCCCGCAATGGAGGCTGTATCTTTGGGCGGTGATCATGGCCGCATCCTGTCCAACCTGATTTTCCGGGTGGAATCGCTGGAAGAGCGTGTCGGCCGGCGGGAGCATCTGTTCCAGCGCCTGGCGGCCCTGTTCAGCGGCGACATCCAGCGCTGAGACCATGACCCACGCCATGGCGGATGGCCGCAAGCGCATCGCCAATGCGATGACGATCGACGTGGAGGATTATTTCCACGTCCAGGCCTTCGCCGGCATCATCGACCGCGCCAGCTGGGACAGCCTGCCCTGCCGGGTGGAGGCCAACACCGATCGCATCCTCGCATTGCTGGACGAGGCGGGGGTGAAGGCCACCATGTTCACCCTGGGCTGGGTGGCCGAGCGCTATCCGCAGGTGGTGCGGCGCATCGTGGCGGGCGGCCATGAACTCGCCTCGCATGGCCATGGCCATCAGCGCGTGCACGAGATCGGCGAAGCGGCGTTTCGGGAGGATCTGATCCGGGCCCGTGGCCTGCTGGAGCAGATCGGCGGCGTTGCGGTGCAGGGCTATCGCGCCCCCACCTTCTCGATCGGGCCCGGCACGCCCTGGGCCTATGACGTGCTGGCCGAGACGGGTCATCGCTACAGCTCCAGCATCTACCCGGTGCGCCACGACCTCTACGGTTCGCCCGATGCCCCCCGCCTGCCGCACCGGCCAGGCAACTCCGCCGTGTGGGAACTGCCGATGAGCACGGTGTCGGTGTTCGGCCAGAACCTGCCCTGTTCCGGTGGCGGCTATTTTCGGCTGCTGCCCTATGAGGTGTTCCGCCTCGGCCTGCGCCGCTTCAACGCCGAGCAGGCCCGGCCGGGCATGTTCTACACCCACCCCTGGGAGATCGACCCCGATCAGCCGCGCATCGCCCAGGCGCCGGCGCTGTCGCGGTTCCGCCATTACCTCAACCTCGCCCGCAGTGCGGGCCGGCTGCGCCGCCTGCTGCAGGACTTCGCCTGGGACAGGGTGGACAGGGCCTATGCCGATGTGATCTCAACACCCGCGACAAGCCCGCACCCGGATCAACACTGACCCGGTGCCGACTGTGCTGCGGCGCCATCCCGGCTGCCGCATGAGGATGACCGCATGACCACCTTCTGCGCCCCACTCTCCGCGTCCGACCATGAGGCGTGGGATGCGTTCGTGGCGGCGCATCCGGATGGCACGTTCTTCCACCAGGTCGCCTGGGCCGACATCATCCGCCGTGCCTTCGGCCATGCGCCGCATTATCTGGTGGCCAAGCGGGCCGGGGCGGTGGTGGGCGTGCTGCCGCTGGTGCATCAGCGCAGCCTGCTCTTCGGCCAATCGCTGATCTCGGTGCCGTTTTGCGTCTATGGCGGCCCGCTCGCCCAGGACGAGGCCGCCCTTGTCGCCCTCACCGAGGCGGCCGAACAGCTGATGCAGCGCCTGGGGCTTGGCGTGATGGAATGGCGCGGCCGGCTGCCGATGGCGGAGGCGCCGGGCTGGCAGGTGCGCGACGATCTCTACGTCACCTTCCGCAAGACCTTCACCGCCGATGACGACGCCAATCTGAAGGCCATCCCGCGCAAGCAGCGCGCCATGGTGCGCAAGGGCATCGATCGCGGCCTGACCTCGCGCGTCGATCGGGATGTGGACGGGCTGTATCGCATCTACGCCGAAAGCGTGCGCAATCTGGGCACGCCTGTGTTCACCAAACGCTATTTCCACATCCTGGCCGAGGTGTTCGGCGAGGCGCTGAACGTGTTGACGGTGCTGGAGGGCGATCAGCCGCGTGCCGCCGTGCTGAATTTCATCTGGCGCGACGAGATTCTGCCCTATTACGGCGGCGGCACGGCCGAGGCGCGCGCATGCTACGCCAACGATTTCATGTATTGGGAGGTGATGCGCCATTCCGCGGCCCAAGGCCTGCGGCTGTTCGATTACGGCCGCAGCAAGGTCGGCACCGGCGCCTATGCCTTCAAGAAGAACTGGGGCTTCACACCGGAGCCCTTGCCCTATCGCTACCGTCTGGCCGAGGGGGCCGCGATCCCCGATCACAATCCGCTCAACCCGAAATACCGCCTGTTCATCGCCGCCTGGCGCCGGCTGCCGCTGTTTGCCGCCAACCGCCTGGGCCCGCCCATCGTGCGCGGCCTGGGCTGACCTCCTCCATGACCGGGACGACATCCTCATGAGCACCGCAGCCTTCACCAGCCTGCCCGACCAGGGCAGGCGCCGCGAACAGCTCACAGCGGCCGTGCTGCTGGGGCTGGCGACGCTGGCACTGCTTGCGGTGTTCGGCGATGAATCCCGCGCCGCGTACCAGACCTGGATGGACAGCACGGCCTATGGCCATTGTTTCTTCGTGGTGCCGATCGCGGCCTTCCTGGCCTGGGAGCGTCGGCATGTGGCGGCGGCGATCCCTGTGCGCCCGCTGCCCTGGCTCGCGGTGCTGGCCATCCCGGCAGGCCTGGTGTGGCTGGCCGCGGAGCGGCTTGGCATCATGGAAGGCCAGCAGCTGGTGGCGATGGCCTGCCTGCAGCTGCTGGCCCTGTGCGTGCTGGGCTGGCGGCTCTATCGCGCCTTGGCGGTGCCGCTGTTCTACCTGTTCTTCCTGGTGCCGTTCGGCGCCTTCGTCACACCGGTGCTGCAGGATTTCACCGCCGAGTTCATCCGCGTGGGCCTTGGCGTGATCGGCATCCCGGTGTTCACCGACGGCTATATCATCCAGATCCCGGAAGGCACGTTCTTCGTGGCCGAAGCCTGTGCCGGGCTGCGCTTCCTGATCGCCTCGGTGGCGTTCGGCGTGCTCTACGCCTGCATGATCTATCGCAGCCCGGGCCGGCGCATCGCGTTCATCCTGGTCTCGATCATCATCCCGATCATCGCCAACGGGTTTCGCGGCCTGGGCATCGTGGCGCTCGGCCATGTGCTGGGCAGCGCCGAGGCGGCGGCGGTGGATCATGTGCTGTATGGCTGGATCTTCTTCAGCCTGGTGATCCTGCTGCTGATCGTGGCGGGGCTGCCGTTTCGCGAGGATGCCGGAGAGATGCCGGTGCCCGGCACCGTGCCAGGCGGGCAGGGCGGCCTGCGCGCCACCGCCCTCGCCGTGCTCGCCGCCTCCGGCCTGATCGCGCTGGCACCGGCCATCGCGGTCACGCTGGATCATCGCGGCGGCCTTGCCGCGCAGCCGGCCATTGACCCGGTTGCCATCCGCGGCTGCCTGCCGATCGCCCCGCAACTGCCGGCCAACGCCGAGCGCATCACCTGGAGCTATTCCTGCCCGGCCGGCCTGGGCTCGGTCGATCAGCTGATTGTCTCGGTCTCGGTGCTGTCGCCGCGCAGCAATGCCGGCGCCCTGGTGCGGTTGCGCCGTGCCATCACCCGCGAGGGTGCGGCCGAAAGCACCAGCTTTCGCCTGGTGCGGCAGACCGATCAGGACACCTGGCTGATGGCGACCAACACCGAGCCGGACCGCATGGTGGCCTTCGCCAGCTGGGTCGATGGGCACCCTGCAACCGGGGGCCTGGCCCAGCGCCTGCGGCAGGCCTGGGACAGCATCACCGGCACCGCCCATGCGCCGGTGATGGTGACGATCGCAACACCTGAGTCCGTCACCCGGCTGCCCAGCCAGCCGGAGGGGCCGGTGGAAAAACTCATGCTCGCCCTGATCGCGCACAATCCCGCGCTGTCCGGCCAGATCGTGGCCCTGTCGGCCGCCTATGGCGAAGGCCATGCGCCGTGAGCTCCAAGCCGGATCTGCTGTTTCTCACCCAGCGCATTCCCTATCCGCCGATCAAGGGCGAGAAGATCCGCCCGCTGCGCATCCTGCGCCATCTGGCGGAGCGCTATCGCGTCCATCTCGGCTGCCTGGTGGATGATCCGCGCGACCAGCAGCATATCCCAACCGTCCAGGCTTTGTGCGCGGACAGTCATTTCGCGCTGCTCAACCGCAAGATCGCCCGGATCACCTGCCTGCGCGGCCTGCTGACCGGGGAGGCGCTGAGCGTCACCTTCTTTCACGACCGCGCTCTGGCGCGCTGGATATCAACCGTGCTGCGCGCGGTGAAGCCGGAGGCGATCTTCATCTGCTCCTCCAACATGGCGCCCTATGTGCTGGACAGCGCGGACTGGAACCCGGCCACCTCCGGTGTGGCGCTGTGCGATCTGGCGGATGTCGATTCCGAGAAATGGCGCGCCTATGCCGAGATCGGCCGCTTCCCGATGCGCCAGGTGCATCACCGCGAATGGCGCAAGACCGCCGAGCTTGAGGCGCGCATCGCCCGCGAATGCGATTGGAGCACCTTCGTCTCGCATCAGGAGGCGGATCTGTTCGCCCGGCTGCAGCCGGAATGGTCCGCGCGCATCCGCGCCATCGTGAGCGGCGTGGACGCTGTCTATTTCGACCCAGGCCTGCCCCATGCGCGCCTGTTCCAGACCGACGGGCCGCATTACGTCTTCACTGGCACGATGGACTACCCGCCCAATATCGGCGCCGTGGTCTGGTTTGCCGACAGCATCCTGCCGCTCATCCGCAAATTCCAGCCGCAGGCGGAGTTCCACATCGTGGGCTCCAGCCCGGCACCTGAGGTGGCAAAGCTGGCTAACATTCCAGGCGTGCACGTGACCGGGCGGGTGGCGGATGTGCGCCCCTATGTGGCGCATGCCAGCGCCTGCGTGGCGCCGATGCGCATCGCGCGCGGCATCCAGAACAAGGTGCTGGAAGGGATGGCGATGGCCCGCCCGGTGGTGGTGACGCATGACGGGCTGGAAGGGATCGACGCCATGCCCGGCCGTGAGGTGCTGATCGCCGACACCGCGGAGGATTTCGCCAGCGCCTGTCTGCGGGCGCTGAAACCACAGGCAGCCTCCCTCGGCCAGGCCGCCCGCGCCCGCGTGCTGGCCGATTACGTGTGGTCCGAACGGCTTCGCGGGTTTGACACATTGCTGGCGACACGGATGCGCTAATCTTCTGCTGTGTCATCACACAGGGAGAGAGTCCGATGCGTCTGGCCGTCATTCTCGCAACCGCCTTGGGGCTCTCCGCGGCCCATGCCGCCGAGCCGATCCGCATCGGCATCACCACCATCCTCAGCGGCCCGATCGCCGATCGCGGTCAGTCGGAACAATACGGCGCCCAGCTTGCCATGGACCGCATCAACGAGGCAGGCGGCGTGCTGGGGCGGCCGCTGGAGGCCTATTACGGCGACAATGCCTGCAAGCCCGAGATCGGCGTGCCGGCCACACAGCGCCTGCTGGAGCGGGTGCACGTGCCAGTGATCATCGGCGCGCTGTGCACCCCGGTCACCCACGCCATCATGCCGATCATGGCGCAGGCCAAGGTCCCGCTGGTGATCGCAACTTCCGCTGGCCAGGATTTCGTCGATGCCTCAGGTGTTGGCGGCAATGACTACGCGTTCAAGACCATCGGCTCGGATCTCGATATCGGCCGCGGCACCATCGCCTATCTGAAATCCAAGGGCGTCAAATCCATCGCCGTGCTGGGGGACGGGCTGGAGTTCCTTGCCACCGGCGCGCGCTCGACCGCCAAGGCCGCCCGCGATGCGGGCATGGTCGTCACCTCGGAGACCATCCTGCCGGAGAAGGGGGCGGACCTTGCCGCCAGCCTGAAGACGATGCTGGACGGCAAGCCCGACACGCTGGTGGTCGTGCTCGGCCCCAGCAACGCCGCGTTCTTCAAGGCCTATGAGGCGGCCGGCACCAGGATTCCGGTCTCTGGCCGGATGGACATCAACGGTGCGCTGAATGCCGTCTCGCCCGCCTTCCGGGAGAGTGGCGCGCTGTCCGGCATCACCAGTGCTGGCGTGTTCTCCCCGCTGATCCCGGCCGCCCCGGTGCAGGATTTCATCGCCGCCTACCGCGCCCGCACCGGGCTCACGCCGACGCAGCGCTCGTTCTTCGTCTATGAGGCGGTGTATCTGGTGGCGGATGCCATCAATCGCGCCGGCACCGACACGCCGGGCGCGATCGAGGCGGCGCTGAAATCAACCGAAATGCCATCCATCCTCGGCGGCAGCTACAAGATGGATGACCACAACCATCCGCATCTACCGATCTTCATCACCGGCCTGAAGGACGGCAAACCCGCGGTGATCGCCACTGAATGATCTTGCGCGTTTTTTCAAAACAGAAGTTCTTTTTGTGAACAAAAAGAACCAAAGAAACGTCAATTAGGAGGCGGCCTCGCGGGGCCGCCTCTTGTGTTGACAGCGCGGCGGGCTGTGTGGATGTTGTTCGCAAAACACAGCGCTTGTGCGCTGCGCGAACAAGGGGGTTGCGATGCCGCATGATGGAACCGACGGGAAAACCCACTGGCATGAGCCGGTCGGCCAGGAACAGCGCGCCGGCTTCGGCACGTTCAAACGTCCCAAGACCAGCTACGACATGTTCATGGAAAGCGAGGGCATTCCCTGCTTCCGCGACCTGGGCATCGACAGCGTCCTGAACCTGCCGCTCGCACCCTGGAAGCGCATGGGTGGGAAGGGCAGCTACATCCAGCTCTGGGGCACCGAGGGCAAATGGGGCTGCTACGTGGTGGAGATCCCGGGCTCCGGCGCGCTCAACGCTGAGAAGCACCTCTACGAGGAAATCTTCCTCGTCGTCGAAGGCCGCGGGTCGACCGAGGTCTGGCTCGAAGGCGAAAGCAAGAAACACGTGTTCGAGTGGCAGAAAGGCTCGCTGTTTTCCATTCCGGTGAATGCGATGCACCGCCTGGTCAATGCCAGCTCGTCGCCCGCCGTGCTGCTGGCCGGCACCAACGCGCCCAACATCCTCAACCAGATCAACAACGTCGGTGCGATCTTCGAGAACAGCTACAAATTCACTGACCGCTTCTCGGGTGCGGATGATTTCTACAAGCCCAATGACGACGTCGAGCCCGATCCGGTGCGTGGCCTTGCCATGCGCCGCAGCAATTTCGTGCCGGATGTG
>CAIYCW010000140.1 GCA_903924855.1 uncultured Rhodospirillales bacterium | reverse complement strand
TGCATGCCTTCGAAGACGATCTTGAACTGCCAGATGGCGACGATGCCGGTGACGACGCCTGCGTGGTGGCCGGCCTGTTCCAGCCTGGTGCCCTGTTCGATGTGCAGTTCGAGATAGCCCTTGTGGCGGCCGGGTTCGAGTTGCATGCGCGGCAGGCCTGCGAGACCCGCCTGTTGCAGGGCTTCGCGCAAGGGCTGGCCGGTGGTGCGGTTGCGTGAGGCGTCCATCTCCGGCTCGTCGAGCAGGCCGATGATGGAGCGGCTGCCGAGGAAGCTTCCGGTGTAGTGGCCTTCCTCGTCGGCGAAGGCCACCACGTCCACCGGAAGCCCGGCGCGGGCGAGGGCCACGCCTGCCATCACGCCGAGCGCGCCGTCCAGCCAGCCGGAATAGTTCTGGGTTTCGATGTGGCTGCCTACCAGCAGATGCGGCCCTGGCAGTTTGCTGCGGCCATAGACATTGCCGATGCCGTCGATCGAGGGTTCGAGACCGACCTGGGCCATGCGCTCCATCAGCCAATGGCGGGAGCGCATGTCATCCGGGGTGTAGGTCGGGCGGTGCACGCCGGTCTTGTAGGCCCCGATCTGGCGCAGCTCGTTGAGGTCGGCCAGGAAAGCGGCGGGGTCGATGACACCTCGGTTGGACGGCATGGCAGGCTCCGGCAATGAGAGGACGCCGCACCCCTTTGACATGCGGGGGTACAGCTTACATGAACGCGGTGAAGCTCGGCGGCACCGCGCCTGATGGCGTGTGCGGCCGATGCAATGCAGATCATGTGCCGGGACAGAATTTCATGCCAGACGGACACGCCGCTTCCATTGCCGACACGCTTCCCTCCTGGGATCTGCGCGACCTGTATCCGGCGACCGACAGCGCCGAGCTGGCCGCCGATCTGGAGCGGGCGGAGCGGCTGGCGCTGGAGTTCGCGGGCAAGGCCGCGGGCAAGCTTGCCGGCATGAGCGGTGCGGAGCTGGCGCGGGTGATCGCCGATTACGAGGCGATCCAGGTGATCTTTGGCCGGGTGATGTCCTATGCGCAACTGCAGTTCAGCGGGGATTCGACCAATCCGCTGATCGGGCAGTTCATGCAGTCGATGAGCGAGCGGGTGACGGCGATCTCGGCGCATCTGATCTTTTTCACGCTGGAGCTGAACCGGCTGGAGGAGAGCGTGCTGGAAGCCAAGCTGGCCGATGCCGCCCTGGCGCGCTATCGCCCGTGGCTGCGCGATCTGCGGGTGTTCCGGCCGCATCAGCTGGATGACAAGCTGGAGAAGCTGCTGCACGAGAAGGATGTGACCGGAGCGTCCGCCTGGTCGCGGCTGTTCGATGAGACGATCGCCGGCATGAAGATCACGCTGGGCGAGGAGCAGCTGACGGTGTCGGCGGCGTTGAACAAGCTGTCCGACCCGGATCGCGCGGTGCGTGAGGCGGCAGGGCGGGCGATCGGGGCGGCGTTCGAGGGCAACATCAAGCTGTTCGCGCTGGTGACCAACACGCTGGCGAAGGACAAGGAGATCGACGATCAGTGGCGCCGCTATGAGCAGCCCTGGAGCTATCGCAACCGGTCCAACATGGTGGAAGACCAGGTTGTGGATGCGCTGGTCGATGCGGTGACGCAGAGCTTCCCGCGGCTGTCGCATCGCTATTACGCGATGAAGGCGAAGTGGCTGGGGCTGGAGAAGTTGCAGCACTGGGACCGCAACGCGCCGCTGCCGGGCGATGCGGACAGTGCGATCGGCTGGGAGGATGCGAAAAGCCGGGTGCTGGCCGCCTATGGCGCGTTCTCCCCGGAGCTGGCGCGGATTGGCGCACAGTTCTTCGAAAAGCCGTGGATCGATGCGAGCCCCAGGCCCGGCAAGTCCGGCGGAGCGTTCGCGCATCCGACGGTGCCGCAGGTGCACCCGTATCTGCTGCTGAACTATCACGGCAAGACGCGCGATGTGATGACGCTGGCGCATGAGCTGGGGCATGGCGTGCATCAGGTGCTGGCGGCCGATCAGGGCTATCTGCTGGGCAGCACGCCGCTGACACTGGCGGAGACGGCCTCGGTGTTCGGGGAGATGCTCACCTTCCGCGCGGTGCTGGCGGCGGAGGGTGATCCGGCGCGGCGGCGGATCATGCTGGCCTCCAAGGTCGAGGACATGCTGAACACCGTGGTGCGGCAGATCGCGTTTTATGAGTTCGAGCGCAGGCTGCACAGCGCGCGGCGGGCGGGGGAGCTGACGGCCGATCAGATCGGGGCGATCTGGCTTGACGTGCAGACGCGCTCACTGGGCCCGGCCTTCGAGTTCACGCCGGAGTATAGCGTGTTCTGGGCGTATGTGCCGCATTTCATCCACTCCCCCTTCTATGTGTATGCCTATGCGTTCGGCGATTGCCTGGTGAATGCGCTGTATGGCGTCTACCAGTCCGGCAGTGCGGCGGAGAAGGCGGCGTTCGAGGGCAAGTATCTCGACATGCTGCGCGCGGGGGGCACCAAGCGGCACAAGGAGCTGCTGGCGCCGTTCGGGCTTGATGCGTCCGACCCGGCGTTCTGGCTGAAGGGGTTGGATGTGATCGCGGGCTTCATCGATGAGCTGGAGCAGAGCGCGTGAGCGGATCGAACGAAGACAAGTCCTCGCTGATCGGCGAGCTGCGCCGGATGGCGCGCACCTCGGGGGCGGTGGGCGGCATTGCGATGCGGGTGGCGGGTAACCGGATCGGCATCAAGTCTGACGCGGCGAGCCATGCCGAGGATCTGAAGGTGATTCTGGGCGGGCTGAAGGGCCCACTGATGAAGGTGGCGCAGTTTCTGACCACGATTCCGGATGCGCTGCCGGAGGAATACGCGGCCGAGCTGTCTCAGCTGCAGGCCAATGCGCCCTCCATGGGGGCGGCGTTTGTGCGCAGGCGGATGCAGGGCGAGCTTGGGGCGGATTGGCAGGGCAAGTTCAAGGAGTTCGAGCTGACGGCGTCGGCTGCCGCCTCGCTCGGCCAGGTGCATCGCGCCACATTGCATGATGGGCAGAAGGTTGCCTGCAAGCTGCAATATCCGGACATGGCGAGCACCATGGAGGCGGATCTGAAGCAGTTGAAGCTGGCCATGGCGGTGTATCGCCGGATGGATGACAGCATCGACAGCGACGAGATCTACAAGGAGCTGGCCGAGCGGCTGCGCGAGGAGCTGGATTACACGCGCGAGGCGGCGCAGATGCGGCTGTATGGCGCGATGCTGGCGGACACGCCGCAGGTGCATGTGCCGGTGCCGGTGGAGGGGTTGTGCACCAGGCGACTGGTGACGATGAGCTGGCTGGACGGCCGCGCGCTGATGCGGCGGCTGGAGGAAGACCCGCCGCAGGAGGAGCGCAACACGATCGCCGATGCGCTGTTCCGTGCCTGGTATCTGCCGCTGTATCGCTACGGCGTGATCCATGGCGATCCGCATTTGGGCAATTACCAGGTGCGGCCGGATGGCACGCTGAACCTGCTGGATTACGGCGCGATCCGGGTGTTTCCGGCGACGTTCATCCGCGCGGTGATCGATCTGTATGAGGCGATCCGCGATGATGACCGCGAGAAGTCGCACCATGCGTATGAGCAATGGGGGTTTGTCGATCTGTCCAACGAGAAGATGGACATTCTCAACATCTGGGCGAAGTTCCTCTACGAGCCGCTGCTGGAAGACCGGGTGCGCAAGATCACCGATATCGACGACCCGACCTTCGGGCGCTCGGTTGCGATGAAGGTGCATGAGGGGCTGAAGCGGACGGGCGGTGTGAAACCGCCGCGGGAATTCGTGCTGATGGACCGCTCGGCGATCGGGCTGGGGAGCGTGTTCTTCCGGCTGAAGGCGGAGCTGAACTGGAGCCGGCTGTTCCAGGAGTTGATCGAGGATTTCAACACCGAGGAGATGGCGGCGCGGCAGAAGGCGGCGCTGTTGGCGGCGGGGGTGCCGGAGAGCGTTTGAGGGGTCGTGGTTGCGGCCTATATCAGAATTGATATAGTGTTTTCATGAAGCGGATCGCCTTCGTTGGGTCATCCTTGGATGATCTGCGGGACTTCCCGGCCGACGCACGCAATGATGCGGGGCACCAGCTGTATCGCGTGCAGCGTGGATTGAACCCGGATGACTGGAAGCCGATGCCCTCCATCGGAGCCGGCGTTCGGGAGATCAGATATCGCGGTCCGGATGGGGCGTTTCGCGTGATCTATGTCGCAGCCTTTGATGAGGCGGTTTACGTGCTGCATGCGTTTCAGAAGAAGACGCAGCAGACCGCCAAGCGTGATCTGGATCTGGCGTGCGCCCGTCTGCGCCAGATCAGCAGGGACAGAGTGTCATGACCGAAGAGTTGATTCAGAGCTTTGACAGCGTCTGGGATGCTCTGGCGGAGACGCCCGCAGAGGCGGCAGATCAGCGGCTGCGCTCAGAGCTGGTGATTGCCGTGCGCGGCGAAGTGGAGCGATGGGGCCAGACGCAGGCGCAGGCGGCGCGCCGACTTGGCGTGACACAGCCCCGATTGAACGATCTGCTGCGTGGCAGGACGGCGAAGTTCAGCCTGGATGCGTTGATCGCCTTGGCCGAACGGGCCGGGCTGTCGGTGCGGATTGAGATCGGGCCGGCGGTTTGGTCCAGCGATGCTGATGATGGGGCGGTTGCTCGTCGGATGTAGATTCGTGGCTGAACGCTTGAGCTGAAAGCTTGCCCTTGGTGGTTGGAGCCTGCGTGATTGCGTTCGCAGTAACACCGCCTGGTTGCCAGAAAGCTCTCTCATGGTTCGATGGATTGCTTCGCTTCGCTCGCAATGACGGGTTTTTGGGTTTTAGCCTGGATCGCCCGGCACGCCGTAGGACGGGGCCTGGCGGGGGTCGAGGGCGCGTTGGATGTAGGCGTCGAGTTGGGGGTGGTAGAGCTCCCACAGGCTGGCAAGCGCCTCGATCGGGCAGGCATCGGTCCAGTCGCAGCGCAGATCGGCGATGGGCCAGCTGACCTTGTCCACCAGTTTGAGGCCCGCGGAATGCACCGGGCCTGCCTCGCCGCCTTCCGCCAGCCCCGCGCGCATGGCGGCGATCAGGCGGGTGCCGAGATGGCCTGAGGCGCTGAGAAACCCGTCGATGATCGCCTGCGGGACATGGGGGGTGGCCAGCATGTTGCCGCCGGAGGCGACGTTGCAGCCTTGGGCTTCGGCGAAGATGCCGAGCGCATTGGGGCCGGAATGGATGGCGGTGCGACCGGCCGGGTCGATGGCGATGACCTGTCGGTATTCGATGAAGCGGCCGCGTGTTTTGACCTCCGCCACGGCCTCCGCGGCGCTGGCACCTTGTTCCATCAGATCGAGCGCCAACGGGCCCAGTGTTGGGTCGGTCACGTTCTGCGAGGCAACAGCCCCCACGCCGGCGCGGGCATAGGCGCAGCGTGCGGCGACCGCGGGGGAGGAGGAGGAGATCGCGATGCCGAACATGCCGGTATCGGGGCAGCGTGCCACGAGCGAGAAGGTCATGGGATCAATCCGGAATGACGGCGGTGCCGTCGATCTCGACCAGCCATTCCGGCCGGGCCAGGGCCTGCACGACCAGGCCGGTGGAGACCGGGTGCACGCCTTTGATGTATTCGCCGATGGTGGTGTAGATCGCCTCGCGGTGGCGGACATCGGTGATGTAGACGACGATCTTGACCAGATGCTCCATCCGGCCGCCGGCCTCCTCGATCAGTTGGCGGATGTTCTGCATCACCTTGTGGGTCTGCTCGACCGGATCATGGCTTGGGATGTTCACCGCGTCCTCGATGTTCTGCGGGCATTGGCCGCGCAGCCAGACGATCCGCCCGCCCTTTGTGACCACGGCGTGGCAGAGATCGTTGTTGAGCTTCTGCTCGGGGTAGGTGTCTCGGGTGTTGAATGTGCGGATGCGGGTATGGGCCATGATGGGCTCCTTCAGGCTGGGCAGCCGGCGGCGGGTTGATAGGCGCGGTAGCTGCGCTGGATTGCGATATGGTCGGCCACGTGCATCGCATCGTGCCAGACGCCCCAGATGAAGCTGGAGCCGCGGCGGGACTGCCAGGGCAGGCCCAGGAAATACAGGCCGGGCTCGATGGACACACCGCGCTGGTGGCGGGGGCGGCCTTGGGCGTCGAACGCGTCGAGCTTGAGCCAGCTATAGTCCTGCGTGTAGCCGGTGGCCCAGATGATGGTGGTGATGCCGGCCTCGCTGAGGTTGAGGCTGCTGATCGGGTACGTCATGCAGTCCGGATCGGGCAGGATGAGGCGGGCCTCTGGTTCCTCCGGCAGGTCGAGGCCGTTGCGGGCGATATAGGAATCCGCCTCGTCCAGCACGGAGAGATAGTTTTCATCGCCCTGGCGGATGGTGTGGGCGAGGTCGGCGGCAAAGCCCACGGCACCGTCTTGATACGACACGGTGCGGCCGACCAAGGTGATGCCTTCGGCTGCGAGCCTGCGGAAATCGATGGTCTTGCCGCCCTCCGCACCGCTGACGGCGATGGTGACGTGTTCCATGCCGGGGGTTGGCGCCTCGGCGTCCCATTTGCCGAGGACGCCGAGCCACCAGCAATAGTCGCGCCCGCGATAGGCGCGCGGTGGCCGTGCGTGCGGGCCAACGGAGAGGAAAACACGCAGGCCATGGCGGCGCAGTTCATCGGCGATCTGCACGCCGGACGAGCCGCTGCCCACGACGAGCACGGCGCCTTCGGGCAGTTGGGCGGGGTTGCGGTAGGCGTTGGAGTGGATCTGCAGCAGGCCTGCGCGCTCCGGCACGAGGTTCGGCATGACGGGGCGCTGGAACGGTCCGGTGGCGGCGACGATGCGCTCGGCCTCGATGGCGCCTTCGGAGGTTTCGACGTGAAAGCCGGGCCGTCCGGTGAGCCGGGTTGCCGAGGTGACGGCAACGCCGCAGCGAATGGGGGCTGCGATCTTGGCGGCGTAGGCGGCGAAATAGGCGGCCACCTGCTCTTTCGGGGCAAAGCCGTCCGGATGGGTGTTGGGGAAGACCATGCCGGGAAAGCGGTCGTGCCATGCGGGGCCGTTGGCCACCAGCGCGTCCCACCGCTCCGAGCGCCAGCGTTCGGCGATGCGGCCGCGTTCGAGGATGAGATGCGGGATGGCGTTGCGGGAGAGATGCTCGCTCATCGCGACGCCGGCCTGGCCGGCGCCCACGACCAGCGTGTCTATGCGTTCAACGTGCATGGGCATCCTTCTGTGATGGCCTGTCGTTCGGGTGGCAGGCCTGGCGTTTGGACGACCACACGCAAATCGGGTGCCACGCAGAGGGTAGCCCGGGGGGGGCAGGCTGGGGTGCGGCGCTCAGCCGCGGCTGATCAGCTCGTCGATCGCGCGGATTATGCGGTCCTGGTCGGGGTCGGCGAGGATTTCGAGCTCAGATCCCAGCAGCCTGCGTTGCACGGTTGCGAGGTTCATCGGGTCGGCCCAGACGGCAATGCCCTGGACAACCAGATGCGGCGTCAGAGCTGCGTCGGCAGGGGCGGCGGATGATCGCTGCATCAGCGGCATCACGACGCGCACACTGGATCGATCAAGGCGGCTGGTCTGAATTTGAAGAAGGAATGGCAGAAATTCGGTCCGGCGCGGATTTCGGAACACTGCAAACTGCGTCATGGCCGATCAGAAGCTCGGGAAGTCATCGGACAGCAATCCGTGCTTCTCATGGAATTCGTTGAGTGCGTCGATCACCGCTTCCAGCTCCGCATCCTCAGCCCGCCTGCGGGCACGCTCGGCTGCGACATAGGCGGCCAGAAGTTCCTCCACCTTGCCCGACAGGTTGCGCGTGAGGCCGCGGGCCTGGGCGACCAGGTCTTCGTTCAGTGACAGATTGACCGGCTTGCGCGGTGCGTCGGCCTTGTAGGCCGGGATCGGCACGGTCTGGATGCGCATGTCTGCCTCCTTGCGACGATGCGCAGGGTATGCGCATGGCGGCGTGCGGTGCAAGGCGGATCGTCGTGCCCCCTTGCCTTCGCCTGAGGAGTGTGCACAACGAAACCAGGGTTGCGATCTTGAACGGTCGGCAACGGCCTACATTTCTGTCATGTGCCAGGACAACGACGTCCGGCCGGTCTCAGCCAAGCGATGTGCAACGCCCAGGACGCGCCTTGCGGTGCCGAGGCGGGCGCATGTGGCGCGGATGGGTGCAGTGCCAGGTTTCAGAGTTGACGTAAGGGTGTTGGAACGCACCGACCAACAGGTGAACGCGGGAGATGGTTCAGTGTCGCTGATGATAGGGATCCCCAAGGAGCGCTTCCCGCTGGAGAAGCGGGTGGCGACGGTGCCGGATGTGGTGGGCAAGCTGAAGGCGCTTGGCTTTTCGGTGTCGGTCGAGACCGGTGCCGGCGATGGCGCGGATTGCTATGACGACGCCTATGTGGCGGCCGGCGCCACGATCGCAGCCTCTCCGGCGGAGCTGTTCGGCGCTGCCGATATCGTCTTCAAGGTGCGCGCCCCCACGCTGGATGAGGTGGCGCTGCTGAAGGACGGCTCGACGCTGATCTCCTTCATCTGGCCGGCGCAGAACCCCGAGCTGATGCAGGCCCTGGCCGCGCGGCGCGTGACGGTGCTGGCGATGGATTGCATTCCGCGCCTGCTGTCGCGCTCGCAGAAGATGGATGCGCTGACCTCGATGGCCTCCATCACCGGCTATCGCGCGGTGATCGAGGCGGCCAACCAGTTCGGCCGGTTCTTTGGCGGCCAGGTGACGGCGGCGGGCAAGATTCCGCCGGCCAAGGTGTTCATCGCGGGTGCCGGCGTGGCGGGGCTTGCCGCGATCGGCGCAGCCGCCTCGCTGGGTGCCATCGTGCGGGCGAATGACACCCGCAACGAGGTGGCGGATCAGGTGAAGTCGCTCGGCGGTGAGTTTGTCCGCGTCGATTACGAGGAAGAGGGCTCGGGCGGCGGCGGCTATGCGAAGGTGATGAGCGAGGGCTTCCAGGCGGCGCAGCGCGCGATGTATGCCAAGCAGGCCTCCGAGGTGGATATCATCATCACCACGGCGCTGATCCCGGGCAAGCCGGCGCCGCGGCTGATCACCGCCGAGATGGTGGCCTCGATGAAGCCGGGTTCGGTGATCATCGATCTGGCGGCCGAGCAGGGCGGCAATTGCGAGCTGACCGAGCGCGACCAGGTGGTGGTGCGCCATGGCGTGACCATCGTGGGCTACACGGATTTCCCGTCCCGCCTGTCCAAGCAGTCTTCCACGCTATACGCCAACAACCTGCTGCGTCTGGCCGAGGAGCTGTGCAAGACCAAGGACGGCGTGATCAACGTCAACATGGAAGATGACGCGATCCGCGGGCTGACGGTGATCAAGGAGGGCGAGGTGACCTGGCCGGCCCCGCCGCTGAAGCTGCCGCCACCGCCGGCGCCGAAGCCGGTGGCAGCGATGCCGGAGAAGAAGGCGGCAAGCCACGGCCATGGCGCGGGGGCGCCGATGTCCGCCAAGACGCTGGCGGTTGTGTTCGGCGTGGGGGCGGTGCTGTTCGCGCTGGTGGGGGCCACGGCGCCTGCTGTGTTCCTCAGCCATTTCACGGTGTTCGTGCTGGCCTGTTTCGTGGGCTACATGGTGGTGTGGAACGTGACCCCTGCCCTGCACACGCCGCTGATGAGTGTGACCAACGCGATCTCCTCCATCATCACCATCGGGGCTCTGTTGCAGATCGCACCGCCGGCGATTCCAGGGGTGGAGCGGTATAATCTGCTGATCGGCATCATGGCCTTTCTGGGCGTGGTTCTCACCGGCATCAACATGTTCGGCGGCTTCGCGGTGACGCGTCGCATGCTGGCGATGTTCCGTAAGTAAGGCGGGAGAACCTCCATGAACGACAACATCGCAACGGTTGCCTATATTGGCGCGACCATTCTGTTCATCCTCAGCCTGGGTGGGCTGTCCAACCCCGAGACGTCTCGCCGCGGCAACATGTATGGCATGGCCGGCATGACGATCGCCGTGCTGGCCACGGTGTTCAACCCGAGCCATGTGACCGGCGGCGGCATTGCGGCCATCATCGTGGCGCTGCTGATCGGCGGCAGCATCGGCATCTATGCCTCGCGCAAGGTGCAGATGACGCAGATGCCCGAGCTGGTGGCGCTGATGCATTCGCTGGTGGGTCTGGCTGCCTGCATTGTGGGCTTTGCCTCCTATATCGACACCACGCCGCTGGCGGCTTCCGGCACCTCGGCGGCGGACCTTGCCGCGATCGAGGCGGTGCATGAGGTGGAGATCTATCTCGGCATTCTGATCGGCGCCGTGACGTTCTCCGGCTCGGTGATCGCGTTCGGCAAGCTATCCGGCAAGATCGGCGGCAAGCCGCTGCTGCTACCGGGTCGGCATATGCTCAATCTGGCGGCACTGATCCTGGTGGTGATCTTCGGCATTCTGTTCACCGGCCATCATGCGGCGACGTTCGTGCTGCTGCTGATGACGCTGATCGCGCTTGCCTTTGGCGTGCATCTGGTGATGGCGATCGGCGGGGCGGACATGCCGGTGGTGGTGTCGATGCTCAACTCCTATTCCGGGTGGGCGGCGGCCGCGACCGGCTTCATGCTGAACAACGATCTGATGATCGTCACCGGCGCGCTGGTGGGCTCCTCGGGCGCGATCCTGTCCTACATCATGTGCCGGGCGATGAACCGCAACTTCCTGTCGGTGATCGCGGGTGGCTTCGGCGGCGGGGCCACGGCGTCTGCCGGTGCGGCCGCGGTGCCGGCGGGTGAGGTGACGTCGATCTCCGCCACCGAGACGGCGGAGCTGCTGCGGGAGGCCAAGGAGGTGATCATCGTGCCGGGCTACGGCATGGCGGTCGCCCAGGCGCAGCACACGGTGTACGAGATCACCAAGCTGCTGCGTGAGCGCGGCGTGAATGTCCGCTTCGGCATCCACCCGGTGGCGGGGCGCATGCCGGGGCACATGAACGTGCTGCTGGCCGAGGCCAAGGTGCCCTATGACATCGTGCTGGAAATGGACGAGATCAACGACGATTTCCCCAAGACCGATGTGGCGATGGTCATCGGTGCCAACGACATCGTCAATCCGGCGGCACAGGATGATCCGACCAGCCCGATCGCCGGCATGCCGGTGCTGGAGGTGTGGAAGGCCAAGACATCCATCGTGATGAAGCGGTCCATGGCGTCGGGTTATGCCGGTGTGGACAACCCGCTGTTCTACAAGGAAAACAACCGCATGCTTTTTGGCGATGCCAAAAAGATGCTGGATGAAGTATTGGCCGCGCTGCGGACCTAAACCTCGCAACGAGCCATCGATACACCGACCGTCGCCGCCCTAAAAAAGCGGCGACGGTTTTTTTGGAAGTACGGGAAACCCTGTACCCGTCGCTTGACCGCATCCATGGGCGGCGCGCACACTGTCGGTCGGATGAATTTTGGCCGTAAGTGGTTATGCACCTTCATTTTCTTGGCGCGACGCGCACGGTTACC
>CAIYCW010000139.1 GCA_903924855.1 uncultured Rhodospirillales bacterium | reverse complement strand
CTCCGCCTCTTTGCGCCCAAGCAAGCACCTTCTTTTTTGAAAAAAAGAAGCAAAAAACTTTCATCCTTCCGCCTGGCCAACGGCGGAAACCAACCAAGCCGCACCCCACGCCGCACCCCCAAACGCAAGAACGGCGCGGATATCACCATCCACGCCGCCCCAACGATCAAACGGTCTTGTTCAAAAAAAGAACAACCCTACCCTACCTCAGAACGACCCAAGAAAATCCCGCTTGCCCACATCCACGCCATTGTGCCGCAGAATGTTGTAAGCCGTCGTGATGTGGAAGAACACGTTCGGCAGCACCCAATGCAGCAGATAGGCCTGGCCCTTGAAGTGCATGTCCTGCTTGGCAACCGAAATCGTGATGTCCTTGTCTTCCGTGCCATCCACCTGTGCGGCCGTCACCGAGCCCAGGAACGCGATCGTCTTCTCGATGCGCGCCTGCAGATCGGCAAAGCTCGCCTCATTGTCGTCGAACTTCGGGATCTCCACGCCGGCCAGGCGGGCAACGCCGCCCTTGGACATGTCGGTCGCGATCTGCACCTGGCGCGTCAGCGCGAACATGTCCGGCGCCAGGCGGTCGGTCAGGAACACGGTCGGGTCGATCTTGCGCGCCTCGGCCGAGGCAGCGCCCTTCGCCAGCACGCCGGCCAGCGCCTTGAGGCTGTGCGTCAGCACCGGCACGGAGGCCTGATACATCGAGATGGTCATTACAGCGATCCTCCTTTGCGGCCCGCCTGAGCGCCAAGGCGCAGGCGAAGCGCGTTCAGTTTGATGAAGCCCTGCGCGTCGAACTGGTCATAGGCACCCTGGTCCTCCTCGAAGGTGACAACCTTCATCGAATGCAGGGTGTTGGGGCTCTCACGCCCGATGCACGTGGCGTTGCCCTTGTAGAGCTTCAAGCGCACCCGGCCCGTGACGGATTTCTGACTTTCATCGATCGCCGCCTGCAGCATCCGCCGCTCCGGGCTGAACCAGAAGCCGTTGTAGATCAGCTCGGCGTATTTCGGCATCAGGCTGTCCTTGAGATGCCCCACCTCACGATCCAGCGTGATGCTCTCAATGCTTCGATGGGCGATATAGAGAATCGTCCCACCCGGCGTCTCATAGATGCCGCGGCTCTTCATGCCGACAAAGCGGTTCTCCACCAGATCCAGCCGGCCAATGCCGTTGGCCTTCCCCAGCTCGTTCAACCGCGTCAGCAATGTTGCCGGCGACATCCGGATGCCATCGATCGCCACCGGATCGCCCTGCTCGAAATCAATCGAGATCACGGTCGCCTTGTCCGGCGCATCCTCGGGCGAGATGGTGCGCTGATACACCATCTCATCCGCCTCGATCGCCGGATCCTCGACAACCTTCCCCTCGGAAGACGAGTGCAGCAGGTTCGCATCCACCGAGAACGGCGCCTCGCCGCGCTTGTCCTTGGTGATCGGAATCTGATGCTCCTCGGCGAATTCCAAAAGCCGCGTGCGGCTGGTCAGATCCCATTCGCGCCACGGGGCGATCACCTTCACATCGGGCTTCAGCGCATAATAGGCGAGCTCGAAGCGCACCTGGTCATTGCCCTTGCCGGTCGCCCCATGCGCCACCGCATCGGCCCCCACCATCTCCGCGATCTCGATCTGCCGCTGCGCGATCAGCGGCCGCGCGATCGAGGTGCCGAGCAGATACTGCCCCTCATACAGCGCATTGGCGCGGAACATCGGAAACACGAAATCCTTCACGAAGGTCTCGCGCAGATCGTCGATGAAGATCTCCTTCACCCCGAACATCTCGGCCTTCTTGCGCGCCGGCTCCAGCTCCTCGCCCTGGCCCAGATCGGCGGTGAAGGTCACCACCTCGCATTTGTAGGTGGTCTGCAGCCAGCGCAGGATCACGCTGGTGTCGAGCCCGCCCGAATAGGCGAGCACCACTTTCTTCACATCCTTCACGCGCATGCGCAGCTCCCAAGCCTCGGCCAAAGCCGGCAAGTAACGCCGGAACCCCCGCCCGCGCAAGGCTTGCGCGCCGCGCACCCCGAAGCGCCTTGCAAGCGTATGAAAGTTTTTTGGTTCTTTTTTTCAAAAAAGAACAAAGAAAAGCACCTTCTTTTTTTGAAAAAAAAGAAGCAAAAAAACTTTCGAACGTTAGGGGAGCGTGGCGATGCGCGCAGCGATGGCGGCGATCATGTGCATCTGGGCAGGCACTGCGGCCGCGCAGCCCGTGCTGGACCCAAGCCTCCTGCCCGCCACCGCCAGCGACCGGGTGCGCGCCGTCTATCGCGACAATTTCCTGACCAACAACCTGCCCCGCGCGATCGCCACCGATGGCAAGGACGCGGTCGGCTGGGCCGCCGGCCAGAAATCCATCGAGGAGGCGCGCGCCAAGGCCCTGGAATTCTGCGCCTCCAAGGGCAGCACCCCCTGCCAGATCTACGCCGAGAACCTCCAGATCGTCTGGCCGGGAAAATCCGCCCCGCCGCCCGCCCCAGGCCCTGCCTCCCTCGGCAGCGGCACCGGCTACGATTTCATCCCCGACGAACGCTATATCTGGCACGGCCCGCAATCCGCCCGTGGCCTCATCGTCTGGGGCCACGGCTTTGATCGCGCCAAGAACGCCCGCGGCATCCAGCCGCCCAGCTTCCTGCGCCCGCTCAACAATGCCGGCTACGACGTGGTCCGCTTCGACCGTGACGAGAACTGGGACGGCAATATCGACCTCGTCGTCTCCTGGCTGCGCGACGGGCTGATCAAGTTCCGCCAGATGGGCTGGAAGCAGATCGTCAATGCCGGCCAGTCCCGCGGCGGCATCAACGTGCTCAACACACTGAAAACACCGGGCCTGTTCGAAATCGGCATCACCACCTCGGCCGCCAACACCGGCACCGATTCAGGCTGGATCGCAACCCGCGGCGAGACCTATCTCTACAACCTCATCCAGGACGTGCCGAAGCAGAGCACCAGGCTGATGTATATCCAGTTCCAGGACGACCCGTTCGCCGGCGACGAAGACCGGCGCGCCGATCGCATCCGCAACATGCTGGGCCCCAAGCTGGGCCAGGTGGTGCTGATCGACCGTCCAGACGGTTTCAAGGGCCACGGCGCCGGCGCCACCGCCGCCTTCGGCACCAAATTCGGCGCCTGCATCCTGCATTTCGTGATGGACGCCAATGCGCCCACCAATTGCGACAGATAGGGTGGGACGCGGCAACGCGTCCCACCCAACCCTCTCAATCGTGCTGCGCCATCTTGGAGTTCTTCAGCGTATCCTTGATGCCCAGATAGAAGCACAGGCTGAAGGCGATGCAGCCCGTGGCATACCAGTAGAACCCGCTCTCATGGCCCTGGCTCTTGAACCACAGCGCCACCGAATCCACCGACCCACCAAACAAAGCCGCCGTCAGCGCATAGGGAATGCCCACGCCCATCGCCCGCACCGCGGTCGGGAACATCTCAGCCTTCACCACCGCTGTCAGCGCCGTGTAGCCGGACACGATGGCCCAGGCGATGCAGATCAGCAGCAGGGCAACCCAGGGGCTCTTGGTGCCCTGCAGCGTGGTCAGCAGCGGATAGGTGCCCACCGTGCCCAGCACGCCAAACGCCACCAGAAACGGCTTGCGGCCGAACTTGTCCGACAGCGCGCCATAAAGCGGCTGAATGCTGATCGCGAACAACAGAGAAGCAGCCGTCACCGCCGTCGTCTGGTTGTCCGTCAGCCCCACCGAGAGCTTGAGGAATTTCTGCATATAGGTCGTGTAGGTGTAGAAGGCGGACGTGCCACCCACCGTGATGCCGATCACCAGCAGCATCGACTTCCAGTGCCTGGCCAGCTCCACCCAGCGATTGGTGGTCCGCACAATCCGGTCAGATGCCTTGAACAGCTCCGTCTCATGCATGTCACGGCGCATGAAGAACGCCACGAACGACACCAACGCCCCCAGCAGGAACGGAATCCGCCAGCCCCAGGCGCGCAGCTGGTCGGGCGTGAGGAAGATCTTCTGCAGCACCAGCAGCACGATCAGCGCCAGCAACTGCCCGCCGATCAGCGTCATATACCAGACGCCCGAATAAAAGCCGCGCCGGTTCGGGTGCGACACCTCGGCCAGATAGGTGGCGGACGTGCCATACTCCCCGCCCTGGCTCAGCCCCTGCAGAATGCGCGCAAGCCCCAGGATCAACGGCGCGTAGATGCCGATCGTGTTGTAGTTCGGCACCACCGCGATCATCAACGAGCCGAAACACATCAGCAGCACCGCAATGGTCAGCGACGTACGCCTGCCATAGCGATCCGCGAAATAGCCAAAGATCACACTGCCGATCGGCCGCACCAGGAACGACACCGCGAACAGCACCGCCGCCTGCAGCTGCTGCACCGCCGGATCGGTGGACGGGCTGAAGGACGCCGCGAAATACAGCGCAAACGCCGAATAGGCATAAACGTCATACCACTCGATCAGATTGCCGACCGAGCCAATGAGAATGGCCTTCACCCGCTTGCGCATATCCGCGGCATCGAACCCGTCGGACGTGACCGCAAAATCCGGTTTGAGCGTGCTGGAACCCATCTGTCATCCTCCCCGATGAAGCATGACACCTACGTTAAAAACCCGTAGGGCGGAAGCGCAAAGCGCCTCCGCCACCGGGTCTCACCAACTGCGGCGCCCTATTTCACCACGGACTGATACGCCGCGATCGTCGCGATATCGACAATCTGGCTCACCGAGGCATCCATCGGCAGCAGCTGCGCCGGATGCGACAGGCCCAGAATCAGCGGCCCTACCGTGCCGCCACCGCCCAGACGCGGCGCCAGCCGTGAGGTGATATGCGCCGAATGCAGCCCCGGCATCACCAGCACATTGGCCGGCCCGGTCAGCCGGCAGAACGGATACAGCGCCCGGAAATCCGCATCCAGCGCCACATCCGGGCTCATATCGCCGTCATATTCGAAATCCACACCGCGCGCATCGAGCAGAGACACCGCCTCCCGCATCGCCGCCGCCGTGTCATCCATCCGGTTGCCGAAGGTCGAATAGCTCAGCATCGCAACCCGCGGCTCCTGGCCGAACATCCGCGCCGCCGCCGCGGCACCGGTGGCGATATCCGCCAGCTGCTGCGGGTTCGGCCGGCCATGGATCAGCGTGTCGGTGATGAAGATCGCACGCCCCTGCTCGCCCAGCATCAGCGTGATGCCGAACGAGATCTCCCCCGCGGCCGTGTCGATCGCCTGGCCGATATCCTCCAGACACACCGCGTTGGAGCGTGTGAGGCCGGTCACCATCGCATCCGCGTCCCCGGTCGCCACCATGCAGGCGGCGAACACGTTGCGGTCCTGGTTCACCATGCGCTGGCAGTCGCGCAGCAACAGACCCCGGCGCTGCTGACGCCCGTATAGAAACTCCGCATACGCCGCATTGCGCTGCGACAGCCTGGCATTGTGGATCTCAATGCCCGTGGTGTCGCCAAGCCCCAGCGCCTCCATCGTGGCACGCACCCGATCCTCGCGCCCGATCAGCACCGGCGTGCCGTACCCCGCATTGCGGAACGCCACGGCCGCGCGAACAATCTTCGCCTCCTCACCCTCGGCAAACACCACACGGCGCGGCTTGGCGCGCACCGCCTCCATGATCGCATCCAGCGCATTGGCGGTGGGATCCAGACGGCCCGACAGCTCGCGCGCATATTTGCGCAGATCGGCAATCGGCTTGCGCGCCACACCGCTGTCCATCGCAGCCTTCGCCACCGCCGGCGGAATGCGCGAGATCAGCCGCGGATCGAACGCGTTGGGAATGATGTATTCCGGCCCGAACATCAGCCTTTTGCCCCCGATCGCACCCGACCCGGCAGAGGCCACCTCATCCGGCACGTCCTCGCGCGCCAGCTGCGCCAGCGCCTCGGCAGCGGCGATCTTCATCGCCTCGTTGATCGTGCTCGCCCGCACATCCAGCGCGCCGCGGAAGATATAGGGAAAGCCCAGAACATTGTTCACCTGGTTCGGATAATCCGAACGGCCGGTTGCGATGATCGCATGCGGGCTCGCCGCCCGCGCCTCCTCCGGCGTGATCTCGGGGTCGGGATTGGCCATCGCGAAGATGATCGGCTTGTCCGCCATCGCCGCCACCATGTCCTGCGTCAGCGCACCCTTCACCGACAGGCCAAAGAACGCATCCGCGCCGGACAGCGCCTCCTTCAGCGTGCGCGCATCGGTCTTCACCGCATGCGCCGACTTCCACTGATTCATCCCCTCGGTGCGACCCTGGAACACCACGCCCTTGGTGTCACACAGAATGATGTTCTGCGGATGCGCGCCCATCGCCTTCAGCAGCTCCACACAGGCAATGGCCGCGGCCCCCGCGCCATTGACCACCAGCTTCACCGATTTCAGCTCACGGTTGGTCAGGAAACACGCATTGATCAGCCCCGCCGCCGCCACGATCGCGGTGCCATGCTGGTCGTCATGAAACACCGGGATATCCATCAGCTCGCGCAGACGCTGCTCTATGATGAAACACTCCGGCGCCTTGATATCCTCAAGATTGATGCCGCCAAAGCTCGGGCCAAGATAGCGCACGCAGTTGATGATCGCGTCCACATCCTCGGTGTCCACGCACAGATCAATGCCGTCCACATCGGCAAAGCGCTTGAACAGCGCCACCTTGCCCTCCATCACCGGCTTGGAGGCCAGGGCGCCCAGATTGCCCAGGCCCAGCACCGCCGTGCCGTTGGACACCACGGCCACCATGTTGCCCTTGGTGGTGTATTCATAGGCCAGCGCCGGATCGCGCGCGATGTGGATGCAAGGCTCGGCCACACCCGGTGAATAGGCCAGGCTCAGATCACGGGCCGTGGCGATCGGCTTGGAGATGCGGGTCTCAAGCTTGCCCGGACGGCCGGAGCGATGCATCGCCAGCGCTTCCTCACCCGAGACGCGCGTCGTGCGGGTGTCTTGCTGCTCGGCAGGTTTGTCGGCCATTCGGATCTTCCTTGGAGCTAAACGTTTCCAGTCGACCCAGGATGCCACGCTTTGCCCGCACGGCAAGCGGGTCGGTTCGCAGGTGCGGTCTGCGTGGGGTGGAGAGGGCAAGCGCCTTCTTTTTTTGAAAAAAAAGAAGCAAAAAAACTTCTTTCCGTTTTGGAGCCGCCTCACCTCCACGGCACGGCGAAAACTGGGCATGCTGGCGCGATGAAGCCTGCGCTCACACCACCTTCCGCCGACGGCGCCACACCGGCCATGGCCCAGTGGTTCGCCCTCAAGGCCTGCAACCCGGACGCACTGCTGTTCTTCCGCATGGGCGATTTCTACGAGATGTTCTTCGCCGACGCCGAAGCAGCCTCCACCGCGCTGGACATCGCCCTCACCCATCGCGGCGAACATCAGGGCCAACCCATCGCCATGTGCGGCGTGCCGGTGCACGCGGCGGAGGCGTATCTGGCACGGCTGATCCGCCGCGGCTTTCGCGTGGCCGTCGGCGAACAGATGGAAGACCCCAAGCTGCGCACCGGCAAAGCCCCCATCCGGCGGGACGTGGTCCGCCTCGTCACCCCCGGCACCCTCACCGAAGACTCCCTGCTGGAATCCCAACGCCCCAACCTGCTCACCGGCCTCGTCACCCTCGGCAAACAGATCGGCGCCGCCTGGCTCGACATCTCCACCGGCCTGTTCGAAACCCAGGTGCTCGCGCCAGACAGCCTGCACGCCCTGCTCGGCCGGCTCGACCCCGCCGAGATCCTCATCGCAGGCACCCTCGATCTCGGCGATCTGGCACCCCGATCCGCCCAGGCCAGCGCCCCGCCGCCCGCCCGCGCCCGCCGCCTGCTTGGCGAGGCCTTCGGTGCCGCAAGCCTCGACGCCTTCGGCAGCTTCGCCGACCTCGAAGCCCAGGCAGCCGCCATGCTGCTCGACTATGTCCGCCTCACCCAGGCCGGCAAGCTGCCGCATCTCTCCCGCCCGATGCCGCAAGGCGAAAGCGGACTGCTGGAGCTGGACGCCGCCACCCGCGCCAGCCTGGAGATCACCCGCGCCCGGGACGGCGGCACCGCGCACACCCTGCTGGCCAGCGTCCAACGCAGCATCACCGCCCCCGGGGCGCGCCTGCTCGCCGCCTGGCTGTCCGGCCCGCTGACGGAGCTGTCCACCATCCAGGCCCGCCAGGAGGCCTGGGGCTTCCTGCTCACCGAGCCTGACCTCACCCAATCCCTGCGCGCCGCCCTGCGCACCGTGCCGGACATGGCACGCGCCCTCGGCCGCCTCTCCCTCGGCCGAGGCACCCCGCGCGACCTCGCAGCCCTGCGCCACGGCCTCACCGCCGCAGCCACGCTGCAGGGCATGCTGCCAGCCTCCCTGCCGCCCCTGCTCGCGCGGATCAGCGCCGATCTCACCCTCGACCCCACACTCCCCACCCGCCTCGCCGCGGCCCTGGCCGAACCCGCCCCTTTGCGGCTGGAGGAAGGCGCCATCGCCGCCGGCTTCGACGGCGAGCTGGACGCCCATCGCGCGCTGCGCGACGACAGCCGGCGTGTCATCGCAGCCCTGCAGATGGATTTCGCCCAGCGCTTCGGCGTCGCCAGCCTCAAGATCAAACACCACGCCCAGCTCGGCTATGTCATCGAGGCACCGGCCGTGGCGGTGGAGAAGCTGCGCGACAACAAGCTCCTCACCCTGCGCCAGGGCATGGCCAACGGCGCCCGCTTCACCACCGCCGAGCTCTCCGATCTCGACCGCCGCATCACCGAGGCCGCCGACCGCGCCTGGGCGCGGGAGCGCATCATCTTCCAGGCCCTGGTGGAGGAAACCCTGGCACAGGCCGACACCATCGCCCGCTGCGCGGACGCGCTGGCCACGCTGGACGTGCTGCAATCCGCCCAGGCCCTGGCCGCCCCCGGCACATGGTGCTGCCCCGTGGTCACCGACGGCTTCGATTTCGCCATCACCGCGGGCCGCCACCCGGTGGTCGAAGCCGCCATCGCAGGCCAGCACGCCTTCGTGCCGAATGACTGCCACCTGCCGCCCGAAGCCCGCGTGCTGCTGCTCACCGGCCCCAACATGGCCGGCAAATCCACCTTCCTGCGCCAGAACGCGCTCATCGTCATCCTCGCCCAGAGCGGCCTGCCGGTGCCGGCCGCCACTGCCCGCATCGGCCTGGTGGACCGGCTGTTCTCCCGCGTCGGTGCCGCCGACGATCTTGCGCGAGGCCGCTCCACCTTCATGGTGGAGATGACCGAGACCGCCGCCATCCTGCACCAGGCAGGCCCCCGCTCCCTGGTGGTGGTGGACGAGATCGGCCGTGGCACCGCAACGCTGGACGGGCTCGCCATCGCCTGGGCCGTGCTGGAGGCGCTGCACAACCAGGCGCGCTGCCGCACCATCTTCGCAACCCATTTCCACGAACTCAGCGAGCTGTCCGGCGAACTGCCCAACCTCGCCCCGCACGCCATGCGCGTGAAGGATTGGCGCGGCGAGGTGGTGTTCCTGCACGAGGTCGCCAAAGGTGCCGCCGGTCGCAGCTGGGGCGTGCATGTCGCCAAGCTCGCAGGCATCCCCGCCCCGGTCGTGCGCCGCGCCGGCCAGTTGCTGACCGCGTTGGAGACCCGCGCCGGACGCCTGACCGATGCCGCATCCCTGCCGCTGTTTGCAGCCCAGGCCGCACCTCCCCCGCCCCAGACCGACCTTCTGCGCACCCGCCTCGCCGATCTGGACCCCGATCAAATGACCCCGCGTGACGCGATGGACGCACTTTATGCATTGCGGGCGTTGTTGACCGACCCCGGCTCCGCTTAACATCACCGGAATGCTGCCACCCACCCCCCTGCCCCGCGCGTCCGAGGCCGCCACCGCCCAGCTGCACGAGGCGCTGGAAGCCCTTTGTTTCGACGTGGCGAGCCCCGCCCCGCGCGACGCCGCCCTTGGCGTGTTCCGCCGCCATCTGGCGCGGATCCAGGCCGATGTGCGCGAAGCCTTCGAAGCAGGCCAGCTCTCGGGCCTGCCCGCCGCCCGCAGGCTCGCCACGCTCACCGATGGGCTGATCGCCTCCCTGTTCAGCTATGCCTGCGACATGCAGCCCACCAAGCCGCAGATCGCCCTCGCCGCCACCGGCGGCTATGGCAGGCGCGTGCTGGCGCCGTTCTCGGACATCGACCTGCTCTTCCTCACCCAGGGCAACCCCTCCGCCGAAACCCTGAAAGTGGTGGAGTTCATGCTCTATCTGCTCTGGGATCTCGGCCTGAAGGTCGGCCACGCCACACGCTCCATCAATGACTGCCTGGCCGAGGCCGAAGCCGATGTCACGGTGCGCACCACCCTGCTCGACGCCCGCCTGCTGATCGGCGACGAAGCGCTGTTCGCCCGATTCCAGAAAAGCTTCAAGGCGGCGAGCGCCAAGCGCACCACCCAGTTCCTCACCGCCAAACAGACCGAGCGCGACCTGCGCCACCGCCGCTACGGCGACAGCCCGTTCGTCGTCGAGCCCAACATCAAGGAAGGCCGCGGCGGCCTGCGCGACCTGCAGACCCTCTACTGGTTCGCCCGCGCCATCTACGGCATCGAGGCCATCACCGAACTGGCCGATCCCGAAGGCCCCGCCGCCGGCATCATCACGGTGATCGAAGCCCGCATGGCGCTGCGCAGCTGGGATTTCCTGTGGTCGCTGCGCTTTCACCTGCACTATGTCGCGGGCCGCGCCGAAGATCGCCTCACCTTCGACCTGCAACCCGTCGTCGGCGCCCGCATGGGCTACACCCGCCACGGCCGCCAGGACGGGGTGGAGCGCTTCATGCGCCACTACTTCCTCACCGCGCGCGAAGTCACCCGCCTCACCCATGTGCTGGAACCCGCCCTGCTGCGCGCCGCCTTCGGCCCGCCCGCCGTCGCCGCCCAGACCGATCTCGCCCTGATCGAGGCCGGCTTCGTCCTGGCGGACGGCAAGCTGCTCGCAGCCCCCGGCCGCGATTTCCGCGACGAGCCCATCCTCATGCTGCGCATCCTGCAGGAGGCACGCGACCGCGACCTGCAACTCCACCCGCTGGCGATGCGCTCACTGATCCGCAACGAACGCCGGGCGCTGGCTTTGCGCGAACAGCCGGAAGCAGCCGCCATGTTCATGGACCTGCTGACCGGCGGGGCCAAAGGCCCGGGCGAGCGCAGCCGCGCGGACGGCGCGCGCTGGCTCAAGGTGCTGAACGAAACCGGCTTCCTCGGCCGCTTCATCCCGGACTGGGCCCGCATCGTGGGCCAGATGCAGTTCGACACCTACCACGTCTTCACCGTGGACGAGCACACGATCGAGGCGATCCGCGTGCTCAACACCCTCGAACGCGGCGAACTGGCCGAGGTCGCCCCCGTCGCCTCCGGCCTGGTCGATCACGTGCAATCCCGCCGCGCGCTCTACGTGGCAACCCTGCTGCACGACATCGCCAAGGGCCGCGGCGGCGATCATTCGGAGCTTGGCGCCGAACTCGCCCTCGAAATCGGCCCCGCCCTCGGCCTCTCCGCCGAGGAGACCGAAACCGTCTCCTGGCTGGTGCTGCACCATCTGCTGCTCAGCCAGACCGCCTTCAAACGCGACATCGACGACCCCAAGACCATCCTCGACCTGGCGGACGTCATCCAATCCCCCGAGCGCCTGCGCCTGCTGCTGGTCCTCACGGTGGCGGACATGCGCGCCGTGTCCTCCAAGGTGTGGAACGGCTGGAAGGCGACCCTGCTGCGCGAGCTCTTCGCCCGCGTCGCCGAAGTGCTGGCCGGCGGCCTGTCCACCACCGAGCGCGATGTGCGTGTGCAACGTGCCAAAGACGCCGCGGCCGAACTCCTGCCGGACTGGACCGAAGACGACCTGCAGCATTTCCACTCACTCGGCTACGGCGCCTATTGGCTGTCCTTCGACCCCGAAACCCATGCCCGCCACGCCAGCCTGATCCGCGATGCCGAACGCCGCAAGGCGGCCGTCACCGTCGAAACCCAGCCACTGCCGGCCCGCGCCGTCACCGAGGTGATGGTCTACACCGCCGACCACGCCGGGCTGTTCAGCCGCATCGCAGGTGCGCTTGCCGTGGCCGGCGCCTCCATCGTCGATGCCCGCATCCACACGCTGACCAACGGCATGGCGCTCGACACGTTCTGGATCCAGGACGCCGCCGGCGGCGCCTTCGACGCGCCGCACCGCCTCGCCCGCCTCTCCGCCCTGATCGAACAGGCGCTGTCCGGCCAGATGCGCTTCTCCGCCGAGATCCGCAAAGCCTCCGCCGCCGTGCTCGGCCGGCGCATGCGCGCCATCCACGTCCCGCCCCGCGTGGTGATCGACAACCGCGCCTCCAACACCCACACCGTGCTGGAAGTGAACGGCCGCGACCGCCCCGGCCTGCTGCACGACGTCACCGCCGCCATCAGCGAAGCCGGGCTGCAGATCGCCAGCGCCCACGTCACCACCTACGGCGTGCGCGCGGTGGACGTGTTCTACGTCAAGGACGTCTTCGGCCTGAAGGTCGAGAACGAACGCAAGCTCAGCCAGTTGCGCGAAGGCCTGCTCGCAGCCCTGGACGCACCAGAGGCCTAGACAGCAACAGATCCGTCACAACCGCCCCGGCATCTCCGCAATCAGCCGCCCCGCCTCACAGCCAGGCATCGGCCGGCTGAACAGATAGCCCTGCATCACGTCGCAGCCCTCCGCCCGCAGCAGGGCCAGCTGCTCCGGCGTCTCCACCCCCTCGGCAACCGTTGCAATGCCCAGGCTCGCCCCCAGCGCCATGATCGCCCGCACGATCGCAAGCGATTCCGCCTGCGGCAGGCTGCGCACGAAAGACTGGTCGATCTTCAGCTTGTCGAACGGAAAGCAGCGCAGATAGCTCAGCGATGAATAGCCGGTGCCGAAATCGTCCAGCGCGATCGCAGCCCCCAGCCCGCGCAGATCATGCAGCGCGGCAAGCGTCGCCTCATTGTCCATCAGCCGCAGCGATTCGGTGATCTCCAGCACCAGCCGATGCCCCGGCAACCCGCTCTCGGCCAAAGCCTGCGCCACCATGCGCACCAGCTCCGGCCCATCGGCGAATTGCAGCGGCGACAGATTGACCGCAACCGTCACATCCGCAGGCCAGCGCGCCGCCTCGGTGCAGGCGGTCTGCATCACCCAGGCGCCGATCTCACCGATCAGCCCCAGCTCCTCCGCCAGCGGGATGAACACCCCAGGCGAGACAAAGCCACGCTCGGGATGCTGCCAGCGCAGCAGCGCCTCGAACCCGATGACACGCCCTTCCCTGCTGCTCACCAGCGGCTGATGGTGCAGCACGAACTGCCCCAGATTGAGCGCGTTGCGCAGATCCAGCTCCAGCGCATGGCGCACCTGGGCGCGCTCATCCATGTCCGGCGCGAACAGGCACACCCGCCCGCCATCCTGCATGGCCCGGTTCAGCGCAAGGCTCGCATTGCGCAGCAACTCCTCCACACACGCCTCGGGCGGCGCGTGCGCCTCCGTCCCGGCAAGACCCGCAATCCCCACCGCAATGCCCGGCAGCATGGTGCGGCCATCGATGCGCAACGGCGCCTGCAGCGTGTCCACCAGCCGGCGGGCAAAGCGAACGCCAATCTCCGGATCGCGGGAGGTGAACTGCAGCACCGCAAAGGTCGCCCCCCGCAGATGCGCCACCATGTCGGTGTCACGCACATGACCCGCAAGCCGCTCCCCGATCAGGCGCAGCAGCGCATCCCCGGCGGAATGGCCGCACGTGTCGCAGATCGCCTGGAACCGCTCGATCTCCAGACACAGCAGATTGAACCCGGCAAGCCTGCGCCGCGGCCAGGCCGCCAGCATCGCCTCCTGCAGCGCCACGCGGTTGGGCAGGCCGGTGATGGGATCATGCCGCGCCATATGGGCGGCGCGCTCGGCCGCGGCGATTCGCGCG
>CAIYCW010000138.1 GCA_903924855.1 uncultured Rhodospirillales bacterium | reverse complement strand
TCCGAGCTCGCCGCGTTCTATAAAAGGCTGGTTGCAAACGGAAAAAAACCTATCGTCGCACTGACAGCTCTCATGCGTAAGATCATCGTCATCGCAAACGCAAAAATCCGAGATCAACGCACTCAACTGAGTTGATGACGGTGAGGGGGGGTGGGCTGCGGCGGGGATGGTGGGACCCCTGCGGGGACCCAGCCTACATTGTGGGGGTGGGGTGGGTGCGGGTGTTGCCTTGGGCGATCCAGGTGAAGCGGGTTGGGTTGTCTGTCTCGTAGATCTGGGATCTGGGCAGGGCGAATTTGGGGGCGTGGTTGGTGATGGGTTTGGAGCCCAGGGCGTAGGCGGCGGTGTAGCCGGCCTGGCTTGCGGCCTCCTCCAGTTGGGCGTCGTGGATGCCGAAGGGCCAGGCGAGGGATTGCACCTCTTCCTGCAGCCGGTCCTGCAGGAGGGTGCGGCAATCGGCGATCTCGTGGTGGAGAAAGGCGGCGAAGTCCTGCGGGGTGCGCCTGTGCCGTTCGGTGTTGAAATTGGGGTGGGAGAGTGTGTGGGCCTGGATGTCCACCAGGCCTGAGGCGCGCAGCTCGGCCACCATGTCCCAGGTGAGGAAGGCGTGGCCAGTGCCGATCATCGGCGGGTTGATGAACAGGGTGATGGGGAGGCGGTGGCGCTGCAGGATGGGGAACATCTCGGTGAAGACGCTGCGCCAGCCGTCATCGGCGGTGAGCGCCACGCTGTGGCCGGTGATGGTGCCGGATTGGGATTGGGCCTGCACCTCGGCCAGGCGGCGGACCGGGATGGCGCGGTCGGCCAGGGTTTGCATCTGGGCCGCGAAGGTGGCGGGGGAGACGATTGTGCCGGGCGGGTTTTCGCGCTGTTCGATGCGGTGATAGGTGAGGATTTGGATGGTCCCCGCCGGTGGTTCGGGCGCCGTCCCGGCCGGGGCCGCGTGCAGGGTTTGGGAGACACCGAGCGACGCGGCGCCGGCCAGGAGGGCGCGGCGGTTCATGCGAGTTTCTTCTTCAGCGCCTCGTTGACCAGGGCCGGGTTGCCCTTGCCGGCCATGGCCTTCATCACCTGGCCCACGAAGAAGCCGAACAGTTTTTCCTGGCCGGCCTTGTACTGGGCGACCTTGTCGGCGTTGGCGGTGAGCACGGCGCCCACCGCGGCGTCGATCGCACCGGTGTCGGTGACCTGGCGCAGGCCTTTCTTTTCGACGATGTCGGCCGGGTGGTCGCCGGTTTCCACCATGGCCTCGAACACCTCCTTGGCGATGCGGCCGTTGATGGTGTTGTCGGCGATGAGGTCGATGAGGGCGCCGAGATTGGCGGCGGAGACGGGGGAGGTTTCGATGGTGGTGCTGGTGCGGTTCAGGGCGGCGAAGAAGTCGCCCATCATCCAGTTGGCGGCCATCTTGGCGTCCCGGCCTTTTGCCAGGGTTTCGTAGAAATCGGCGGTGGCCTGTTCCATCACCAGGATGCGCGCGTCGTAGGCGGAGAGGCCGTACTCGCGCACGAAGCGGGCGGTCTTGGCGTCCGGCAGTTCGGGGAGATGGGTTTTCAGACCGTCCACGAAGTCCTGGGTGAGGACGAGGGGGAGAAGGTCGGGGTCGGGGAAGTAGCGGTAATCATGCGCGTCCTCCTTGGAGCGCATGGAGCGGGTCTCGTTCTTTGACGGGTCGAACAGGCGGGTTTCCTGGACGACTTCGCCCCCTGCCTCCCAGATGCCGATCTGGCGTTTGGCCTCGGCCTCGACGGCCTGCATGACGAAGCGGATGGAGTTGACGTTCTTGATCTCGCAGCGTGTGCGGAAGGCCTCGCCGGCTTTGCGGACGGAGACGTTGACGTCCGCGCGCATGGAGCCTTCGTCCATGTTGCCGTCACAGGTGCCGAGATAGCGCAGGATCTGGCGGAGTTTGGTGAGGTAGGCGCCGGCCTCCTCGGGGGAGCGGATATCGGGTTCGGAGACGATCTCCATCAGCGCCACGCCGGAGCGGTTGAGGTCGATGAAGCTTTTGGTGGGGTCCTGGTCGTGCAGGGATTTGCCGGCATCCTGTTCGAGATGCAGGCGGGTGATGCCGATCTCCTTGGTGGAGCCGTCCGGCAGGGTGACCTCGACCTTGCCTTCGCCCACGACGGGGTGGGCGAACTGGCTGATCTGATAGCCCTGTGGGAGGTCGGCGTAGAAGTAGTTCTTCCGGTCGAAGCGCGACCAGAGATTGATCTGGGCGTTGAGGCCGAGGCCGGTGCGGACGGCCTGGGCCACGCATTCGCGGTTGATGACGGGCAGCATGCCGGGGAAGGCGGCATCGACGAGGCTGACCTGGGAGTTGGGCTCGGCGCCGTATTCGGCAGAGGCGCCGCTGAACAGCTTGGATTTGCTGATCACCTGGGCGTGGACCTCAAGGCCGCAGACGACCTCCCAGCTGCCGGTTTCGCCTTCGAGTGTGTAGGCCATGGCTCAGCCCTCCGCCCGGATGGAGGGACGGGCGGTGAAGCCTGCGGCACGTTCGATGGCGGCGCCTACGGCGAAGACGGTTTCCTCGTCGAACGGGCGGCCGATGATCTGCAGGCCGAGGGGGAGGCCCGCAGCGTCCAGCCCGGCGGGGACGGAGAGGCCGGGCAGGCCCGCCATGTTCACCGGCACGGTGAAGATGTCGTTGAGATACATGGTGACGGGGTCGTCCATCTTCTCGCCCTGGCCGAAGGCGGCGGAGGGGGCGGTGGGGGTGAGCAGCGCGTCCACTTTCTCAAACGCCTCGGTGAAGTCGCGCAGGATGAGGGCGCGGACCTTCTGGGCCTTGAGGTAGTAGGCGTCGTAATAGCCGGCGGAGAGCACGTAGGTGCCGATCATGATGCGGCGCTTGACCTCGGCGCCGAAACCGTCGGCGCGGGTGTTCTCATACATCTCGATGAGGTCGCGCCCGGGGGAGCGGGCGCCGTAGCGCACGCCGTCGTAGCGGGCGAGGTTGGAGGAGGCTTCGGCAGGGGCCACGATGTAGTAGGTGGCGAGGCCGTATTTGGTGTGGGGCAGCGAGACGTCGACGATGGTAGCGCCGGCGTCGCGCAGCCAGGCGAGGCCTTGCTGCCAGAGGGCGTCGATCTCAGGGGCCATGCCGTCCATCCGGTATTCCTTGGGAACACCGATGCGCAGGCCCTTCACGCCGCGGGCGCAGGCGGCGGCGAAGTCCGGCACGGCGATGTCCGCCGAGGTGCTGTCCTTCGCATCGAAGCCTGCCATCGAGCCGAGCAGGATGGCGCAGTCCTCCACGGTGCGGGCGACGGGGCCGGCCTGGTCGAGCGAGGAGGCAAACGCCACGACGCCCCAGCGCGAGCAGCGGCCATAGGTGGGTTTGATGCCGGCGATGCCGCAGAAGGCGGCGGGCTGGCGGATGGAGCCGCCGGTGTCGGTGGCCGTTGCACCCAAGGCGATGCGGGCGGCGACGGCGGCCGCCGAGCCGCCGGAGGAGCCGCCGGGGACGAGGGGGGTGTTGGAGCCGGCGCGCTTCCAGGGGTTGGTGACGGCGCCGAAGGCGGAGGTCATGTTGGACGAGCCCATGGCGAACTCGTCCAGATTGGCTTTGCCGAGGAAGACCGCACCATCGCGCAGCAAATTGGCGGTGACGGTGCTTTCATAGGGGGGGATGAAGGGGGCGAGAATCTTGCTGGCCGCCGTGGTGCGCACGCCTTTGGTGGCGAAGAGATCCTTGATGGCAAGCGGGATGCCGGTGAGGGCGCCGTGTTCGCCGCGGGCAAGCGAGGCGTCGGCGGCATCAGCATGGGTGAGGGCCAGCTCAGGCGTGGTGGTGATGTAGGCGTTGAGCTGCGGGTTGAGCTGTTCCACGGCGCCGAGATAGGCGGTGGTGAGCTCGCGGGCGGAGAGTTTGCGGGCGCGCAGGGCGGCGCGGGCCTCGGCCAATGAGAGTTCGAACATTATTCGACGACTTTCGGCACGGTGTAGAAGGGGCCGTCTCGATCGGGTGCGTTGCTGAGCACGGCTTCGGTGAGGTCGGGGACGGTGACCGCATCCTCGCGCAGGCGCATGGCCATGGTGGCGCCGCCAGTGAGGGGTTCGATGCCGGTGACATCCACCTCGTTCAGCTGGTCGATCCAGCCGAGGATGGTGTTCAGCTCGCCCTGCATCTGTTGCACCTGCGCGTCGTCGACACGGATGCGGGCCAGGCGGGCGATGCGGCGAATGGCCGCGGGATCAAGCGACATGAACAAACCCTGTCAGGTGGGGGGAAACTATGAGGCTGGGCAAGCCGCCCGGGCGGGACCATAAACCCCGTCATGGCGCTCTTCAACATGACCGACCTGCGCGCACGGCTGACACGAGGCCAGCGTTTGCTGGGGATCGATCCGGGCAGCAAGACTGTGGGGCTGGCGCTCAGCGATGTGACGCTGATGCTGGCGAGCCCGTTTGCGCAGATGCCGCGCGGCAAGCTTTCGGTGATGGCGGCCGAGATCGGCCGGATTGCGCGCAAGCAGGAGGTGGGTGGGCTGGTGATCGGGCTGCCGTTGTCGATGGATGGCAGTGCAGGGCCCGCGGCGCAGGCGGCGCGGGATTGGGCGCATGCGGTGTCGGATGCGACGGGGTTGCCGGCTGCGTTGTTCGACGAGCGGCTGTCGTCCTCAGCGGTGAACCGGTTTCTGAAGGACGACGCCGATTTCTCGCGGCGCAAGCGCGCGGAGCTGGTGGACCAGATGGCTGCGGCCTACATGCTGCAGGCCGCACTTGATGCGAGCCGGGCGCAGGGCTGACGGTGCCTTACTGTGCGCCCGCCAGGTCGGGCAGCCAGAGCACGATGTCCGGGAAGACCACGATCAGCGCCAGCACGCCCAGCATCAGGATGGCGTAGGGCAAGGCGCCGAGGAAGATGGTGCCCATCTTTTCGCCGGTGACCGCCTGGATGATGAACAGATTGAGGCCGACCGGCGGGTGGATGAGGCCGAGTTCCATGTTGATGCCGAACATCACGCCGAACCAGACCGGGTCGTAGCCAAGGCTGGTCATCACCGGGAAGAGCAGTGGCACCATCACCAGCACGATGGCGGCGCCATCCATGATGGTGCCGAGCAGCAGCAGCAGCACGTTCACCGACAGCAGGATCTGCCAGTGCGACAGGCCGGAATCCTGGATGAATTCGACCAGCGCATCGGAAAACCCCAGCAGCACGATGCCACGGCCCAGGATCAGCCCGCCCAGGATGATGAAGCCGATCATGGTGGTGGCGTGCGCGGCCTTCAGGATGGCGCGGTGCGTGCTGCGCAAGGTGAGGCCGCGCAGGACGAAGAGCCCCAGCAGGATGGCCACGAGGGCGCCCATCGCCGCCGCCTCTGTCGGTGTCACGACGCCGAAGAAGATGCCGCCGAGGACGCAGAACATCAGCACCAGGCCGGTCCAGATCTGGCGAAACGCGATCAGCCGCTCCGCCCAGGTGATGCCCTCCACCGCGGTGGGTGCCAGGGCCGGGCGGCGGACCACGGCGATCATGGTGTAGGCGATGAACACCACCATCAGGATCAGCGCCGGCACGATGCCGGCCAGGAACAGGCGCGTCACCGAGGTCTGGGTGAGTTCGCCATACAGAATGAAATGGGCGCTGGGCGGGATGATGATGCCCAGCGTGCCGCCGGCGGCCACCGCCCCCATGCCCATGCGCAGATCATGCCCGCGGCGCTTGAACTCCGGCAGCATGATGCCGCCCACCGCCGCGGCGGTGGCCACGCTCGACCCCGAGAACGACGAGAAGATGCCGCAGGCGACGATGGTCGCCACGTGCAGCGGTCCTGGGATGCGGGAGAACCATTTCAGCGAGAAATCGATCAGCTTCGGACCCAGCCCGCTTTCGGTCACCACGGTGCCCATCAGGATGAACAGGGGGAAGGCGAGAAAGCCGAAGCTGGACAGGTGATGCACGGCGGTGCCGCCGACCAGGTCGATCCAGTTGTCAAAGCCGGTGGCAAGGAAGATGGCGCCCAGGCCGCTGAGGCCGAGGCTGAAGCCGATCGGCAGGCCGATCAGCAGCACACATAGCACGATTCCCATCATCAGGGCGGCGGCGAGACCCGCGTTCAACATGGGCTATGCGCCCCCGCGCCGGTCGTGGTCCGCTGCGTGCGGCTCCGGCGCGTGACCATGGGAGGGAATGGCCGCCGGTTGGTTCCAGAAGCGCCGGTAATCCAGCGCCAGCACCGCGAGGGCCAGGAGGGTGGTGACCGGCATCACGATGGTCATCATCCACAGCGGCACCGGCATCAGGCCGCCGATGGTGGTGCCGCCCTGGGCGTAGCGCCAGGTCAGCACGCCGGTGCTCACCGCGAGGGCGGCGATGTAGATCATCGCCAGACAGGGAACCAGCCGGCGCAGCAACAGCTGGCGCCCTTTGGCCCCGACCAGGCCCAACAGCAATCCGACCCTGGCATGGCCGTCGGAGCGGTTGGTGGCGGCGAGGCCCAGGAAGATGATGAACGGAAACGCGAAGCGCTCGATGTCGAACACCGCACCCGAGCCGCTTTTGAAGAAATAGCGCAGCACCGCATTGCCGGTGACGACGATCATGGTGACCACGATCACCCCGGCCGAGAGCTGCACGGCGAGTGCCGACAGCCAGGCCAAGGACCGTCCCAGCCATCCGCCGTCTGACCCGGATCTCATGCCGCGCGGGTTTCGTCGGCCAGTTTGATGATGGCGGGCGCCAGTTTCAGCTCGGCCAGCGCCTTGTCGTAGAGCGGGCGGAGCCTGGCCTTCAGATCGGCGCGCTGGGCCGGCGTGGCCTTTTCGACATGCAGCTTCAGATCAGCCCATTTCTGCTCCGCGACGCCGCCATAGTCGACGGCCTCCATCCCTTTCCAGTTCTCGTCCTCCATCTCCTGCGCCGCGTCGGTCATGATCTTCTGCAGCGTGGGCGGCAGCGCGTTGAACACCGCCAGGTTGATGCCGAGCGCCTCGCCATCCTCGGCGGCGTAGCAGGCGAAGACGTAATTGGCCTGCTGGTAGTAGCTGAAGCCGATATAGCCATCGAAATTGGTGATCACCCCGTCCACCACGCCGCGCTGCAGGGCGGCCATCACCTCGCCGCCCGGCAATGTGACCGGGTTGGCGCCCAGCGTCTGCAGCATGGCGGATTGCAGGCCGCCGACCACGCGGATGTTGCGGCCCTTCAACGCCTCCGGACTGTCGAAAAACCCGCCGCGGCTGTAGATATGCACGGCCCCTTTCGGGAAGTAGTTCAGCAACTTGATGTTGTTCTCGGCATAGCGCCCGGCCAGCATCTGAAACAGCCCGGCGCGCAGCGTGCGGCGGTAATGCGCGTGGTCGTCGAACAGGAAGGGCAGTTGCAGCACCGCCAGATCGGGAATGTCGCCGGCCTGGAAGCCCGCGATCATGTTGCTGGCCTCGACACTGCCGGATTTGACGGCGGCGAAGGATTCCACGCTGTCGATCAGGGTGCGGTTGCGGAACACCTTCACGGTGAGCGCGCCTGCGGCCTTGTCGGTGACCTGCTTGGCCCAGCGATCATAGCTTTGCCCGATCGCCTGGGTGAGGTTGTACTGGGTGGCGAGGCGGATCACCTGCTCGGCCGCGGCAGGTCTGGCGAGGGATGCGGCGCCGAGAGCCGAGGCAGAGCCCGCGATCAGCACGCGGCGAGAAAGCGGCTTCGTTCCAGAATGCGTCTTCATGGCCATCCCCATTTTGCAGGCGCGTGTAGCGTCAAGCACTTTTGTTGCCGACAGGTTCAATCGGTTGTCGCTCCAACGCAAGTATCAACCGGGCTTTGGCGCGGATATCGGCGACACGGCACAAGGACGGGCACGCGTTGACAGTCTGCACAAGGCCCCGGCAAGATTTCGGGCGACGGGGCGGAATTTCAGTCAACGGAACGATTCAATGGAATTGAGCGCCGCACCGGCATCGCAGCCAGACATGGGCCGAGAATTCGCCGGACGTGTGGCGTTGGTCACCGGCGGATCGCGGCGCATGGGTCTGGCCATCTCGGAAGAGCTGGCGCGGGGCGGGGCGGACATCGTCATGGCCTATGGGTCCGACCACGCCCAGGCGGCACGGGCGGTCGCGGCCATCAAGGCGTTGGGGCGCCAGGCGATCGCGGTGCAGGCTGATGTCGCCGATCCGGAGGCGGTACGACAGCTCGTGGCGGCGGCACGCAGCCGCTTCGGGCGTGTGGACATCCTGGTCAACAACGCGGCAAAGCGGCCGCATGGGCGGCTTGGCGAGATCAGCCTGGACGCGTTTCACGCCGTCACAAGGCTGGTGCTGGATGGCTGTTTTCTGTGTGCCAGGGAATGCGAGGCGTTGCTCGCGGCCTCGGGCCAGGGGGCGATCATCAATATCGGCGGGCTGATGGCGCAGCTGGGACAGGCCGAGACGCTGCATGTCTCGGCGGCCAAGCACGGGTTGATCGGCATGACCCGCTCGCTGGCCCAGCATTTCGGCCCGCTTGGGGTGACGGTGAACTGTGTGACGCCCGGCAGCATCGGGGCCGCAGGCGACAGCGCCGAGCGTCGCGCCCGGCAGCATCCGGCGGAGCAGACGCCGATGCGCCGGGTCGGCACGGTGGAGGATATCGCGGGCGTTGTGCGCGCCCTGGCCGGCCCCAGCTTCCGCTTCGTCACCGGCCAGAACATCCAGGTCAATGGCGGGATCCACATGGTATGACCGAGACTCTCCCGGTCCATGTGACCGCAACGCTTGCGGCCTACGCTGCAAACGCCGCCTCGGTCGAGCTTCCAGCTGATGTGCTTGCGCGGGCGCGGTTTCACGTGTTGGACACGCTGGCCTCGATGCTGTCGGGCTCGCAGCTTGCGGCCGGCCAGGCGGCACTGGCCTATGCGGCGAGCCTGTCCGAAGGCGCCTGCCTGGTGCCGGGCACGGCGCTGCGGCTGCGTCCCGTCGATGCGGCGCTGGTCAACGGCATGTCCGCCCATGCCGATGAGACGGACGACACCCATGCCGCCTCCCTCACCCATCCCGGCAGCGTCATCGTGCCGGCGGCCTGGGCGGTGGGCGAGCATGTGGGCGCCAGTGGGATGCAGGTGCTGCGCGCGGCGGCGCTTGGGTATGATGTGTGCTGCCGGATCGGGATCACGCTCGGCTCCTATGACTTCTTCCGCCGCGGCTTTGACCCGCACGCCTTTGGCGGTGTCTTCGGCGCGGCCTTTGCCGCCGGCAGCCTGCTCGGCTTTGACGCGGCGCGGTTCCGCACGCTCGCTTCCTACGCGGCCCAGCAGGCCAGCGGCATCACCACCTGGGTGCGCGACACGCATCACGTGGAAAAGGCGTTCGACTTCGCCGGCATGCCCGCCCGCAACGGCGTGGAGGCGGCGCTGCTGGTCGCCTCCGGCATGAGCGGTGTGGCCGATGTGTTCGACGGCACGCCCAATTTTCTGCAGGTGTTCAACCCGCAGGCCACGCCGGCGGCTCTCATCGAAGGCCTCGGCGCGCGCTATGAGATTGCCCGCACCACCATCAAGAAATGGTGCGTCGCCACCCCCGCCCAGGCCTCGCTTGACGGGCTGCAGCTGCTGCTGACGGGGCACGGACTGGCCCCTTCCGACATCGCCACCGTGACCGCCACCATCCCCGCCATGTCAGCGCGCGTGGTCACCGGGCGCGAGATGCCCAATGTCAATGTGGAGCATCTGGTGGCCCTGCTGCTGGTGGATGACAGGCTCGGCTTCGCCAACACGCATGACGCCGCGCGGATGACCGATCCGGCGGTGCTCGCCGCGCGCCGGCGTGTCACCATCGTGCCGTCCGACACGATGCCCGCGGACTCACGCGGGGCGCATGTGGCCGTTGAGACCATCGATGGACGTGCCTTCGCCTGCCAGATCGATCACGTGCGCGGAACACCCGCCAACCAGATGGACACGGCGGAGATCGCCGCCAAGGCCAGCGATCTCATAACGCCGCTGCTGGGCGCCGCGCGCGCGTCCGGCTGGATTGAGCGTCTGCTCACGCTCGACACTGTCTCCGACATACGCAGCCTGGCCCCGCTTTTCAGCCTCCAATGAGGACAGCACAATGACAGCCGATCTTGCCCAGCTCACCCGCATCCTGCGCAAGCCGCTGGAACTGAACGCCAAGACCGGCGATCGCATCCTGATCATGACCGACACCAACATGGACCCGCTGCTCTGGCAGGGCCTGCGCAACGCCGCCAACGAGCTCGGCATGGAGCCGCTGGTGACGATCATGAACCCGCGCGCCACCCATTCGACCAACCCGCCGGACGCGATCCGCGCCGCCGCGATGTCCGATGACGTCGACCTGACCCTTTACCTGACCAGCACCGCCATGGCGCATGCCTCGATCACCGATGAGTTCATCGATCGCGGCAAGCGCTTCATCCTGATGGAGGAGCTGACGCCTTCCATGCTGTCCGATGACGGGCCGGCCAGCGCTGATTATTTCGCGCTCAACGCGCTGGGCCAGAAGATCGCGGCTGTGTTCAGCGCGGGCTCGCGCGTGCATGTGACATGTCCGAACGGCACCGACCTCACCGCCAGCATCGAGGGCCGCGCGGGCCGGTCGATCGCGGGCCTGCCGCTGATCATGCGCCCGGGCGGCGGCGGCGGCTGCGCGTTTCCGGATGGCGAGGCGCATGTCTGCCCGGTCGAGGGCACCGGCAATGGCGTGATCGTCTTCGACGTCACCGCACACAATGTGGGCCTGATCGAAACGCCGATGCGCCTGGTGGTGGAAAACGGTTGGGTGACCAGCATCGAGGGCGGGCGGGAGGCGCAGGTTTGGCGCGACCTGCTGGCCCGCTTCGAGGACCGCAACAACAGCAACTGCCCCGCCGAGATCGCCATCGGCCTCAACCCGCGCGTCACGCCCACCGGCAGCATGCGCACCGACAAGAAGATGTATGGCTCGTCGCATATCGGCATGGGCGACACGATGGCGCTGGGCGGCACCTGCCATGCCCGGCTGCGGCTGGAAGGGGTGATCCGCAAACCCGAGATCAGCGTGGACGGCCAGGTGCTCACCCGTGGTGGCGACATCCTGCTGGATGACGGTACGGTCGGGAGCATGCGGGGTTGATGCGATGACCGCCTTCATCGAGCGTCTCTGTGCGGCGGTGGCCGCCACCGATGGCGGCGATGGCGCCATGCGCGCGCTGATCGGCCGCGCCATCGCGGACACGGTGGCCGTCGCCGCCGCGGGCTGGGACGAGCCCGTCACCCAGGCCGCCATCACCGCCTATGCCGGCACCGGTCCGCGCAGCTGGGCCGGTACCACGATGGAAAGTGCCGAGGCGGCGGTGATGATCAACGCGATCGCCGCCCATGCGCTGGATTTCGACGATGTCTATCTGGACAGCGCCACCCATCCGAGTGCCGTGATCATCCCGGCGGTGCTGGCGCTGGACGCGGTGCCCGCACCGGGTGCGCTGATAAGCGCCATCGCGGCGGGGCTGATCGCGGCACGCGCGGTGGCGGGCTATGTCGGGCGCAGCCATTACGGCCGCGGTTTTCATGGCACCAGCACGATCGGCGCCTTCTCCGCCGCCGCGGCGGCGGGACGGCTGGCGGGGCTGAACGAGCTGCGGCAACGCCACGCCTTTGGCCTGGCCGCCAGCCTGTCCGGCGGGCTGCAGGCCAATTTCAGCACGATGGCCAAGCCCTGCCATGCCGGTTTCGCGGCCTCTGCCGGGCTGCGCGCCGTGCGGTTGGCCGCCGCCGGCGTGACCGCCGCCGATGATATCTTCCGCCCGGGCGGCTATGCCGATCTGTATGGCGGCGGCGGTGAGACGCTGACCGACAGCATGTTCGAGCTGCGCGCCGATGAGGTCGCGGTGAAGCTGTTCCCGTGCTGCTTCGCCGCCAGCCGCCTGGTGGGCATCGCCCTTGACGCGCGGCGCAGTCTGGGGCCGATCTTCGGGGCCGATGATGTTCGGCTGCGCATGGCGGTGCCCGCCGGCAGTCTGCACGTGCTGCGCTACCCCTCCCCCACCGACGGCCTGCAGGCGAAATTCTCCGCCCCCTTCACCGTCTGCGCCGCCCTGCTCGACGGGCCCTTGCTGATTCCGCATTTCGACGACGCGCAGGTGCACCGCGCGGATATTCTGGCCTGCATGGCGCGGCTTGAGATTGTCGAGGACCAGGGCCAGCAAAGCCAGGGCGACATCGCCTTTGGCACGGTTGTGCTCGATGTGATCCAGCCAGGCGGGACGGCGCGTTTCACGCGCGGCGCCATCCCCGGCAGCGCCGCCGATCCGGCCTCGCCGGAGGCGGTGCGCACCAAGGCGCAGGGATGCCTGGACGCGTTCGCCGCGCGCTTCGGAACCGGATTTCCGATCGCAGCCAAGCTCGGCGGGATGGACGAAGTGGCCCACTGGCTGACCGGTTCGGACGGGTGTGTTTCGTAACGCCGCGCGGTCAGGCGTGTCTGAACCAGGCCGCGGTTGCGGCACATGATGTCTCATGCGGAGAACACGACGATGGACAAGGTGTTTCCAATCACCCGCTCCGACGCTGAATGGCGCCAGATGCTGACGCCGGAGCAATACCGGGTGATGCGCCAGCACGGCACCGAGCGGCCGGGCAGCTGCGCGCTGTTGTCGGAAAAGCGGCGGGGCCGGTTCAGCTGCGCCGGCTGCGACACGGTGCTGTTCGACACCGCGACGAAATTCGAAAGCGGCACCGGCTGGCCGAGCTTCAACAATCCGGTGGCGGGCTCGGTTGAGGCCACGGTGGATCGCAGCCACGGCATGGTGCGCGTTGAGGTCCATTGCGCGAATTGCGGCAGCCATCTGGGCCATGTGTTTGATGACGGGCCGGCGCCGACGCATCTGCGCTACTGCATCAACGGGGTGGCGATGAACTTCACGCCGGAGGGGTGAGACAGAACGGACCTTCCTTTTGTTCGCAAAAGCGACGGCCCGCTCTGCCTTGACGCAAAACCCTCAAGGCTTGGGCGGTGCGCCCGGGATCATCCCCTTCTCCCGCATCACCGGCGCTGCCTCCGGGCTGGACAGCAGCTTGATCAGCGCACGGGCGGCGGCCTCGTGTTTGCTGCCCTTGAGGACACCGGCCGAGAACCAGGAGATTTTCTGCACGTCATCCGGGATCGGCCCCACGATGGTCACGCCCGGGATCGGCATCAGTTCCGAGATGGTCTGAAAGCCGATTTCCGACTCGCCGCGGGCCACACCCATCGCCACCGGCTCGGCGGGGATCATCTTGGACTTGCCCTTCACCTGATCCGCGATGCCGAGCTTCTTCAGCATCTCGCCTTCGATATAGACGCCGCTGGCGCTGTCCGAATAGGCGATGGACTTGGCGGAGAGCATGACCTCGCGCAGCTTCGCGGTGGTGCTGATGTCCGGCACGGGGGCGCCCTGTTTTACGGCCATGCCGATCAGCGCGCCGCCCAGCGGGGTGGCACTGTCGGGGATCACCTTGCCGTCGGCGACCAACTTGTCCAGCGCGTAGCCGATCATGATCAGCACGTCTATGTCCTCGCCGCGGGCGATGCGCTGCGGCACGGCGTCGACCGTTTTGCCCATCGAGGGGCCCCATTCGGAATTCAGCTTGTTGCCGGAGGCCGCTTCGTAGCGGGGGCCGAGCACCTTGTAGGTCTCGGAGAAGCCGCCGGAGCTGACGACGGTGATGGTTTCGGCGCGCAGCATGGTGGCGGTGGTGAGGAGAAGGGCCGCGGTGGCCGCAAGGGCGCGGATGGGAAGCATCGTTCTGGTTTCCTCTTGTTTTTTTCGATGATGAACGATGCGGGTCGCGCGGGAAAGGGCTTGGGATGCGAAAATGGCGGAAGCGAGGCTCGCTTCCGCCATTGGTTCTGGTTGGTGAGGTGTGACGGCGGAGGTGCGCAGCACTTCCGCCCTACGGGGTGTGGATTACTCGGCGGTTTCGGCCTCGCGTTCGAGATCGTCGCCTTCCGTCTTGGTGGGCTGCGTGTTGGCTTCGACGATGTCGAACTCCAGCGCGTTGTCCTTCAGGGTGACCTTGACGGAGCCTCCCTTCACCAGACGGCCGAACAGCAGCTCCTCGGCCAGCGGCTTCTTGATGTATTCCTGGATGACACGGCCAAGCGGGCGGGCGCCGTAGAGGCGATCGTATCCGCGTTCGGCCAGCCATTCCTTGGCGCCGGAGGACAGCTCGATCGTCACGTTGCGGTCGGCCAGCTGGGCTTCGAGCTGCATGACGAACTTCTCCACCACGCGGCCGACGATCTCCTGCGAGAGGGCGGCGAACGGGATGATGGCGTCCAGGCGGTTGCGGAACTCGGGCGTGAACAGGCGCTTCACCGCGTCCTGATCCTCGCCTTCGCGGCCTTCACGGCCGAAGCCGATGGCTTCCTTGGCCATGTCGGACGCGCCGGCATTGGTGGTCATGATCAGGATGACGTTGCGGAAATCGACCGTCTTGGCGTTGTGGTCGGTCAGTTTCCCGTGATCCATCACCTGCAGCAGGATGTTGTAGAGGTCCTGATGCGCCTTCTCGATCTCATCGAGCAGCAGCACGCAATGCGGGTGCTGGTCGATCGCGTCCGTCAGCATGCCGCCCTGGTCGAAGCCGACATAGCCGGGCGGTGCGCCGATCAGCCGGCTGACCGAGTGGCGTTCCATGTATTCGGACATGTCGAAGCGGATCAGCTCGATGCCCAAGGTGGAGGCGAGCTGGCGGGCAACCTCGGTCTTGCCGACGCCGGTCGGGCCGGAGAAGAGGTAGTTGCCGATCGGCTTTTCCGGCTCGCGCAGGCCGGCGCGGGACAGTTTGATGGCGGCCGACAGCGCCTCGATCGCCTTGTCCTGGCCGAAGACCATGGATTTCAGGTCGCGTTC
>CAIYCW010000137.1 GCA_903924855.1 uncultured Rhodospirillales bacterium | reverse complement strand
TGAGGGTGCGTTCGCCGTCTGGATCCAGCAGGATGACGCCCGGGGTTGTGGGGCCTGGAATGCGCTCGATGCCGTCCGTGGCAAAGCCTGCGGTGGTGAGATGGGCGAGCAGCGTGTCGCCCAGAGTGTCGGTGCGCAGCGTGGCTGCGATGCGCGGGGTGTGGCCGGTTGTGAGCAGGGCCGCGGCCGTGTTGGCCGCACCGCCACCCACGCGGCGGATGCGTTCCAGGCAGCGCAGGCGGCGGCCGGGGCGCAGCGGGCGGTCGAGCCGCCAGATCTCGTCGATGCCGATATTGCCGATGACCAGAATATCACTCACGCGGCTTGGCTCCTGCGGGGATTGGCTTGGGCCTGGAGGGCCTGCGTGTTGTGGCATTGATTGGCGCTGCGGTGCCAGGTGCGGCCTGGTTCCGCTTGCCCGGCGGGCTTGGATGCGGCTTCATTCTGAAACAGTTTCGGAGTGGATGGAATGAGCGGGCAGCCGATTCGGTTTGACGACGGTGCTGCGTATGAGCACGGGATGGGGGTTTACAGTCGGCTGGTGGGCGAGGGGTTTCTGGACTGGGTGGCAGCGGCGCCCGGGCAGCGTTGGGTTGATATCGGTTGCGGCAACGGTGCGTTCACCGAGCTGCTGATGCAGCGCGCGGCGCCGTCCGAGGTGCAGGCGGTTGATCCTTCGGCGGGTCAGCTGGAATTTGCGCGCAGTCGGCCGGGCGTGCGGGGGGCGGTGTTTCACCAGGGCGACGCGATGGCCTTGCCGTTCGAGGCGGCGCGGTTCGACGTGGCGGTGATGGCGCTGGTGCTGTTCTTCGTGCCCGAGCCCGCGCGGGGCCTGGCCGAGATGATGCGTGTGGTGCGACCGGGCGGGGCGGTGTGCGCCTATGTGTGGGATGTGCCGGAGGGTGGTCTGCCGATCGAGCCGGTGCGGATTGCGCTGCGCGAGGCGGGGATTGAACCGGCAACGCCGCCGAGTGCCTCTGTGTCGGCGATGGGCGCGTTGCAGGCGGCGTTCGTGGCGGCGGGGCTGGGCCAGGTTGAGACGCGCCGCTTTGTGGCGGAGCGGCAGTTTGCCGATTTCGACGCGTATTGGGAGGCGGCCCTGATGGTGGGCAGCCTGGGCGATGCGGTGGCGAAGCTGTCTCCGGCCCTGCTGGAGGGGGTGCGGGCGCGCACACGGGCGTTGCTGCGGGTGGATGCGGCGGGCGTGGTGACAGCGACCGGTGTGGCGAATGCGGCGAAGGGGGTTGTGCCCGGGTAACGGCAGCGGCGGCTTGACGGGCTGATCGGCACCGCCGGAGACTGGTTTTGTTTCTGGGGGAGATTGACAGGATGCGGATGGGTCGCCTGCTGGGCTTGTCACTTGTGTTTGCTGCCGTGGCGCATGCCGGTTTCGCGCAGCCGGTGCAGACCGCCGATATTGCCCGTCTGCTCGAAGGTGTGTGGCGTGCCGTGCCTGGCGGGATGTTCGCCGAGGATGCGGCCGGCCGGAAGCTCTATCCGTTTGGTGAGGCGGCGGTGGCGCGTTTCATCATGACGCGTGATGGGTTTGGGGCGAACACGTTGCAGGCGGCCGGGCGGGCGAATTGCGCCATCGGGCCGGGGCCGCGGCAATGCAGCGAGGCCGAGGCGTCCGCGGCGTTTCAGACGGCGTCCAGCTATCAGTATCGGTGGCGGCTGGAGCCGGATGCGGACAATCCGTATCGCGGTGCCATCATCTGGGAGGTTGATCTGTCGGTTTATCCGAACTGGACCGGGCAGAGCCTGGCGCGGCGCTACGAGGTGGCGCCGGATGGGTCGGCGTGGACGTTGTTCTCACCGTTGCCGGCCAATCCCAACCTCGCCTTTCAGGCGCGCATGGTGCGGGAGCGGTGAGGGCGGGGCGGGCGCGATTGGCGGGTCGTGGACCCGCCCTACTCGACGGTGACGGATTTGGCGAGGTTGCGGGGTTGGTCGACGTCGGTGCCTTTGAGGACTGCCACGTGGTAGGCGAGCAGCTGCACCGGGATGGCGTAGAGGATGGGGGCGACGAAGGGGTCGACATCCGGGAGGATGACGGTTTCGGCCGCGATGGAGGCGAGTTTGGCGGCACCTGCCTTGTCGCTGAAGACGATGAGCTGGCCGCCTCTGGCGGCTGCTTCCTGCAGGTTGCTTGCGGTTTTCTCAAACAGCGGGCCGGAGGGGGCGATGGCGATGACCGGCACGTTCTTGTCGATCAGCGCGATCGGGCCGTGCTTCATCTCGCCGGCGGCGTAGCCTTCGGCGTGGATGTAGCTGATCTCCTTCAGCTTGAGTGCTCCTTCCATGGCGATAGGGAAGCAGGAGCCGCGGCCGAGATAGAGCACGTCCCGCGCTTCTGAGATGCGTTTGGCGATGCGGATGATGTGTTCGTCGTGTTCGAGGATTTCGGCGGCGCGGCCTGGCACTTCGAGCAGGGCCGCGGTGAGGCGGGCTTCCTCGGCCTGGGAGATGGTGCCGCGGGCGCGGCCGGTGGCAATGACGAGGCAGGCGAGCACCGCGAGTTGGGCGGTGAAGGCCTTGGTGCTGGCAACCCCGATCTCAGGGCCTGCGATGGTGGCGAGCACGGCGTCGCTTTCGCGTTCCATGCTGGATTCCGGCACGTTGACGACGCTCATCACGTGCTGGCCCATGGTGCGCATGTAGCGCAGCGCGGCCAGCGTGTCGGCGGTTTCGCCGGATTGGCTGACGAGCAGGCCGAGGCCGCCCTTGTCCATCGGCGGCGTGCGGTAACGGAATTCGCTGGCAACGTCCGCGTCACACGCGATGCCGGCCACGTTCTCGAACCAGGAGCGGGCGACGAGGCCGGCGTAGAAGGCCGAGCCGCAGGCGGAGATGGTGACGCGGGAGATGGAGGCGAGGTCGAAGGGCAGCTTGGGCAGGCCCACCGCGCGGGTGGCGGGGTTGACCATCTGGTGCAGCGTGTCCCCCAGCACGGAGGGGTGCTCGTGCAGCTCCTTCTCCATGAAATGGCGGAAATTGCCCTTGCCGACGGCGGCCCCGGTGAGGGCCGTGCGGCGGATCTCGCGGGTGACCTGGGCGCCTGCCTCGTTGAAGAAGGAGGCCCCTTCGGCCTTGACCACCACCCAATCCCCATCCTCGAGATAGGCGATGCGTTGGGTGAGGGGGGCAAGCGCCAGCGCGTCCGAGCCGAGGAACATCTCACCGTCGCCGAAGCCGACCGCAAGCGGCGCGCCGTTGCGGGCGCCGATCATAAGCCCGGGATGGCCCGCGAAGATGACGGCGATAGCGTAGGCGCCGTGCAGGCGGGGGAAGGTTTTGGCTGCGGCCTGCTCGGGTGTGAGGCCCTGGGCGAGGTAGAGGTCGAGCAGCTGGGCCACGGTTTCGGTGTCCGTCTCGGTGGAGAAGGATTGGCCTGCGGCGAGAAGCTCGGTTTTCAGCTCGGCGTGGTTTTCGATGATGCCGTTGTGGACGACGGCGACGCGGGCGGTGCCGTGCGGGTGGGCGTTGCTTTCGGTGGGGGCGCCATGGGTGGCCCAGCGCGTGTGGCCGATGCCGGTGGTGCCGGCGAGCGGGCGGGTGGCGAGCACGGCGGCGAGATTGCCGAGCTTGCCCTCGGCGCGCCTGCGGTCGATCGGGCCGTGATCGATGGTGGCGATGCCGGCACTGTCATAGCCGCGATATTCGAGGCGGCGCAGCGCCTCCAGCACCAGGGGGGAGGCTTGTTGCGTGCCGATGACGCCTACGATGCCGCACATGGCGCTCTATCCTTTGGGTTTGCCGCGGGCGGCGCGGAACTGGGCGGCGCGGCCGGGCTTTTCGGTTTGCGGGGCGCGGCCGAAGGCCATGGCGTCTGGCGAGACGTTCTGGGTGATGACACTGCCGGCGGCGGTGAAGGCGCCGTCCCCCAGCGTGACCGGGGCGACCAGGACGGAGTTGGTGCCGACGAAGACATCCGCCCCCACGCTGGTGCGGTGCTTGGCGAAGCCGTCGTAATTGCAGGTGATGGTGCCGGCGCCGATATTGCTGCGCGGGCCGATCTCGGCGTCACCCAGATAGGTGAGGTGGTTGGCCTTGGCGCCGGCGCCGAGATGGGTGGCCTTGAGTTCCACGAAATTGCCGACATGCGCCCCCTGCCCCACCCGCGTTCCGGGGCGCAGCCTGGCATAGGGGCCAATGATGGCGCCGTCTTCCACCTGGCAGGATTCGAGATGGCAGAAGGGACGGATTTCAACGTTGTTGCCGATGATGACGCCAGGGGCGAAGACGACGCTGGGGCCGATCGTCACATCCTGGCCGATCTGCGTGTCCCATGACAGGAACACGGTTTCGGGGCCGATCAGGGTGGCGCCGTTGTCCATGGCGCGGCGGCGCAGCGCCTGCTGGACGACGTGCTCGGCCTCGGCCAGCTCGGCGCGGGAGTTGACACCGCGCAGCTCATCGGCCGGCGCCTCGACGGCGGCGACGTTCAGGCCATCCTGTCGGGCGAGGGCCACAAGGTCGGTGAGGTAGTATTCGCCCTTGCTGTTGTCGTTGCGCACGCGCTGAAGCCAGGCGCGCATGGCGGTGGCATCGGCGCAGAGAACGCCTGCGTTGCACAGGCCGATCTCGCGCTGGGCCGGCGTTGCATCCGCCCATTCGACGATGGCGGTGACGTATTGGCCCTCGGTGATCACGCGGCCATATTTGGCGGGATCGGTGGGGCGCATGGCGAGCAGCGTGAGGGCGGCATCGCCCTGGCTGCGGCGGGCGAGCAGGCGGCGCAGCGTGTCTGGCGTGATCAGCGGGTTGTCCGCATAGAGCACGGCCACGTCGCCCTTGCCGAAATGGGCTTCGGCCTGCAGAGCGGCGTGGGCGGTGCCGAGACGGTCCTGCTGGATGACCACGGCATGCGGGGCGCAGGCCTTTGCCACCTGCTCCATGCCCGGGCCGATCACCACCACGATGCGGTCGAACACCTGGGCGCAGCTGTCCAGCAGATGGTGCAGCATGGGGCGGCCTGCGATCTGGTGCAGGGTTTTCGGCAGGGCGGATTTCATCCGCGTGCCAAGGCCGGCTGCGAGAATGATGGCGGTGGTGGGGGCAGTCTCGCTCATGGAATATCGGGTAGCGGGGTGGGGCGGGGCGTGTCAAAGCCCCGCGGGTGGATTTGCGGATCAATCTTGGTGACCAAGGGTTTCAGGGAGGTTTCATGACGCGCTGTGTGGTGTTCGATCTGGATGGCACGCTGGTGGATTCGGTGCCGGATCTGGCGGCGTGTCTGAACCGGTTGATGGCGGCGCGGGGGCTGGCGCCGTTCGGTGAGCCGGAGACCCAGGCGATGGTGGGGGATGGCGCGAAGGCGCTGCTGGAGCGCGCGTTTGCGGCGCGCGGGGCGGTGCTGGATGCGGCGGGGCTGGCCGCGTTCCTTGACGACTACACGGCGCATGCCGCGGTGCTGACACGGCCGTATCCGGGTGTGGTGGAGACGCTGGAGGCGTTGCGGGCGGACGGGTTTGTGCTGGCCGTGTGCACCAACAAGCCGGAAGCGCCGGCGCGGGCGTTGCTCGACGCGCTGGGATTGACGCGGTTCTTTGCGGCGATCGGTGGCGGGGATTCCTATCCGGTGCGCAAGCCGGACCCGGCGCATCTGCTGGCGGTGATCGCGGCTGCCGGCTGTGCGCCGGGGCGGGCAGTGATGGTGGGGGATCATCACAACGACATTCATGCAGCCCGCGGCGCGGGCGTGCGCAGTGTTTGGGCGCGCTGGGGCTATGGCGCGGAGGTGAGCGGGGCGGATGCGGAGGCGGCCGCATTTGGCGATGTGGTGCGGGTGGTGGCCGGGTTTGGTGTGTAGGGCGGAAAAGGCGAAGCCGTCATCCGCCGTTGGGCGTCATGGACAAGCCCCTCGGCGGATGAC
>CAIYCW010000136.1 GCA_903924855.1 uncultured Rhodospirillales bacterium | reverse complement strand
CAGGAAAAACTGCCGATCTACCTCAGCTTTTTCCAGTTCGTTCACAATGCCCGAAAGCGAGGAAAGCAACTGCTTGGCGCGCTCGTCGGGGCATTGATAGAATGATCGCGAAACAACACCCTGGAACACAGGATGAGCCAAGTTTTTTTGGTTCTTTTTTTACAAAAAAAGAACTTCTTTCTTACCTAACAGGCGCCGCATCGATCGAAGCCGCAATCGCCGACCAAAGCTTCGTCCGATTCAACGCCGCATCCAGCGGCAACGCCCGCTGCGGCAGCTTGTCCGCCCGCGCGAACTGCCCGTTCAGCCAGGTGTTCCGATCCGAGATCCCCCAGCTCAGCACCCCCAGCACCGCCCGGTTCGACAGCACCGCATCCAGCCACGCCCTCGCATGCGCCGCCACCGTCTCATCGCGTGAGGGAATATCCGCCGGCAGCCGCTGGTCGCGCACATCCAGTTCGGTGACGATCACCTTCAGCCCCATCGAGGCGATATCCGCCACGAACTTCGCCAGCACCTTCTGATCGAGCGTCACCTCGCCGCCATCCAGATGCGCCTGCAGCCCCACCGCCTGCACCGGCACCTTGCGATGCAGCAGATCCGCCAGCAGATCCAACATCGCCCCACGCTTCCTGTCCTGCCAGGCCAGCGTGTAGTCGGTGCCGTAATCGTTAATCACCCGCAACGCAGACGGATCCGTCTCGGCCGTGGTGTGGTAGGCGATGTCGAGCATGCGCGCGCCCAGCGCCTGCTGCCACAGCGTCTTGCGAAGGTTGAGAGGCTGCTTGTCATCGGAATCGATCACCTCGTTGACCACATCCCAATGCATCAGCTTGCCCTTCCAATGGCCGACCACGCCGCGGATGTGATCGACCAGCAGCTTCTCTGCATTGGCGGGCGTGAGGGTCTTTTCCAGCCAGGCCGGGTTGCCCTCGTGCCACAGCAGCGTGTGGCCGCGCATGCGCAGGCCGGATTTGGTGGCGAAGGCGAGCAGAGCATCGGCGCGGGTGAAGTCGAAGGTCTTGGCGTCCGGCCGCAGATCGCCCCATTTGAACTGCGCTTCGCCGACGAGCACGCCGCATTCGGCCTTGATGCGGCCGAGCACGGCCGGATCGTTGGTGAGCGTGTCGTCGTTGACGGCGGAGCCGTAGAACAGGCCGCGGGCCCGGGCCCGGGCGTGCAGGCCCGGCTGAGGTGCTGCGTCAGCGGCGATCAGTGCCAGAGACGAGCCGGCAATGAATTTTCGGCGGGACAGAGGGGGCATCACACGGTCCTTGGGCTATCGGCCCGTGATCGCCTGATCAGCGGAGGCAAGCAAGCAGTTCTTTTTTGACAAAAAGAACCAAAAAACTTTTATTAATTTGACACGCCCCGCCCGCAGGCCGCGCCCAGACGAATAAAAGTTTTTTGGTTCTTTTTTACAAAAAAGAACGACTTGCTTACTTAGGGCTTGTTCAACGATGACCGTTGCGGATCGCAGAGTCGAACAAGCCCTAAGCCTTTGTTTTGAGAGGCAGCTTTGCCGGCGTGCTGAAGCACTTGTTTGCCGGCGCTGGCTTACGCTGCCCGCTGCTGCGCCGGAGTCCCCGGCGCCACCATCACCGGGACCTTCGCGCGGATCAGCTTCTCGATCCCGCGCAGGAACGCCCGCTCCTCGCCGTCACACAGCGAGATGGCAACCCCCGTGGCGCCGGCCCGCGCGGTGCGACCGATGCGGTGGACATAGCTTTCCGGCACGTTCGGCAGATCGTAGTTGATCACATGGGTCACCCCGTCGACATCGATGCCACGGGCGGCGATGTCGGTTGCGATCAGCACGCGGCACTTGCCGGAGCGGAAATCGGCCAGAGCGCGCTCACGCTGGCCCTGGCTCTTGTTGCCATGGATGGCGGCCGCCGGCAGGCCGCTTTCCTCAAGATACTTCACCACGCGGTCGGCGCCATGCTTGGTGCGGGTGAACACCAGGGTGCGGCCTTTGGCCGGGCCCATCAGCAGGTCGAACAGCACGGCGCGCTTGCGCGAGGTCTCGAGCATGATCACATGCTGCTCGACCCGCTCGGCGGTGGTGGCGACGGGGGTGACGGCGACCTGCGCCGGGTTCTTCAGCATGGCACCGGCGAGGCCGCCGATCTCGCTCGGCATGGTGGCCGAGAAGAACAGCGTCTGCCGCTGGGCCGGGATATGCGAGACGATCTTGCGGATCGGCACGATAAAGCCGAGGTCGAGCATATGGTCGGCCTCGTCGAGCACCAGGATCTCCACGCCGCCGAGAACGACAGTGCGGTCCTGCATATGGTCGATCAGCCGGCCTGGCGTGGCCACGAGCACATCGACACCCATCGCCATGGCGCGGGCCTGGCGGCCCTTCGGCACGCCGCCGAACATGACGGTGACCTTGAGCCCGCTCATGAACTTGCCATAGCTCTTGAAGCTCTCGGCGATCTGGCTGGCGAGCTCGCGGGTGGGCGACAGAACCAGCACGCGGCAGCCACCAGGGCCGACGCGCTTGGGGTTGGCCGCCAGGCGCTGCAGGATCGGCAGGGCGAAGGCTGCGGTCTTGCCGGTGCCGGTCTGGGCGATGCCCTGCACGTCACGGCCCTGCAGGGCGTGGGGGATGGCCTGCAGCTGGATGGGAGTGGGAGAGGTGTAGCCTTCGGCGGCAAGCGCCTTGAGCAACGGCGGGACGAGCCCGAGTTCTTCAAACGTCATAACAATAGCCTTCATGGTCGCACCGGCTCGCCTGAGCGGAACACGGCGCGGATGAGGTCAACAGGACCACGGACCGGCGCAAATTGCTGAGTGAAAAGGGCTACCGGGGCGTTGTCGACCAGGAATGAAATATCCCTGTCGGGCAGCGCACAAAACCACATCAAGGGGCGCTCGGAGGGTATAGGTTTGCGTTGCAGCAAAGTCAAGAAATTAAGACAGGATCGCTGACCGGATGGCGCCGCGCGCGACGCGGGCGGCAGAAATGTGAGCGCTACCCTGGCGCAGCCACGGCGCCCAGGCGAAGATCCTGCGCTGTCAGAGGAGACGTCATGACCGTTCGTATCGTCGATGTGCGTGAGATCACCCAGCCGATCTCATCCCCCATCCGCAACGCCTATATCGACTTCACCAAGATGACGACGAGCCTGGTGGCGGTGGTGGTGGAGGCGCGCGGCCGGCAGGTCACCGGCTTCGGCTTCAACTCCAACGGTCGCTACGGCCAGGGCGGGCTGATCCGCGAACGTTTCGCCCCGCGCCTGCTGGAGGCCGATCCGGACTCGCTGGTCAACGCAGCCGGCACCAATCTCGACCCCGACCGGGTCTGGGCGGCCATGATGAAAAACGAAAAGCCCGGCGGCCACGGCGAACGCTCGGTCGCCGTCGGCACGCTCGACATGGCGGTGTGGGACGCCGTGGCCAAGATCGAGGACGCGCCGCTGTTCCGCCTGCTGGCCGAGCGCCACGGCCGCACCGCCGACCCGCGCGTCTTCGTCTACGCCGCGGGCGGCTACTACTATCCCGGCAAAGACAACTCGGCGCTGTGCCGCGAGATGCGCTCCTATCTCGATCGCGGCTATTCCGTCGTGAAGATGAAGATCGGCGGCGCCTCGATCGACGAGGACCGCGCCCGCATCGAGGCCGTGCTGGCCGAGATCGGCACCGCGCGCCTCGCCGTCGATGCCAATGGCCGCTTCGACCTGGAAACCGCCATCGCCTACGCCAGGATGCTGCGTGACTACCCCTTGTTCTGGTACGAGGAAGCCGGCGACCCGCTGGACTACCAGCTCCAGGCGGCGCTCGCCGAATTCTATCCGAACCCCATGGCCACCGGCGAAAACCTGTTCAGCCACCAGGACGCCCGCAACCTCATCCGCCACGGCGGCATGCGCCCGGATCGCGACTGGCTGCAGTTCGACTGCGCGCTGAGCTACGGCCTGTGCGAATACCAGCGCACCCTGACCGTGCTGAAGGATTCCGGCTGGAGCTGGACTCGCTGCATCCCCCATGGCGGCCATCAGATGTCGCTCAACATCGCAGCCGGCCTCGGCCTGGGCGGCAACGAGAGCTACCCCGACCTGTTCCAGCCCTATGGCGGCTTCCCCGACGGCGTGACGGTGGAGAACAGCGTCATCACAATGCCGGATCTGCCGGGCATCGGCTTCGAAGGCAAATCCGATCTGGCGAAGGTGATGGCGGAGCTGGCATCATAGCGCGACCGTCCCCGCGTTGGAGGCCCCATGCGCCGAAGAGAGGTCCTGGCCACCGCTCTGTCGCTGCCGATCCTCACCGCTGCCGGTCCCGAGGATCCCGTCACAGCCCTGCTGAGCCGGCGGATCAGCGAGGGCCATGACAGCCCGGGCTACGTGGCGGCCCTCATCGATGCTGCGGGCTCACGAATCGTCCCGGTCGGCCAGTCCGGCAACGATCGCCCGCTCGATGGTGACAGCGTGTTCGAGATCGGCTCGATCACCAAGGTGTTCACCGCCCTGCTGCTGGCCGACATGGTGCGGCATGGCGAGCTTTCGCTGTCCGACCCGGTGGCGATGCACCTGCCGCCGGAGGCCCGGCCGCAGGATTTCGACGGCAAGCCGATGTCGCTGCTTGATCTCGCCACCTCCACCTCCGGCCTGCCGCGGGTGCCCGGCAATCTGGTGCCGAAGGACCCGGCCAACCCCTATGCCGACTACACGGTCGAGCAGCTTTACCAGGCGGTCGCCGGCTTCAAGCCGCTCCACTACCCCGGCGCCCATTACGAATACGCCAATTTCGGCTTCGGCCTGCTCGGCCATATCCTGTCCCTGCGGGCCAACATGCCGTTCGAGGACCTGATGATCCGGCGGATCTGCCAGCCCCTGGGACTGAACGACACGCGAATCACCCTCACGCCGGATCAGCGCGCCCGGCTGGTGCCCGGGCACAACGAGGACCGCGAGGTCCCCAACTGGGACATCCCCGCCCTGCCCGGCGCCGGCGCGCTGCGTTCGACGGCGCACGACCTCGTCCGCTTCCTCCAGGCCAGCCAGGGACGCATCGCGAACCCGCTGGCGCCGGCCTTCCACCTGCTGCTCGATGTCAGAAGGCAGACCGACGCGGTAGCCACCACAGTGGCCGCCGGCTGGTTCCTGACCAACGCGCATGACGACGAGCTGGTGTGGAAGGATGGCGCCACCGGCGGCTATTGCAGCTTCATCGGCGCCTCCGCCCGCAGCTCCCGCGCCTGCGTGCTGCTCTCCAACGCCGACAGCGCGCTGAGCACGCCGGAGATCGGCATGCATCTGATCAATCCGGCGTTTCCGCTGCCGGCGCTTCACCTCGCGCTGGAGCTGGAGCCGGCACAGCTCGACCGACTGGCCGGGCGCTATGCGATCACGCCGGCGTTCGTCCTGACGGTTGCCCCTTACCGCGGGCACCTGATGGTGCAGGCAACCGGGCAGGGCGCCTACGAAGTGTTCGCGCTCTCGCCGCTGCGGTTTGCCTATCATGCGCTTGAGGCGCAGATCAGCTTCACCTTGGGCGCGGATGGGAATGCTGCGGCGCTGGTGCTGCATCAGGGGGAGCGGACGATGCGAGCGCGGAAGCTGGAGTAAGGCAGCGCCGGCAAATAAGTGCTTCAGCACGCCGGCAAAGCTGCCTCTCAAAACAAAGGCTTAGGGCTTGTTCGAGTAAGAGGGGCAAAACCCCGGGCATCGTGTTGATTTTGCTTCCGCGAAGCGGCGGTTTCTGAATCAATGCGTCCATGTCTCCGCCCCCGGATTTGATCACGCTGTCTCTGACCGAATTGCGTGATCTGGTGATCGCGTTG
>CAIYCW010000135.1 GCA_903924855.1 uncultured Rhodospirillales bacterium | reverse complement strand
GCCTTTTCCGCCCTACGCGGGTTTGGGCTTGTTTGGCGAGTGGGACGGCGGATGACGGCTTCGCCTTTTCCGCCCTACGCGGGTTTGGGCTTGTTTGGCGAGTGGGACGGCGGATGACGGCTTCGCCTTTTCCGCCCTACATGGGTCTGCGGCTTTTCAGGGCGGCTGCGAGGGTGCCGTCGTCCAGCACGTCCAGCGCGCCGCCCATCGGGACACCCTGGCCGACGCGGGAGATGGTGAGCTCGAACGGGCGCAGGCGGTCGGTGAGCCAGTGGGCGGTGGTGGCGCCGTCCACCGTGGCGCCGAGGGCGAGGATGATCTCGCGCACCTTTGTGTCCCCCTCGCCCTGTTCGATGCGGGCCAGCAGCGGGCGGAGATTGAGGTCGTCCGGCCCCTGTCCGGCCAGGGCGGAGAGCGTGCCGCCGAGCACGTGATAGAGGCCGCGATGCACATGGGCGCGTTCCAGCGCCCACACGTCGCCCACCTGTTCGACCACGCAGATGATGGCCTGGTCGCGATGCGGGTCGCTGCAGATGAAGCAGGGGTCGGCGCTGTCCAGATTGCCGCAGAGATGGCAGCTGCGGATGGCGACGGCGGCGGCGGTGAGGGCGGAGGCCAAAGGCAGCATGCGGGTCTGCGGGTCCTGCAACAGCTTGAGCGCAGCCCGGCGCGCGCTGCGTGGGCCCAGGCCTGGCAGGCGGGCGAGCAGGCTGATCAGGTGTTCTAGCTCCGGGCCGCCCATGGGTGATGCCTTCGTACAAGAAAGAATGTTCTTTTTTGAAAAAAAGAACCAAAAAACTTTTTTCAACCTGGCGCGCGCCCGGATGGAAAGGTCGAGGCTAATGTTTAAAAGTTTTTTTGCTTCTTTTTGTTCACAAAAAGAAGAATCCTTTCTTCTCCCCTCTACATATCCTCGTCAGGCCGCCGCGCCAGGATCTCACGTTTCCCGGCATGGTTGGGCTGGGTGATGATCCCCTCGCGTTCCATCTGCTCGATCAGATTGGCGGCGCGGTTGTAGCCGATCTTCAGGCAGCGTTGCAGGTAGGAGGTGCTGGCTTTGCCGTCGCGGGTGACGATCTGCACGGCCATGTCGAACAGGTTGGTGTCGTCCTCGCCATCGCCGCCGAGGCCTGACAGGGCCACCTGTTCGGGCTCGGCGGGGGCTTCGGTGATCTCGTCCAGATAGTCCGGCTCGCCCTGTTCGCGCAGGAAGGCCACGACATCCTCCACCTCCTGGTCGGAGACGAAGGGGCCGTGCACGCGGGTGGTGCGGCTGTCTGCCTGGAACAGCATGTCGCCCTGGCCGAGCAGCTGTTCGGCGCCCATCTCCTGAAGGATGGTGCGGCTGTCGATCTTGGAGACGACGCGGAAGCTGATTCGGGTGGGGAAGTTGGCCTTGATGGTGCCGGTGATGACGTCCACCGAGGGGCGTTGGGTTGCCATGATGACGTGAATGCCGGCGGCGCGGGCCATCTGGGCGAGGCGCATCACGGCGGCCTCGATGTCCTTGCCGGCGACCATCATGAGGTCAGCCATCTCGTCGATGACGACGACGATGAGCGGCAGGGTCTGCAGGGCGAGTTTCTGTTCCTCGTGGATCGGCTTGCCGGTTTCGGAATCAAAGCCGGTCTGCACGCGGCGGGTGACCACCTCGCCGCGGGCCAGCGCCTCGGAGACGCGGGTGTTGTAGCCGGCGAGGTTGCGCACGCCGAGCTGGCTCATGGCGCGGTAGCGGCGTTCCATCTCGCGCACCGTCCATTTCAGGGCACTCACCGCCTTGGCCGGGTCGGTCACCACGGGGGTCATCAGATGCGGGATGCCCTCGTAGACCGAGAGTTCGAGCATCTTGGGGTCGATCATGATCAGCCGGCACTCGGCAGGGGAGAGCTTGTAGAGCAGCGACAGGATCATGGCGTTGATGCCCACCGATTTGCCGGAGCCGGTGGTGCCGGCGACCAGCAGATGCGGCATGCGGGCAAGGTCGGCCAGCACGGGTTCGCCCGCGATGTTCTGGCCGAGGGCGATGCCGAGCCGTGCCTGCTGGCTGGTCCAGGCCGGGGAGGTGAGCAGTTCGGAGAGATAGACCGTCTCGCGCTTCGCGTTCGGCACCTCGATGCCGAGCACGGAGCGGCCGGGGACGACGGCCACGCGGACGGCGAGCACGGAGAGGCTGCGGGCGACGTCGTCGGCGAGGCCGATGACGCGTTGCGCGCGGGTGCCGGGGGCGGGTTCGAGCTCGTAGAGCGTGACGACGGGGCCGGGGCGGATGCCCACGATCTGGCCCTGCACGCCGTAATCGGACAGCACAGTCTCCAGCAGGCGGGCGTTTTCCTGCATCTGCGCCTCCGAGAGCTGTCCCACGCCGGAGCGGGGCGGGGCGGGGGCGAGCAGGTCGAGCGGCGGCAGGGTCCAGCTGGTGTCCTGCGTGGGGGGCAGGGGCGCCGGGGTGGCCTGGGCTGCGGCTGCGGCGGGCTTGGGCAGGCGGGGTTCCGGCTGGGGTGCGGTTGCGCGCGGGGTGGCGCGGGGCGGTTGCAGCGATGGTTCGATGCGGCCGCGCGGGTCGAAGGCCGCAGGGGCGGCTGGGCCTGCCGCCTGCGGCTTCGCGGGCGCGCGCGGGGGCGGCATCACATCGTCCTCGTCGTCGTCATCGAGGCTGGGGCCGGCGGGGTGGCGCGGGTGATAGGGTGCGGGCTGGTCGGTCTGGCCCACGATGTTGGGGCCTGATTGCGGGCGGGTGCCGTTGACGGTGCGCAGCAGCCAGATGGCGCCGCGCAGGGCGGTGCCGGTGCCGCCCGCGACCTGGCCGGAGGCCTGGCGCGCGCGGCTGGCGGAGCTGCGCGCGGCCTGATGGGCGGCGCGGACTTCGACGGCGGTCAGCCCCAGCGACAGTGCGGCGAGCAGGGTGGAGAGCAGGGCGGACGCGGCCAGCAGAAAGATGCCGCCGAGATGGCCGATCGTGGCGTCGCCCCAGCGCATCGCCTGTTCGGCCAGCACCTGGCCCGCGGCGCCGCCCAGGCCGGAAGCCGCGGGGAAATTCGGCGCCACGCCAAGCTGGGCGCGGGCAGCGGCCAGCGGGGCGGCGAGGCCGGGGAGCGCCAGCAGCAGGGCGCAGGCGCGCAGCAGCTTGAAGCTCAGCCCGCGATGCGCGCCGATGCGCCAGGCCCAGGCGAGCAGGGCCAGACCCGGCAGGGCTCCGGCCAGGCCGAAGCCTTGCAGCATCGCATCGGCCAGCAGGGCGCCGGGCGGGCCCGCGAGATTGGCGGCATGGGAGGCGGTTGCGGTGTCAAGCGAGGGATCGAGCGGGTTGTAGGTGGACAGCGCCACCAGCCAGAAGATGGCGAGAGCGGCGAGGCCGATGCCCGCAAGCTCCGCCATGCGGCGGCGCAGCGCCTCACGCAGGCGGGTGCCAAGGGTGGGCTGGTGGCCCAGCTGGTCTGTGACGGATGGCGGCATGGGGCGACCTGGGCTTGCGGGGCGTGGTGCGATCAGGTGGTGACACTGCGCGAGCTTCGCACGGCGTGGCAGGTTTCTACCATAGAAGCCTGATTCGAGACGTTACCAATCATGTCTCACTGCGTGTTGATTGACGTGATATCGCTATCATGAGACTTGTTCGGTCGCACCTTGACTAGGAAGCCCGTCATGACCTCGCCCAATCCGAATTTTCTGACCGCTCTGCCCGGGATCTCTGGGATTCTGGTGACGCCGTTTGACAGCGAGGACCGGCTGGCGCCGCAGCTGCTGCAGAAGGTGATCGATCGCGCGATCGCGGCGGGGGTGCATATCCTGACCGCCAATGGCAACACCGGGGAGTTCTATGGCCTGACCACCGCCGAGGCGGTGCGCATGGTGCATGCGGATGCCGAGATGATCGCGGGCCGGGTGCCGCTGCTGGCGGGGGTTGGGCGCAGCATCGGCGACGCCGTGGAACTGGCCCGCGAGTCGCGCGCGGCCGGGGCTGCGGCGCTGATGGTGCATCAGCCGCCGGACCCGTTCGTCGCCCCGCGCGGCGTGGTTGCCTATGTTCAGCGCATCGCGGAGGCCGGGCAGGGTCTGCCGGTGGTGCTGTATCTGCGCAATGACGGCATCGGGATGGAGGCGATCGAGGCGCTGTGCCGGATTCCCGGCGTGGTGGGCGTCAAATGGGCCTCGCCCACGCCGCTGCGCCTGGCGGAGGCGATCCGCCGGACCGATCCTTCGATCGTCTGGGTGGGCGGTCTGGCCGAGACCTGGGCGCCGCCGCTTTGCGCCGTGGGGGCGCGGGGCTTCACCTCCGGGCTGATCAATGTCTGGCCGGAGCATTCCGTGGCGATCCATGCCGCTTTGGCGGCGGGGGATTATCCGAAGGCCGGCGCGCTGATCGCGCGGATGCATGATTTCGAGGCTCTGCGCGCGGAGGAGGGCAACGGCACCAATGTGACGGTGGTGAAGCAGGCCTTGCGGCTGCTGGGCCAGGATTGCGGCCATGTCCGCCCGCCGGGTGCGTGGCCGTTGGCCGCCGGGAAGGAGGCGGCGCTGCGCCGTCTGCTGGGCGAATGGGGCCTGCTCGCCGGTTGACGGCCAGGCGGGCGAGCGCGCCTTACGGACGCAGCATGGACGCCGCGTGGTCCAGGCTGCGTTGCATGGCGGCGCGCAGGCCGTGGCGTTGCACGTAGCGCAGCACGGAGGCGGGATGCGCGAGCGCGCTGCCGCTCAGGCGTTGCCATGGGGTGCGCGCGGTGCCCCATTCGGGGTCGATGCCGTCGGTGCAGGTGGCGCAGACCCCGGTTTTGGGCTGATCGGTTGCCATCTCGCTGCGCCATTTCACGTAATGGGCGGAGGTCCAGGCGGCGAAGATGTCGCTGTCCGGGGTGAGGCGGCCGGTTGAGCAGCCCAGATGGGCCGGGATGTCGCCGCGCAGATTGCAGCAGGGCATCAGCGTGCCGTCCGTCTCGATCTGCATTTCGGTGAAGGGGCGTGTGCAGGGGGCGCTGCGCTGGGCTGCGTGCTCGGTTGCGATCGACTGGCCGCGATCGAGCCGCACCATGCCGAGATCGGTCGGGCGGCCGAAATCGATCACCTGGTAGAGGAAATCCAGCTGATCCGCGGCATGAACGCGGGCCTCGATGCCGGCCGTGGTGCGTTTCAGCGTGTATGGGTGGCCGAGCAGGCGCAGGCGTTTTTCCAGCAGGGCCTGGGCCTTGTCGTCCGTGTAGTCGGCGGGTTCGATATGGGCGGTGGCGTGCAGGCTGCGGCAGCCGGCCTGGATCAGCTCGTCCAGATAGTCGCGGTCGAGATAGTCGCCATTGGTGTAGATGCGCAGATCGGCCTGCGGCAGCTGGGCGCTGGCCTCGCGCAGGCGGCGCAGGATATCGGCGCGGTCGCTCAGCGGTTCGTTGTAGCGGTGAAAGCAGAGCGTGCCATTGTAGTCGATCTCGCCGAGCTGGCGGATGATGCTGAAGAACAGCGCATCGTCCATCTTTGCCTTGGTGGTGCGGCGGTCGATGAAGCTGTTGGGGCAGTAGCTGCACACGCGGTTGCAGTATTGCGAGGTTTCTATTTCCACCTTGCTGACAGAGCTTGCAAACAGGGCGCGGGCGTTGCTGGGGTTGGGTTGGAAATGTTGCCGGGATAAGAGGATCATCGTCCGAATATCATCTGTTGTGATACCGAACGATAAATCGCACCCTGCCGGGCGGCAATGAAAAAGGGCGCCCCGTTGCGGGGGCGCCCTCTTCAGACCGTGCAGGCGTGCCTGCTCAGCCCAGACGCTCGCCGTGCAGCACGACGTCCAGACCTTCGCGCTCCTCTTCCGCGCTCACGCGCAGACCGATCACCGCATCGATGACCTTGAGGATGATGAAGGAGACCACGCCCGACCAGATCAGCGTCACGCAGACCGCGACCACCTGGGCCTCGAACTGGGCCATGCCGCCGATATGCACGCCGTCCGGCGCGTCCTTGGTGGCCGAGAACGGGCCGTAGGCGAACACGCCGGTGAGCAGGGCGCCGACGATGCCGCCGATGCCGTGCACGCCGAAGGTGTCGAGGCTGTCGTCATAGCCCAGCATGTGCTTCAGGCTGGTGGCCGACCAGAAGCAGATCACGCCGGCGGCGACGCCGATAATGATCGACGAGCCGGGGGTGACGAAGCCCGAGGCCGGGGTGATGGCAACGAGGCCAGCAACCGCGCCGGAGATGCAGCCGAGCACCGAGGGCTTGCCCTTGGTGGCCCATTCCGCGAACGTCCAGCCGAGGGCTGCTGCCGCGGTTGCGATCTGCGTCACGGTCATCGCCATGCCGGCGAGGCCGTTGGCGCCCACGGCGGAGCCGGCGTTGAAGCCGAACCAGCCCACCCACAGAAGCGAGGCGCCGATGACGGCATAGGCCAGGTTGAACGGCGCCATGTTCTCCGTCTCATAGCCGACGCGCTTGCCCATCACGAGGCAGCAGACGAGGCCCGCAACACCCGCGTTGATGTGCACCACGGTGCCGCCGGCGAAGTCGGCAGCGCCCGGCAGGCCGAACACGCCAGCGCCGAGGAAGCCGGTGGCCGACCACACCCAGTGCGCAACCGGGGAGTAGACCAGGATCGACCACAGCACCATGAAGATGCACATCGCCGAGAACTTCATGCGGTCCGCGAAGGCGCCGCAGATCAGGGCCGGGGTGATGATGGCGAAGGTCATCTGGAACATCATGAAGACGCTCTCAGGGATCGTCTCGGTGGTGGCCCCATCGGTGCCGGCGCCGAGGATGAACGGCTTGTCGAAGTTCTGCGCGATGCCGTCCAGGAAGAAGCGGCTCATGTCGCCGATATAGGCGTTGCCGTTGGTGAAGGCGAGCGAGTAGCCGACGATCGCCCAGGTCATGGTGACCAGGCAGCAGATCATGAAGCACTGCATGAGGGTGGCGAGCACGTTCTTCTTGCGCACCATGCCGGCATAGAACAGTGCCAGGCCCGGAATGGTCATCAGCAGAACGAGGGCGGTCGAGGTCAGCATCCAGGCGGTGTCGCCGGAATCGAGCTTCGGCGCATCATCAGCCCAGGCGGGGAACGCCGCCATCAGGGGGACCAGCGCCAACATGGCGCGTCGCATCAGGGTCTTCATCGGTATCGGTTCCTTTTGTTAACAGTGCTGATCCAGCCCTCGAAGCCGCATGCCTCGGGGATGGGATCAGAGAGCTTCGGTGTCGGTTTCGCCGGTGCGGATGCGAACGGCGCGTTCGAGGTCGAGGACGAAGATCTTGCCGTCACCGATTTTGCCGGTGTGTGCGGATTTCGTGATGGCCTCCACAACCTGGTCGGCAAGATCGGCCGAAACGGCCACTTCGATCTTCACCTTGGGCAGGAAGTTCACGTGGTATTCCGCACCACGATAGATTTCCGTCTGTCCTTTTTGGCGGCCGAACCCCTTCACCTCGGAGACGGTGAGACCCTGCACACCCAGGGGTGTGAGCGCCTCACGGACGTCGTCGAGCTTGAAGGGTTTGATGATGGCCATGATCAGTTTCATGTCTCAGCCCTGTCCCCTGTCTGGCTCTTGTCGGTTGCCGACCACCATCCACATTTCGATGTGTGGCCGGGTCTGCGGAAATGACTTATCAAGAACCGTGCCGCGGCCGCTTGGGGGCCAGAATCATGGTGAAAAATTCACATGCCTTGATTCTGGTCAGACTTGCGGGGCGCCGATTGGCGCGGTGCAGCAAAAAAATGCACAACAATGCAGCAACTGCGTTGAGGCAGGAATGATATGAGCGAGCAGATCGAAGTCGATGTGGCGATCCTGGGGGCCGGGCCGGTGGGCGGCACGCTGGCCTGCCTGCTGGCGCGGGCGGGGATCGCAACCGCCGTGATTGACCGCGCGGCGCTGCCGCCGATGGAACATCCGGATTTCGATGGCCGCGCCTATGCGATCGCAGCCGGCTCCAGGCGGGTGCTGGAGGAGGCCGGGCTGTGGGCGGAACTGCCCTATGTGCCCGGGGCGATCACCGACATTCGGGTGAGCGATGGCAGGCTGGGGCGTGCCGCCTCCCGGCTGTTCCTGCATTTCGACCGCAGGGAGGCCGGCGATGACATCGAGGCCGAGGCGTTCGGTTGGATGCTGGAGGCGCGCGCGCTGCGCATGGCGGTGAACGCAGCGCTGGATGCGAGCCCCGATCTGCATGTGTTCGCACCGGCCGAGGCGAAGGTGGTGCGCCATGCCGATCATGCCATCGTGACGTTGCAGAGCGGGCAGGTGATCCGGGCGCGGCTGGTGGTGGCGGCGGAGGGGCGCAATTCGCCGCTGCGCGAGCAGGCCGGCATTCGCACCACCCGCATCGCCTATGGCCAGACTGGCATTGTCGGCGCGATCGCGCATGAGCTGCCGCACAATGGCTGCGCGCTGGAGCATTTCCTGCCGGCCGGCCCGTTCGCGCAGCTGCCGATGGCGGGCACCGCGGGCGCTCCCAACCTGTCCGCCTTTGTCTGGACCGAGCGCGATGCCACGGCGCAGCGGCTGATGGCGCTTGATGAGGCGTCCTTCGCGCGGGAATTGCAGCGAAGGCTAGGCACCCATCTGGGCCAGGTGCGGGTGATGGGGCGGCGCTGGAGCTACAGCCTCTCTGCCCTGCATGCCGAGCGCTACACGGCTGAGCGCCTGGCGCTGGTGGGGGATGCGGCGCATGGCGTGCACCCGATCGCGGGGCAGGGGCTCAATCTGGGCTTTCGCGACGCGGGCGCGCTGGGGCGGTTGATCCTCGCAGCCCATGCGGCCGGCGAGGATGTGGGCGGGGCGGCCCTGCTGCGCGCCTATCAGGCGCAGCGCCGGCCGGATTCGCTGGCGATGCTGGCCGCCACCGACGCGCTGGACCGGCTGTTCAGCACCGACAACCGGGCGGTGCGGCTGGTGCGCGACCTGGGTATTGCCGCGGTTCACCGGATGCCGAGACTGAAGCGGGCGTTCATGCGGGCGGCTATGGGGGTTTAAAGCAAGAAAGAGTCTTCTTTTTTTGAAAAAAAGAAGCAAAAAAACTTCTTTCAGTTTTGGCGCGCTTCGTTGGACGGTGCGTGCTGAAAGTCTTAAAAGTTTTTTTGGTTCTTTTTGTTCACAAAAAGAACAACGCTTTCTTATTCACTCAACCAAACCGCATCCTTCAACTTCGCCACAAACGCCGCATGCGCCTCCAGATCGGCCGCACTTGGCGTGAGCGGGCGGGGTGTGCGCGGGCCGCGGGCGGTGTAGCTGACCACCGGCATGGCGTTCTGCCCCGCGTCATCAGCCAGCCCCAGCCCGCGCTGGCGGCCGCCGGTGAGCTCGACATAGACCTCCGCCAGCAGCTTGCAGTCCAGCAGCGCGTTGTGGGTGGTGCGGGCGCTGAGGTCGATCTCGAAGCGGCGGCACAGCGCGTCCAGGCTGTTGGGCATGCCGGGGAAGCGTTCCTTGGCCATCTCCCAGGTGTCGATCATCCGGCTCCAGTCGAGCTTGGGCAGGCCGGCGCGTTCGAATTCGGCATCGAGGAAGCGGAAGTCGAATTTCGCGTTGTGGGCGATGAGCGGGCTGTCTTCGAAGAAGTCGATGATCTGCTGCGCCACCTCGGCAAAGCGCGGCTTGCCCTCCAGATCGGCGAGCGTCATGCCGTGCACCTTGCTGGCCTCGGGCGGGATGTCGCGCTCGGGGTGGATCAGCAGATGCAGCACGCGGCCGGTGGGCAGGTCGCCCATCAGCTCGATGCCGGCGATCTCGATCATCCGGTCGCCCTGGGCGGGGTCCAGGCCGGTGGTCTCGGTGTCGAACAGCACGGCGCGGTTCATCGGCGGATCTCCTGCAGCAGGCGGGTCAGCTGGCGCAGCGCGTGGGCGCGCGACAGCCCGGTCTGGATCACGGTGTCGGCGAGGCGCCGTTTCTGTCGATCCGGCATCTGGCGGGCGATGATGGCGTCGATCTGCGAGTCGCTCATCCGCCCGCGTGCGCGCACCCGGGCGCGCTGCACGGAGCTGGGGGCGGAGACGACGACGATATGGTCAAAGCCGCGCTGCCCGCGGGTTTCGAACAGCAGCGGGATGTCGAGGATGACGGCCTGTGCGCCGGCGGCGCGGGCGCGGGCGATGAAGCGTTTTTCCAGGGCGCGGACGCGGGGATGGAGGATGGCTTCCAGCCGCTTCAGCTGATCGGGCTTGCCGATGACGGCGGCGCGCAGGGCGGCGCGGTTCAGAGCACCTGCGGTGACGGTGCCGGGAAACGCCGCGGCGATAGCGGGCAGCGCGGCACCGCCTGGTGCCTGCAGCACCTGCACGGCGGCGTCGGCGTCGAACACCGGCAGGCGGTGCCTGCGGAAAAACGCGGCCGCGGTGGATTTGCCCATGCCGATGCCGCCGGTGAGGCCGATCAGACGCATGCGATCTCCGTAGGGCGTGGTGGATAAGGGAAGAAAGCAAGCGCTTCTTTTTGAAAAAAGAAGCAAAAACTTTCTTTCGTTTGGCCCGTGCCTCGATCGGTAATTCCGTGTCTGGCCGTGAGCGGACGAAAAAAGTTTTTTTGCTTCTTTTTGTTCACAAAAAGAAGACCTTCCTTCCTTTGCCTCAGTTCGCGGCAATATCCAACCGCAGCACAGCCCGCGCGCGGCCGATCAGTGGCAGCAGGGCCTTCATCTCCGGGCCGTGTTCCTCTCCGGTCAGCGCCAGGCGCAGCGGCATGAAGAGGGATTTGCCCTTGCGGCCGGTGGCCTCTTTCAATGCGGTGGTCCAGCTGGTCCAGACCTCGTTGTCCCAGGGTTCCTGGGGCAGCAGGTCGCGCGCCTGGTGCAGGAATTCGGTTTCACCTTCGATGACGGGCGGCACGATGGTGCCGGCCACCACATCCCAGTAGCCGCGCGCCTCGCTCATCAGGTCGAGATTGCCGCGCACGGCGAGCCAGAAGGCTTCGGTGGCGCCGGGCGGCAGGCGGGGGGCGGCTTCGGCGAAGGGCATGGCGTGCAGCTTCTTGCGGTTCAGCGACAGCACGTGGCCGATATCGAACCGGGCGGAGCTTGAGGAGAATTTGCGGAAGTCGAAATGGGCGGCGAGGTCGTCGAACGGCGCCAGCACCGGGTCGGCGGAGGAGCCGAGGGTTGCGAGATAGGCCTGGAGTGCGGCCGGCTCCACCCCGTCGCGCGCCAAATTGCGCAGCGAGATCGAGTCGGTGCGTTTGGAGAGTTTGGCGCCGTCGCCGCCGGTGAGCAGGGGGAAATGCGCGAACATCACCCGCTCCGGGTTGAAGCCGAGCGCCTGCATGATGTCCATCTGCACGCCGGTGTTGGTGATGTGGTCCTCACCGCGCAGGATATGGGTGATGGCCTTGTCGATATCGTCCACCACCGAGGTGAAGGTGTAGAGCGGCGAGCCATCGGCGCGGATCAGCACGGGGTCGGAGACGGCGGTGAGTTTGACCTCGCGCTTGCCGAGGACGAGGTCGGTCCAGGTGACCGGTTTGTCGGAGAGTTTGAAGCGCCAATAGGGGATCTTGCCGCCGGCTTCGGCGCGTTCGCGCTGCTCGGGGGTGAGTTTCAGCATGGCGCGGTCGTAGATCGGCGGCAGGCCGCGCTTGGTGCGATAGTCCCGCTTGGCCTGGAGTTCGGCTTCCGATTCGAAGCAGGGGTAGAGCCGGCCGCTTGCCTTCAGCTTTTCGGCGGCAGCGGCGTACAGCTCCAGCCGGTCGGACTGGCGGAACATCTCATCCCATTCGATGCCGAGCCAGCGCAGGTCCTGCTGGATGGCGTCCGCGAATTCCTGGGTGCCGCGCGTGGTGTCTGTGTCGTCCAGGCGCAGCAGGAAGCGGCCCTTGAAGCGCCGGGCGAAGAGGGCGTTGAGCAAGGCCGGCCGTGCGTTGCCGACATGCAGATAGCCGGTGGGGGAGGGGGCAAACCGAACGGTGACGCTCACGCGTAATCCTCGTCTTCATCATCATCGATATCGTCGAAGTCGAGATCATCGGGGGCGGCGGCGTCGTCATTGGCGGCGGCGGCGAGGTCGCCGCGGGGGTCGAGGGCGCGCCAGTTGCGTTCCTCCCGCGAGGCGCGGCGTTCGGCGAAGGTGAAAAGCTCGGCCTCGCTGCGCCAGGTGTCATCGCCGGCGTCCACGGCGTGGGCGTCCTCGCCGAAGGTGCGCCAAAGGTCGATCACGGAGGCGGGGCTGGCGCCGGGGGCGCGGCAGCGCTCGATGCTGTCGCGCACGTAGCGGCGGGCGAATTCGTTGGCTTGCATCAGGGTGGGGAAGCCGGGGATGTCTTCCACCACATTGTCCTCCGCCCCGCCCGACAGGTCGAGGATGCGCACGCGCCATCCGCCCTCGGGTGCAAACAGGTTCGGCACTTCAATTTCGGACATGGGACAATCTGCTCAGGCGATCAGGGAGGTGAAGCCGTTGGTGATGGGATAGCGCCGATCGCGGCCGAACGCACGCGGCGTGATCTTCACCCCGGGTGGCGCCTGGCGGCGCTTGTATTCGGCGCGGTCGAGCATGCGCCAGACGCGCAGCACGGTGGGGCGGTCGAAGCCGGCCTCCACCAGCGCATCCACCGATTTTTCGCCTTCGACGAGGCCGGCCAGGATGGCGTCCAGCTCGTCGTAGGGGGGCAGGCTGTCCTGGTCCGTCTGGTTGGGTTTCAGCTCGGCGGAGGGGGGTTTGGTGATGACGCGTTCGGGCATGACGGGGCCGTTGGGGCCGAGGCTGCCATGCGGGGTGTGGGCGTTGCGCCAGCGGCAGAGCTCGAAGACGAGGGTTTTGTAGACGTCTTTCAGCACCGAAAAGCCGCCGCACATGTCCCCATAGAGGGTGGCGTAGCCGACCGACATCTCGCTTTTATTGCCGGTGGTGAGCAGCATGTGGCCGAGCTTGTTGGAGATGGCCATGAGGATGAGGCCGCGGGCGCGGGACTGGATGTTCTCCTCGGTGATGTCTGCCTGGCGGCCTTCGAAGATCGGGGAGAGGGCGCCGTTGAACGCGTTCATCGCGGGTTCGATGGGCACGGTGTCACACGAGATGCCGAGCAGGCGGGCGCATTCGGCGGCATCGTCCAGCGAGTGCTGGCTGGTGTAGGGGCTGGGCAGCATGAAGCAGCGCACGCGGTCGGGGCCGAGGGCATCGACGGCGACGGCGGCGGAGATGGCGGAATCGATGCCGCCGGAGAGGCCGAGGATGACGCCCGGGAAGCGGTTCTTGCCCACGTAATCGGCGAGGCCGAGCATCATGGCGCGGTAGATGGTTTCAAGCCTTGGGGCTTCGGGCGGGATGGGCTGGGGGGGTACAGACCAGCCTGCCATCCTGGTTGTGCCATTCGGTGAGCAGCAGGCCGGTCTCGAAGAGGGGCATCTGCACGGCGAGGCTGCGATCGGGGTTGAGGATGAAGCTGGCGCCGTCGAACACCAGCTCGTCCTGCCCGCCGATCTGGCCGCAGAAGGCGAAGGCGAGGCCGGTTTCGACCACGCGGGAGACGGCGAGGGTGATGCGGTCGTGCTGTTTGCCGATCTGCCAGGGGCTGGCGTTGATGGCGAGCAGCATTTCGGCGCCGGATTCGGACAGTGTTTCCGAGACGGATTGGAACCACCAATCCTCGCAGATCATCAGGCCGAGCCTATGGCCGCGGAAGACGACGGGGCCGGGGGCGGGGCCGGCGTCGAAGACGCGTTTGTCGTCAAACACGCCGTAATTGGGCAGTTCGTGCTTGGCGCGGCGGGCGGTGATGCGCCCGCCATCGAGGACGAAGGCTGCGTTGTAGACGTGGCCTGCCTCCTGCCAGGGGCCGCCCACGATGAGGCCGGGGCCGCCATCGGCGGTGTCCGCCGCGAGGCTTGCTATTGCGTTGTCGCAGGCGGCGAGGAAGGCGGGTTTGCGGATGAGGTCTTCCGGCGGGTAGCCGGCGATGGAGAGTTCGGGGGTGACGACCAGGTCGGCCCCCAGGGCGGCTGCCTCGGCGCGGGCGGCGCGGATCAGGGCCAGATTGGTGTCGATCTGGCCGAGATGCGGGTTGAGCTGGGCGAGGGCGATGCGAAGGGGCGCGGACATGGGAGGAAGGTAGTGGGTTTGGCGGGCGTGGGGAAGGTTTGGGGGTGGGGGCGTGTGGGCGGGGGGGGTGATGAGGGCGTGGGGAAGCCTGACTGCGGGTCGCTGACTGGTAGGATTTTGGTGGGATAGATTGGCGCGCCACCACATCATATTGTGCTGAGCCCTGTGGATAACCCAGATATGGGGGTCAGATCGAGCGTTTTGCTTCCTACGGCGCCTGCAGCTTGGTAGAATGACCACGACTCGGCGAGATGGGAGCTTTTGACAGCGGCAACTGCCAAAAGCTCCATTATCTAGCCCACTGAGCCGACAAGTTCACGGCTCGGAAATTTACAGTGGTCCCACGGACAGAGTGCGTCCTTCACCTTGAGTTTGTCAATTCTGAGCTAGGGAAAGTTTGAACAAAGGTACCTCACGATGGCTACAAGCAAGATTGTTGCGAGCAAAGCAAGCAAAATCCTCAGGTCAAAATCGCATACTAAACCTGTGAAATCGGTCGCTGCTTCAGATCTATCTCAGGCCAAGCCTGCAGTCAAAAAGAAGTAGTAATTGGCTGGCATGGCGCTGAGTTAGCTTGGCGCCATGCTTTTAAATGGGCCCGCAGCAAAATGCTAATGTTTGCGATGCCATATTGCTATGAAATGAGCTGCGCAAAATCACTTTTGAATAGTAGATAGTAAAAAGGTAGAAAATCATGTCCAGGTCGCGTCCGATTTTCGCAATTGCGTACGACTTCGATGGCACCTTGGCGCCTGGTAATATGCAAGAGCACTCGTTCATCCCTGCGCTCAACATGAAAGCTGAAGAATTCTTTAAAGCGTCAAATGAACAAGCTGTCCGGCACGAGGGTGACCCCATCCTGCTTTATATGCATCGTATGCTCGTAGAAGCTCACGCCAGAGGTGTGCCTCACCGGCGCACCGATTTTCAGCAACATGGCACGCAGGTGTCATTGTTCGAAGGGGTCGAAGGCTGGTTTCCTCGCATTACCGAAGCCGGACGCAAGTTCGGGCTCGACGTCCGGCACTTCATCATATCTTCCGGCCTGAGGGAAATCATTGAAGGCACTGCGATCGGCAAATGCTTCGAGCGTATCTACGCGTCTGGTTATTTATATGATGAGCATGATGTTGCAATAGCCCCGGCTTTGGCCATCAATTATACAAATAAAACTCAATATTTATTTCGTATAAACAAGTGGAAGTTGGATGTTGCTGATCACCGTGGCGTCAATGCAGCGATGGCTAAAGCAGATCGGCCGGTACCTTTCGGGCGAATGATTTTTATTGGCGATGGTGACACTGATGTTCCATGTTTTAGGACGGTTACCGAACAGGGCGGCACGTCGATCGCAGTTTATCGCCCTCACACGAAGGGTGCTAAAGCCAAAGCGGGAGCTTTCGTTAATGAAGGTCGGGTGCGGTTTGCCGTGCCAGCAGATTATCAGGAAGGTAAGGCCCTGGAGGTCCGTGTTCTAGCGGTGATGGAAAAGGCTGCGGCGGAGTGCCGAATTTCGGCACTTGACAATATTTCGTAATCAAAAATCTATTTTAATCAATGAATGCGGAATATTTTGACTCTTCTTAAATTTTTATTGTTCATTACAACAATATAGTTTATGTAAACATCAGTGATCCTGAGTATCATCCAGATTTGTGGTCCGAAGCTAGAAGACTTCCTTGGCGCTGGCGCCGTGGCCGAGATTTAATTCGGCTGTGTTGGTTCTGATGAGCGTGCTCATTGCTCCAATCTGGCTTCCATTTGAGGAAGCGTATCATGAGTGGTTTGGTGGGTGTTCTGGCAATTTTTGTGTGTTGGCCTGGGGCGTTCGGATAGCGCAGAAAGTGGCGTCGTCGGTTTCGATGGATTGCTTCGCCGGCTGCGCCGCCTCGCAATGACGGGTGGGGGTGGAGGTGTGTGTTGCGAGGCGGGCCTGGCTGTCGGTTCAGTGGATTGCTTCGCTCTTGATGACGGGTTTGGGTGGGG
>CAIYCW010000134.1 GCA_903924855.1 uncultured Rhodospirillales bacterium | reverse complement strand
TCGTGCTGGTGCCAACCCCGCTCGACACGCGGCGCAACCAGGATGTGCTGGTGGAGGGCTGGCGGCGGCTGGCGCTGCGGGCGCAGTCCGGGCATGGGGCGGGGCATGCGGCCGGGAAGCTGCCCTTGCTGGTGCTGGCGGGCCTGTTCGGCGAGATGTCCCGCGATCTGGCGCTGCGGCTGGGGCGGGCCGGCACCTGGCAGATCGCCTTGCACCCGGCCAAGGATGACGCAGCGCTTGCAGCGCTTTATCGGGACTGCGCCTTTGTCATCATCCCCTCGCTGCATGCCGGCTGGGGTGCGCATGTGACGCAGAGCCTGGCCTGCGGCAAGCCGGTGTTTGCCGCCAAGGCCGCCGCTTTGCCTGAGGCGGGCGGACGGCTTGCGCGGTATTTCGATCCGCTGGACCCGGAGGATCTGGCGCGCGCGGTGGATCGTGTGCTGCGCGATCCGCCGGATCTGGCGCGCTGGCAGGCGGAGATTGCGCGCGATCACCGCAGGCGCAGCTGGCAGGAAGCGGCGCGCTCATGGCTTGCGGCCCTTGCCTGATCGGCCGTGCTTGCCGACACTGCCGGCAGACGGAGAACCATGATGACCGCCTCCCCCAAGCCTGCCACCAATCTTGCCGTGAACGCCGATCGCCTGTGGGCGAGCATCGAGGAGACCGCGCGGATCGGCGCCACCGCCAAGGGCGGTCTGCGGCGCCTGGCGCTGAGTGCCGAGGATGCAGAGGTGCGGGCCTGGTTCAAGACCGCCTGCGAGGCGGCGGGCTGCACGGTTGCCATCGACAGCCTGGGCAACATGTTTGCCCGCAGACCGGGCCGCAATGCCGCCCTGCCGCCGATCGCCATTGGCAGCCATCTGGACACGCAGCCCACCGGTGGGCGGTTTGACGGCGTGATCGGCGTGCTGGCGGGGCTGGAGGTGCTGCGCCTGCTGCAGGAGGCCGGTATCGAGACCGAGGCACCGATCGAGGTGATCAACTGGACCAATGAGGAGGGCGCCCGATTCGCGCCCGCCATGCTGGCCTCCGGCACCTTCGCGGGCGTGTTCAGCGCGGAGTATGCCTATAGCCGGACCGACCGCGACGGCGTGCGGTTCGACACGGCGCTCGATTCCATCGGCGCGCGCGGCGAAGGGCTGGGGCATGCCCTGTCGGCGCATTTCGAGCTGCATATCGAGCAGGGCCCGATCCTGGAGGCCGAGGCGCGCACCATCGGCGTGGTGACCGGGGTGCAGAGCATTCGCTGGTATGAGGCGACGCTGATCGGCTCGGACGGGCATGCGGGTGCCACCCCGATGCGGCTGCGGCGCGATGCGCTGCTGGGCACGGCGCGGGTCATCGAGGCGGTGCATCGCCTGGCGCGGGCGCATGCGCCGGATGCGGTGGGCACGGTGGGGTTGCTGGAGAATCGGCCCAACAGCCGCAACGTGGTGCCGGGCGAGGTGTTCTTCACCATCGATCTGCGCCATCCGGATGATGCGGTGCTGGCCGAGATGGATGCCAGCCTGCGCGATGCGCTGGCCGAGATCGCAACGGCCGACGGGCTGGAACTGTCGCTGGAGCAGACCTGGGAATCGCCCGCGGTGCATTTCGATGCAGCCTGCATCGCGCGGGTGCGCCAGGCTGCCGCGGCATTCGGCTATCCGAGCCGGGATCTGGTGTCAGGTGCCGGGCATGACAGCGCCTATATCGCGCGGGTGGCGCCGACCACGATGGTGTTCGTGCCATGCGCGGGCGGGCTCAGTCACAACGAGGCGGAGAGCGCCACGCGCGAGGATGTGGCGGCCGGCGCCAATGTGCTGCTGCACGCCGTGCTCGCCACCGACGCAGCCCTTACGGGCTGAGCGGCGGCGGGATCAGGCGTCAGGCTTCAGACCGGGCCGGGAACGCCCAACGGGTCGAGCCGGTAGCCACCCTGCTCGGTCAGCAGCAGGCGCAGATTGTTGGGATCCGGCTCGATCTTCTGGCGCAGGCGGTAGATATGGGTTTCCAGCGTGTGGGTGGTGACCGACGCGTTGTAGCCCCAGACCTCGTTGAGCAGCACCTGGCGGGCCACCGGGGTGGCGCCATTGCGATAGAGGAATTTCAGGATCGACGCCTCTTTTTCCGTAAGCCTGATGCGCTTGTTGCGCACCGGGTCTTGCAGAAGCTTGGCGGAGGGGCGGAACAGATAGGGGCCGATGATGAAGACGGCGTCCTCGCTGTTCTCGAAGATGCGCAGCTGGGCGCGCAGCCGTGCGAGCAGCTCTCCGAGACGGAACGGCTTGGCGATGTAGTCATTGGCACCCGAATCGAGGCCACGGACCACATCCGTCTCGTCATCCGCGCCGGTGAGCATGATGATCGGCAGCTTGAGGCCGTTCTGCCGCAGCCGCTTGCACAGATCGCGACCATCACCATCGGGCAATGACACATCGAGGATGAGTGCGTCGAAATGACTGTCCGGTGAGAGCAACAGGGCCTCGGCCTCGGCAATGCTGCCGGCCTCGGTTGGCGTGAATTCCCCATCCATCGTCAACTGCTCGGTGAGCATCGAACGAAGGCTGACATCATCATCGACCATCAGAATGGGGCGACCGCCCGACATGCACTTCTTCCTTCACGCAATTCACAACGCGGCGGCGCGAACATGAGATAAGAGTCCGCGTAGCCTGCCCCCCGGCGTCGCGCAAGGCTGCCATGCCAAGTGCCCAACATTTGATACCCGGCAGCCATCACATTTCAGCAGCTCTGGCCAGGAGGTGATACCAGTGTAACGGTGCTTGTGGTGTGACGGAACAGGCACATTTGAGGATCAGGCGGGCGATGATGCGTTCGCGGTATGGCTGTGTCATGTCGCATCAAGACGTGTCGTGTTGGATTTTCTGCTTGCCTGCCTCATCACGTTGCGCACCGGTTGGATCATGAACCATATGCCTCGCTCTGCCGCATCGACCTCCTCCGTCTCGGGCCAGGCGGCACGCCCGTCTGACCAGATCATCCGCGGCCAGCGCGCGGTGCATCGGGCCTGCGCCGATCTGCGCCGTGGGATGCCGGTGGTGCTGCTGGGCGCGCAGAGCCTGTTGCTGCTGCCGGCGGAGACGGCGGGCGCCGCGGGGCTGGGCCTGATGTCGAAGCTGACCCAGGGCGGCCCGGTGCTGGTGTTGGCGCAGAGCCGTGCCGCGGTGCTGCTGGGCGGCAGCGATGCGGGCGTGCAGGCGATCGCCCTTCCCGCTGCCCTGCTGCAGCCGCAGGCGCTGCGCAGCATGGCAGACCCGACCGTTGCACAATTGCTGCCCGAGCCGCCGGTCCGTGTCGCGGCCCCCACCGATTCGGAGGCCGCCCTGGCCCTGGCAAAGCTGGCACGATTGCTGCCGGCCGTGGTGGTGGCGCCGATGGCCTCGGCACCGCAGGATTGGTCAGCGCTCGATCTGTTGAGCGTGGCCGTGGAGGATGTGCTCGCCTATCCGCAGATCGCCGGGGCCAATCTGGTGCGGGTGGCGGAGGCGGCGGTGCCGCTGGAGGATGCGGCCGATGCCCGTGTGGTAGCGTTCCGCGCGCCCGATTCGGGAATCGAGCATCTGGCGATCATCGTGGGCAGGCCAGAGGGGGCCGAGGCGCCGCTGGTGCGGGTGCATTCGGAATGCTTCACCGGCGATCTGCTGGGCAGCCTGCGCTGCGATTGCGGGCCGCAGCTGCGGGGCGCGCTGCGCCGCATGGCGGAAGATGGGTGCGGCGTGCTGCTCTATCTGGCGCAGGAGGGCCGCGGCATCGGCCTGGTGAACAAGCTGCGCGCCTATGCGATGCAGGATCGCGGGCTGGACACGCTGGATGCGAACCGGGCGCTGGGCTGGGGGGCGGATGAGCGCAACTTCCTGATCGCCGCCACCATGCTGGAACAGCTGGGCATCCCGCGCGTGCGGCTGTTGACCAACAATCCTGTGAAGGTGGAGGCGCTGGCCGCCTGTGGCATCGAGGTTGCCGAACGCGCCCCGCATCGGATCGAGCCGAACGGCGTCAATGACGGCTATCTGTCCACCAAGGCGGCGCGGTTCGGCCATCTGCTGTAGGCGGATGGCCGCGTGACAGTCAGGGCGTGTCCAGCCGGCGCGCATCATCGGGCAGCATGACGGGAATGCCGTCGCGGATCGGGTAGGCGAGACCTGCCGCGCGGCTGATCAGCTCGCCGGCTTCGCGATCATAATCCAGTGTCGTCCGGGTGAGCGGACAGACCAGGATTTCCAACAGGCGCGGATCGACCGGGGTCTGGGGTGCGTTCATCTCAGGCTTTCAGGTTCTGCAAGGGTTTCAACCCTCAGCTGGCAAGGCGGCGGTTGGGCTTTGCCGCATCGGGCGCGGGCGGCGGCTCGTGCGTGTCGATCTGCAGCAGGGTCCGCAGGGTCTCGGCCTGCTCGAGCAGGCTCGGCGCTTCCAGCAGTGCTTGCTTTTCCAGCGGATCGAACGGGCAGACCATGGCGAGATTGGTGATCAGCTCGGGGTCCGGCATGGTCTCGATCATCTCCCAGTTGGCGCTGAAGCCACGATGGGTGAAGTAATGCCGCAGGGCCGCGAGCAGCGCGTCCCGGCCGAGATCGACGGGGGGATGCTCGGCGTGCTGCTCGTCCGAGAAGCGGTGGAAATCACCCTGCACCCGGCGATAGCCGCGGCGCATCTCCGCCTCGGAGATGATCTCGAAGCGGGCGACCCCGGTCAGGGTGATGAGGTAGCGGCCGTCATTGGTTTCGCTGAAGCTGGTCAGCCGGCCCAGACATCCGACGCGAAACAGCGCCGGGCCGTTCTCGCCGGCCGGCTGGCTGTAATCCGGCTGGATCATGCCGAACACCCGCCCGAAGGCCAGGGCATCCTCCACCATCGCGAGGTAGCGCGGCTCGAAGATGTTCAGCGGCAGCTGGCCGCCTGGCAGCAGCAATGCGCCCGACAGCGGAAAGACCGGAAAGATCTCCGGCAGTGCCTCGAGCCTTGGCAGCGTGGTTGGCATTTCCCGGACCGATCCCGTGTGAGGGTCAACTGAACAGCAGGGCAGACAGCTTGCGGCGCGCGGCCATCGTGGTGGGATCATCGATCCCCCAGGCCTCGAACAGCTTGAGGAGCTGCAAGCGGGCGGCTCCTTCATTCCAAGTGCGGTCGGCGCGCAGAATGGCAAGCAGGCTGTCCGCGGCTTCTTCGCGACGGTCCATTGCGTTGAAGGCGGTGGCGAGATCGTAGCGCGCGGCGTGATCGCCAGGGTTGGCGGTCAGGCGCGCCTCCAGGGCGGAGAGCTGGGCCTGGGCGGCGCGGCCTTCCGCGGCCAGGGCCAGGGCGCTGCGGGCGCCGGCGATTTCCGGGTGATCGGCGATTTTTTCCGGCACCTGGGACAGCGCTTCCTCGGCCTCGCCCTCATTGCCCATGGCGAGCAGGGTGCGAACCAGGCCGGCCCAGGCCTCCGGGTTTTCCGGATCCTGCTGCAGGGCTGTGCCGAAGCCGCCGCCAGCCGCGTCCAGATCGCCGGCTTCGAGGGCCGCCTTGGCTTCGGCGATCAGATCGGCTGACGGCATGGCGGCACCGCCGAGCTTGAGCAGCGCCTCGATGAAGCGCTTCACCTCCGATTCGGGTTGGGCACCCTGGAACAGATCGGCGATCTGGCCCTGCCAGAAGCCCACCACGGTGGGGATGGATTGCAGCGGCAGCCCCATGCGGGTGAGCTGGGAGACGAGGCCTGGCGCCTTGTCCACGTCGATCTTGACCAGCTTCACGCGCCCGCCGGCGGCGCGGACCACTTTTTCCAGGGTTGGGGTCAGCTGGCGACACGGGCCGCACCAGCTGGCCCAGAAATCGACCAGCACCGGCATGGCACGCGAGGCCTCGACGACCTCGGCCATGAAGCCGGCCTCGGTGCCATCGATGATCATGGCGTCACCGGCGTGGGACGCAGTCGGGGTCTGACCGATGAGGTGGTCCATGGAAAGCCTGCCTTGTCTTGGGCGCACAGCTGGGTGCTGCCTTGAGGTTTCGGTGTGTGGGCGAGGGAGAAGCCACGATTTATCGTCATCAGCAAGTGTTGTGCGCGATGGGCTTCAACAAGCCTCTTGCGTCCTCCGAAAATCTTGCCTAGAAGCCGCACCTCGCCAAATGGCGACACGATCTGGTTTGCGGGCGTAGCTCAGGGGTAGAGCACAACCTTGCCAAGGTTGGGGTCGAGGGTTCGAATCCCTTCGCCCGCTCCAGATGGTCTCAAGATGTTGATTGGCTTGTGGATAGGCTGCCGAAAGGCGGCCTTTTTTGCGTCTGGCGCCCTGATGCGAAAGGTGGCTGCAATTCTGGTGGCGTGCCTGGCATTGGCCTATCTGCTGCCGATGGATGCCGCGTCACGATCTGCGGGCAACCCTGCCACAGTCTGAAAGCCGGTTCTTACGATGCTTGCCCTGACCATCTTCGTAGCGACGCTGGTGCTGGTGATCTGGCAGCCGAGGGGGCTTGGCATCGGCTGGTCGGCGCTGGCCGGCGCCGGGATGGCCCTGGCTTCGGGGGCGATCGGCCTGCACGACATCCCCACCGTCTGGCATATCGTGTGGGATGCGACCTTCACCTTCGTGGCGCTGATCATCATCTCGCTGCTGCTGGATGAGGCGGGGTTCTTTCACTGGGCGGCGCTGCATGTGGCGCGTTGGGGCGGCGGGCGCGGACGGCGGCTGTTTGTGTTGGTGATCCTGCTGGGGGCCGCGATCTCGGCGGTGTTCGCCAATGACGGGGCGGCGCTGCTGCTGACCCCGATCATGATGGCGATCCTGCTGCGGCTGAAATTCAGCCCATCCGCCACCTTGGCCTTCGTGATCGCCACCGGCTTCGTGGCCGACAGCACCAGCCTGCCGCTGGTGATCTCCAACCTGGTCAACATCGTCAGCGCCAACTACTTCGCGATCCCGTTCGACCGCTATGCGGCGGTGATGGTGCCGGTGGATCTCGCGGCGCTGCTGGCGACGCTGCTGGTGCTGTGGCTCTATTACCGGCGGGAGATCGCGCTGGACTATTCGGGCGCCGACCTTGAGGAGCCGATGACGGCGATCCGCGACCAGGCGGTGTTTCGCGCGGCGTTTCCGCTGCTGGCGGGGCTGATGGTGGCGTATTTCGTGCTGGCGCCGCTGGGGGTACCGGTCTCGGCGGTCACCTGTGCGGCGGCGCTGGTGCTGCTGGTGATCGCCGGGCGTTGGCATCGCGGTGGCAGGGGCGCGGTTGTGCGGGTGCGCCACGTGCTGGCCGGCGCGCCGTGGCAGATCGTGATCTTCAGCCTGGGCATGTATCTGGTGGTCTACGGCCTGCGCAACGCGGGGCTGACAGCGGAGCTGGCGCGGGGGTTGATCTGGCTTGGCCGCCAGGGCCCCTGGGCGGCTGCGATCGGCACCGGTTTCGGCGCGACCCTGCTGTCCTCGGTGATGAACAATCTGCCCAGCGTGCTGATCGGCTCGCTGGCGATCGAGCAGGCGCATGGGCTTTCGCCTGCGATCCGCGATCTGATGGTCTATGCCAATGTGATCGGCTGCGATCTCGGCCCGAAATTCACCCCGATCGGCAGCCTGGCCACATTGCTGTGGCTGCATGTGCTGGCGCAGAAGGGGCAGCGCATCAGCTGGGCCCAGTATATGCGGGTGGGACTGATCATCACGCCGCCGGTGCTGCTGATGGTTCTCGCCGCACTCGCCGCGTGGCTGCGGCTGCTGGGCGCGCCCTGATGGGAGGCGGCCGCCAAAGCCGGGGCGCGGATTGCAGCGCCCCGGCGTTTGTATTCGTCAGCCCGCCACCACCGGAATCACCCAGGGGATGACGAATTGCTGGACGACGACAAGGGCGCCCAGCACCAGAGTGAGGATGATCGAGTGCCAGAAGGTGCGGGCGAACACCTCCCCCTCGCGGCCCTTGAGGTTGGTGACCGAGACGCCGGTTGCGATGTTCTGCGGTGAGATCATCTTGCCCATCACGCCACCGGAAGAGTTGGTGGCGGCGATCAGCACTGGGTTGAGATTGAGCTGGCGCGCCGCCACCACCTGCAGATTGCCGAACAGCGCGTTGCCCGACGTGTCACTGCCGGACAGCATCACCGCGATCCAGCCCAGGAAGGGCGAGAGCAGGATGAAGAGTTGGCCGGTGGAGGCGACACCCTTGCCCATGGTGTAGGCGAGGCCCGCATAGTTCATCAGATAGGCCAGGCCCACGATGAGCATCACCGTGACGACGGCAAGCCAGACCTGTTTGATGGTGGTGCCGATGCAGGCGATGAACTGTCCCGGGCGCAGGCGCACCAGAAGGGCCGTCAGCATGGCTGCAATCAGAATGGCCGTGCCGGTGCCGAGCGGCTGGAACACATAGACCGCCGCATAGGGCTTGCCACCATAAAGCGTGATCGAGATCGCGTTGTGCAGGCCAGGCCAGTTGATCGCCTGCTGACCGATGGCGAACCATTTCATATGGGTCCAGATGATCACCACCGCGGAGACCAGCAGCCAGGGCAGCCAACCCTGCCAGGACGGCACGGAGCTGGCGCCGGCCGCCTCGGTGGCACGCCGCTCGGCGGCGAGGTCGCGCTTGATGGCGAATTCGGCATCCGGCACCGGCTTCCAGAGCTGCAGGAAGAGCAGTGTGCAGACCAGCGAGCCGAGCGAGGCCAGCACGTCCGTCAGGGCGTAGTCGAGCAGGTTGGAGGTGATGAACTGCGAGACGGCAAAGCTGCCGCCGGACACCAGCAACACCGGCCACAGCGCCTTGACCGAGCGCATGCCGCCATAGACGCCCATGACGTAGAACGGCAGGATCAGCGCCATCACCGGCAGTTGGCGGCCGATCATGGCACCCAGCGCATCCGCCGGCAGGCCGGTGACGGCGCCGAGCACGGTGACCGGCGCGCCAAGAGCGCCGAAGGCGACCGGTGCGGTGTTGAAGATCAGCACAAAGACCAGCGCCTCAAGCGGCTCGAAGCCGACCAGGATCAGCAGGGAGGAGGTGATGGCAACCGGAGTGCCGAAACCGGAGACGCCTTCGAGCAGCGCGCCGAAGCAGAAGCCGATCACCACGAGCACGATGCGGCGATCATTGGGCAGGTGGTCGATCACCCAGACGCGGAACGCATCGAACCGGCCGGATTTGACCGCGACGTTGTAGAGCAGCAGGGCGTTGACCACGATCCACATCACCGGCCAGGCGGCGAACACGGCACCGTTGGCGACCGCGTTGAGGGCGAGCCAGACCGGCATCTGCCAGGCGGTGACCGACACAAGCAGGGCCGTGATCAGGCCGGCCAGCGCCGCCTGCCACGCCGGACGGCGGAAAATGCCGAGCAGCACGAGCACGACCGCAACCGGCAGGACGGCCACGAGAAAGGACAGCCCGAGGCTGTCACCCACCGGGGTGAGCAATTGTTGAAACATGGGATCAGGTGTCCGTGTGATGGTTGGAGCAAGCGTTCATGGCCAGCGCCGCGATCGGCATTCCGGCCTGTTTGTGTGATCTGCCGTGCAGAAAGCCAGTCCTGGAATGCGGTATATCGCGGCGCGCCGCGGGATCAGGACGTCGTGGCGTGGCCTCTGGAGGGCTGCATTGATGAATTTTATTTTCGCCCCTCCTGCCGCACAGCCCGTGGCCCTGTTCTGCACGGGCCATCAGGGCTGCGACATAGGGGCAATTTTTCGGTCATGTCTCGGTAATCTTTTTTATTTCGCCGATCGCAACCGCCTTTGGCGCGTCAGGCCACCTCAGCCACTGAACCGGCCTTCGTCGCAGGCTGGCGCAGGCCGATCCGCCTCCCCCTCTTGGCGCGCGGGCTGAGTTGGGACATGGTGCGGCAGCTTGATCGAATTGTGCACCAAGTGTTCAACAGGCGCACAAACCGGAGGGAATACGATGGCTGAGAAGCTGACGCTGAAGATTTCGCTGGGCAAGCATGCCCATTGCAAGCCGTTGAAGGATGGCACCGTCACCTCCTCCCGCCTCAATCTGGAATTTGTCGAATACGACCCGATGCCCAAGGCGTTCCGCGCGATGATCCGTGACATGTCGCTCGACGTGTCCGAGATGGCGGTGGTGAACCACATGCTGGCGCATGATTTCAAAAAGCCGCTGCGCGCGATCGCCATTCCGCTGTGGAGCCGACTGCCGCATGAGAACCTGGTGTGCCCGGCGGATTCGACGCTCGATGGACCCAAGGGCCTGGAGGGCAAAAGTGTCGGCGTGCGCGCCTATGGCCAGACCTCGGGCGTGTGGGTGCGCGGCGTGCTGGCCACCGAATACGGCGTGGATCTGAACAGCATCAACTGGCTCACCATGGAAGACGCCCATGTGGCGGAATATGTCGACCCGCCGATCACCACCCGCAACACCAGCGGCAAGGGTCTGCGCGAGCTGATGAACGAGGGCCAGCTTGTGGCGATCATGGGCGAGCGCGAGGTCGATCCGACCGGCATCCGCACCCTGGTGCCTGATGCCGAGCGCGTGGCGCGGGAGTGGACGTCCATGACCGGCATGTTCCCGGTCAACCACGTGCTGACGGTGAAGACGCATCTGCTGCAAGAACACCCCTGGCTCGGCCGGGAGCTGTTTGACGTGTGCGAGGAGGCCCGCCGCGTGGCGGTGGCCAATGGCGCGGCCCCGCCGCCCGCCTATGGGCTGGAGGCCAATCGCCGCTCGCTGGAGTTGCTGTGCGGGTTCTGCGCGGATCAGAAAATCACCTCGCGCCTCTATTCGGTGGACGAGATTTTCGAGAAAATCTGAGCAGACGCAGGGGCGAGGAACACGCATATGATCATCGACATTCACGGCCACTACACCACCGAGCCGCAGCCGCTGCTCACCTTCCGCGACAAGCAGCTGGCGGGCCTCGCCGATGCGATGCGCAAGCCGGCCACCACCGAGCTGGGCATCACCGATGAGATGCTGCTGAAATCCGTCGAGCCGCAGCTGAAGATGCAGCGCGACCGCGGCAGCGATCTCACCATCTTCTCGCCGCGCGCCTCCGGCATGGGGCATCACGTGGGCAATGAGGAGATCGGGCATGTCTGGACGCGGATGTCCAACGACCTGATCGACCGCATCTGCAAGCTGCTGCCGGACAATTTCGCACCTGTCGGCCAGTTGCCGCAGTTCCCCGGCAAGCCGCCGGCCAATTGCGTGGCGGAGATCGACCGCCTCGCCTCGCTGGGCTTCCTCGGCGTGAACCTCAACCCCGATCCGTCCGGTGGCTACTGGACCGAGCCGCCGCTGACCGATCGGGCCTGGTATCCGATCTATGAAAAGCTGGTCGAGCACGAGATGCCGGCGATGATCCATGTCACCGCGTCGTGCAACCCGGCGGCACACTACACCGGCGCGCACTACATCAACGGCGACACCACGGCGTTCATGCAGCTGATCCAGGGCAATCTGTTCAAGGATTTCCCGACGCTGAAATTCGTCATCCCGCATGGCGGCGGCGCCGTGCCGTTCCATTGGGGCCGCTACCGGGGCCTGGCGCAGGAGATGAAGAAGCCGCTGCTGACCGAGCACCTGCTCAACAACGTGTTCTTCGACAGCTGCGTCTATCACCTGCCGGGCATCGAGCTGATGACCAAGGTGATCCCGGTGGACAACATCCTGTTCGCCTCCGAACTGCTGGGCGCGGTGAAGGGCATCGATCCGGAGACGGGTCACCATTACGACGACACCAAGCGGTATTTCGACCAGCTCAACCTGGACGAGACAGCTCAGTACAAGATCTTCGAGGGCAATGCCCGGCGCGTCTATCCGCGTCTGGACAAGTTCCTCACCGCGCGTGGCAAGCCCGCGAAAGCGGCCTGATGCGGGCGGGGGGAACGCAGCTCAGCGGGACGGCGGGATCAGCAGCAGCTGATCTCGTCCTCCTCGGCGATGAGGGCGTTCTTCATCCACCAGGGCGGCAGATCGTCTTCCACCACCTCCTGCACGGTCTTGAACAGCTTGAACTGGTGGCGCACACCAGGGGCCGACCAGAAGGCGATCACCGTTTCCAGCGGCGGGCAGCCGGGCTGGCCACAGGCCAACTCGGTGACGAACACCACAGCCTCCGCGGGCAGCGAAAACCGCGCACGCGTCCAGCCGCGCACACGCTCCAACGCCTGCAATATCTCGGTGCTGCGCTTCTGCGACCAGACCATCGTCATCATTCAAAATCCGCCATCCGCCCCGGGCCCGCCCAGAGCTATGGCATCACTCCAGCTTCAACAAGACCAAGGGGACACTAGACATGGTGCAACAGGTACTCGCTGCCGTCCGCACAGGGCCGAGCAAGACCGAAATCCGCGAATATCCGATGCCGGAGATCGCCGATGACGCGGCCCTGCTGAAGATGGAGGTGGCCGGCATCTGCGGCACCGACGTCAAGCTCTACAAGACCCCACCGAATGACAAGCCCACCATCATGGGCCACGAGAACATCGGCTACATCGCCAAGGCCGGCCGCGAGTTCACCCGCCGCAAGGGCTTCAAGGAAGGCGACCTGGTGTTTGTCGAACACTACGTGATGTGTGGCAAATGCGAGTGGTGCCACAAAGGCGAATACCGCCATTGCGAGAACACCAACTGGCGCACCAACCCGGACGCCATCCGCTATGGCTACACCTCCGCCGAGAAGGCGCCGCATCTCTGGGGCGGCTTCGCGCAATATGTCTACCTGCCCTGGAACGCCGTCATCCACCGCGTGCCGGCCGGCGTCACCCCGGAACTGGCGGGCCTCGTCACCCCCATGGCCAATGGCGTCGAATGGTCGCTGTTCGACTGCAACGTCGGCTACAATTCCACCGTGCTGATCCAGGGCCCCGGCCAGCAGGGCCTGTCGCAGACGGTGATCTGCAAACAGGCCGGCGCCTCGCTGATCATCGTCACCGGCACCTCCAAGGACGCCGCCCGCCTGCAGGTGGCCAAGGAACTCGGCGCCGATTACGTGATCGACGTGTCGGTGGAAAACCCGATCGAACGCATCATGGAAATCACCGGCGGCCGCGGCGTTGATATCTCGCTCGATTGCACCGCAGGCGCCGGCACCACGCCGATCCTGCTCGGCATCGAGGCGCTGAAGCGCAAGGCCGGCACCATCCTGGTGCAGGGCGAGCTGAAGGAGTTCCCGAACTTCCCGCTCGAAAAGATGACGGTGAAAGCCATCACCATGAAAAGCGCCCGCGGCCACTCCTATCGCGCCTGCGAACTGGCCCTGGAACAGATCGCCTCCAACCGTTTCGATCTCTCCAAGATCACCACCCACAAATTCGGCCTCAACGAGGTCGACCTCGCCATCCGCTCGGTCGGCAACGCCGGCGTGCCGAACGTGATCCACGCCTCCCTGATGCCGTGGGAATGAACTGCTGAACCCTCGGGCGCTGATTGCTGTGGCGCCTGAGGATGAGACATGAGGGAAAGGAAGGCGGGGGGCTCTGCCCCCTCGACCCCCGCCAGGGGCCGAGCCCCTGGACCTCAAATGGTTGAGCCTTGTC
>CAIYCW010000133.1 GCA_903924855.1 uncultured Rhodospirillales bacterium | reverse complement strand
TTTCCTTCAGACCTTCAAGGAATGGGTCCAGGGACCCCTGTCCCTGGCGGGGTCAAGGGGCGGAGCCCCTTGCCTTGTCCATCTTCCCCACCGAGTCAGGCCACCAGTCGGTCGCTGGTTTGGTCGGAGAGCCAGTCCAGCAGGGCGTCGTCCGGCAGGGGTCGGCTGAGCAGGTAGCCTTGGGCCTGATCGCAGCCCCATTCGCCGAGCAGGTCGAAGATGGCTTTGGTTTCGATGCCTTCGGCGACCATTTGGAAGCCGAGTGCGTGGCCCATGGCAATCAGGCGGCGGGTGATTTCCGCTTCGCGGCCGCCTTTGTCGATGGTTCGGATGAAGGATTGGTCGAGTTTGATGACCTGGGCCTGCACCCGCACCAGCATTTCGAAATTGCTGTAGCCGGTGCCGAAATCGTCGATGGCGACTGAGATGCCCATGTCGCGGATGCGGGCGAGTTGCTGTTGGACGGTGGTTTCGGAGCTGGTGAGGCTGCCTTCGGTGAGTTCCAGTTCGATGCGGTGGGGCGCCACGTTGTGGCGGATGAGGCTGGCGCGCAGGTGGTCGGCGAAGCCTGGGTTGTGCAGGGAGCTGGGCGAGATGTTGAGGGACATGCGCAGGTGGTGGAGGCTGCGCGGCCAGCCGGACATGAAGCCGAGCACGTCGTCCATGATACGCCAGGTGAGTGGGGTCATGAGGTCGGTGGCTTCGGCGAGGGGGATGAACTCGACCGGGGAGATCGGGCCGAGCGTGGGGTGGGTCCAGCGGATGAGGGCTTCGGCGCCTTCGGCGTGGCCGGTGGCGAAGGACACGCGTGGTTGGTAGACCATGGAGAGTTCGGAGGGGCAGCTGATGGCGAGGCGGAGATCGGCCAGCAGCTGGAATGCGCGTTGGTGGGCGACGTCGGTGTCGCGGTGGTAATAGGCCCAGCCTTCGGCGGTGCCGCGGCTGTCCTGGGCGGCGGCGAGGGCCGCGCGCAGGGCTTCGGAGGCGCTGACGATGGTGGTGCCGGGGCAGAACACGCCGATGGCGATGCGGGTTGCGATGGCGACGTCGCCGCACATGATCGGTTGGGTGAAGGCCTGCACCAGGGCTTCGGGCACTTCGGGGTTGATCGCCTCTCCTTCCAACGGGGTGAGGAAGGCGAAGCCGAGCATGCTGACATGGTAGAGGATGCTGCCGTCCGGCACGGCCTCGGCCAGTCTGGCGGCTGCGGCGCGGACGAGATCGTCGGCGAAGGCGTGGCCGAGGGCGCGCAGGATGTGGTTGAAATGCTGGGCCTCGGCGATGGTGACGAGGACGAGGGCGGACTGGGATTGCCAGTTCGTGTGGCGGGTTTCCATGTCTTCGAGGAAGTGCTGCCGGGATGGCAGGCGGGTGACATGGTCGATGAGATGCGATCTGCCGCGCAATTTGGGGCGTTCGCCGCCGGGGATGGGGCGGCTGGGAGCCGGCCGCCTGGGGGTGGATGCGACTGTTGCGCGGGACGGGAGATCGATGAACACCTGAGGCACATCCGGCATTGGCGGTGAACCCTGCTTCGCTTTTTGATGACGTTACGATGCTGGAGTATGGCACAGTCATGCGGTGCCTGAGTTCAATTTGCCGAGAGATATTCCTGGGGTTTATTTAAATGAAAGTAATGCGAGATTGTGAGGAAACGTAAATGCGGCAAATGGCAATCGATTCCGATTGGCACGCATATTGGGTTGAGCTGTGGCGCTGCCTGATCCGGTCGGCGGATCAGGCAGCGTGCCGGGATGGCGGGTGGGTTATGCGCTGAGCGGGCGAGCCGTGTTCAGCGGATAGCCGGTGCTGTCATCGGTTGGCACTTCCTGGGTCTGGAAGGCGGTGAAGAAGGCGGCGTATTTGCCGTTGCGCTGGATGATGACGGCGCCGTCCTGGGAGACGCCGTTTTCCTTGTCGTAGGAGCCGCGCGGGTTGCCCTGGTTCATGTGGGTTTGGTGCAGGCCGTCATTGGTTCGATAGATAAACCCGAAGGCATAGATCCAAATGGTATCGTCAGAATTCGGATAAAAGGTGCGATTGCTGGAAGTCGTGCCGTTAAAGAACTTTTGCGTCTCCCCGCCCTTCTTGGTGTCGATGCCGAGTACTCTGTTATACTCGTCGTTGACATCATAATCTGGCGTTGACTGTTGAATGTCAGGGATCGGCTTCAAATCAGAGATTTTCAACAGTCCGGAGGTGCGCAGGTAATCAAGTTTTGGGAAACCGACGCGGTGCAGCCCCTCCGGCAAAGCTTCCAGCTGGCGGAGAATGTCGTGGTTGTAGTCTTCATACAGGACCATCAGGACCTGCTCCTGACCATTGTCACCGGCGATCGCGGAGGCGGAGTTCACGGAGACATTGAAAGGCCAACCATTGGCTTCCATGCGCAGAATGTAATGGGGCTGTCCCTCATAACTCTTGTCGAAGGGCGCCACGAACTTCAGACGCGCCTTTAACAGGCCGTAATCCAGCTCGTCGACAGGGTGGCCGTTGACCGGCGGCGGTGGGACATAAACACCATGACGGCTCATGTGAGGTCTCCTGGTTATTTGTAGGTGTCGACCAGCTTGCTGATATAGGCGGCGAAATCCGACGCGATGCCGGGATTGCGCAGGATGACGATGTTCTCGGCATTGCGGGCGGCGTTTTCGGAGAAGTTGAAGCTGCCGGTCAGCACGATCTGACTGTCGACCACCAGGGTTTTGCAGTGCATGAAGTTGAGTTTGCTGGTGTCGGCATGCGGGCTGTAGCGGCGGGAGTGCTTGGCGACGAGGCTGGTCTTGACCTGGTTCCATTGGTCGAGTTTGGCCTGGGATTTGGCGGAGCCGGATTTGCGAACCGCGCGGTCCCAATCCTGAGTGACCATGTCCATCTGGCCTTCGTCATAGATGCCGGAGATGGCGATGCCGCGGGCCTTGGCTGCGATCAGCGCGTCCATGAAGCGGGCGGAGGAGATCACCATCGAGGCGACCTGCACGCTGGACTGGGCGTTGCTGACCAGATCGGCCAGATCGCCTTCGATGTCGATGCCATCGCCCGGGGAGAAATCGACCTCCACGTCCACGGCGCTCAGGGTGAGCCTGGCGCGGTCATTCGTGCCCGATTTGAGGATGGTGCCGTTGTTCCACAGATCGAAGAAGTCATCGCCGTAATATTCGGCGATCTGCGGCTCGTCGGAGAACAGAACGAAATTGTTGTCCTGCAGGCTCCAGGCTTCGGTGGTGAAGTTGCCGGTGCCGGTCCAGACCGATTTCTGGTCGGCGATCATGTATTTGCTGTGCATGAGGTTGGAGCCTTCGACCGGGCGTTCGGTGACGCCAGGCGGCAGAGTCTCCAAGGTGAGGCCGTAGATCGGCTTCATCTGCACGCCGGTGGCGGCGAGCGGCGCCAGGCCATCCGGCTCCCAGTCTCCGCCGCCCAGGGCGTGATGCGACATGGTTTTGTCGCCGCGCGGCTTCTCGTCGTAATAGGCGACGCGGACAGTGACGTTGCGGGCGACGGCGTCCTGCAGCGCGCCCAGGACGATGGGGGCCTCGGCGCCAGACAGGTTGAAATGGTAGATCGCGATGTCGAGGCTGGCCTGGGCTGCCTTGATGAAATCGGCGAAGGCGGTCGCGATCTCGGTGGCGCGGGCGGCGGCGGCGGCGTTGTCGGTGGGTGTGATGCCCACATAGCGCAGCGTGGTGATCGGCATGAGAGTCCCCTTCCCTTTTTTGGCTGTGGCGACCTTGGATGCGGCCAGTCCAAAACGATACAGGAACAATATAGGACGCGTATCGGGGCGCCCAATCACAAGATTTGTCGACATCAAAGCTTCACACGGCGCGGGGGCGACCGGTTGCGGGGCTCTGGCTCAGCCGGGCCGGTTGCCGGGCTTGGCGTGTGCCTTGCGGAAGACATGCAGCGCGCTGTCCTCCGGTGCCACCTGGTAGAGCTTGAGTTCGACCAGGTGATCGCCATCCAGGATGAGGAACACATCCTGGTCCGGCTCGTTGCAATCGGCTTCGGCGTTCCTGGCCTGCACGCAGAAGCGGCGCAGCCGGCGGTAGGTGCCGGGGGTGATGGCGGCGATCTGGCGGAGCACGGCCTCGTAGGCGGATCTGGCCTGGCTGGTGTGGCGGCTGGCCTCCATCTCGGACCAGGATTTGCGCAGGATCGCCTGCATGGCGCCGACATCAAGGCTTTGCTGGTCATAGGCGAAATAGAGGCCGGGCTTTTCCTTCCAGGCGAGGATGTCGCCGATATTGGTGAAGCGACGGTCGGTCCAGCTGTACTGGCGGGGGGTGTTGCCGCCGGTGCGCTCGATGAGGGTTTTGGCGGTGATGGACAGGTGCGTTCTGCCGCTCTCCTCCTGCCAGTCTCCGATCCAGGCAGGGGCCAGCTGGGCGCGGGCCGGGTGGATCAGCAGCAGCAGGGCGAGCAGTGCCAGGCGTGGCATCAGATGCGGATCAGCCCGCTGGCCTCGGCCACGGCGCGGCTGTCGCGCATCGAGGCGGTCACGGCAAGGGCCGCGGCGAGTGCCCGCCGTCCGGCCTGGGCATCGACGAGGACCTTGGCGCCGTCGAGGATGCTGGCGGTGAAGGCCGCGTGTTCGGCCTCCAGCGTGTCGTGATCCTTCCAGGTGATCTCCTCGATCTTGCCGCCGCCGGTGCCGGGGATGGGGAAGCCGCGTTCGCGGCCGATCATCATCAGCTTGCGGGCGCCGAAATCGACGGACATGTAACCCTCCTGGCTGAAGAGGCGCATCTTGCGCTCGGTTTTCAGCGAGATGCGGCTGGCGGTGATGGTGGCGACACAGCCGTTCTCGAAGCGCACGCGGGCGTTGGCGATGTCCTCGTGCTCGCTGGCGACGGGGGCGCCAACGGCGTCCACGCTGGCGATCGGGCTGTCCACCAAGGAGAGCACGAAGTCCAGATCGTGGATCATAAGGTCGAGGATGACGGAGACATCGGTGCCGCGCGGCTTGAAGGGGGCGATGCGCACACAGTCCAGATAAAGGGGGCGGCTCATGCGCTCGCTGATCGCCTTGTGCTCGGCGGAGTAGCGCAGCAGGTGGCCGACCTGGAGGATGCGGTTGTGGTCTATGGCCAGGGCTGCCAGGGCGTCGGCCTCTTCCAGCGTGGCGGCGATGGGTTTTTCGACGAGGACGTGCTTGCCGGCGCGCAGGGCCTGGCCTGCGAGGTCGAAATGCGCCTCGGCGGGGGCGGCGACGATGACGGCGTCCGACGCGTCGAGCAGGGCGTCGAAGCTGAGCGGCTGGGTGCCGGCTTCCTTGGCGACGAGGGCTGCCCGCTCCGGGCTGAGGTCGTAGACGCCTGACAGCGTGGCGCGTTTGGAGGCGGCCACTTTCAGCGTGTGAAACCGCCCGAAATGTCCGGCGCCGGCAACCCCGATCCGCAACTCGCTCATCGCGTGCTCCTGTGTTGGGGTGGGCGATAGCAGGCGGGAGGGGGGTGCGCCAATGGGGGGGGTGGGTGACGGGAGGCGGTGCGTTGAGAACGCACCCAACCGGGGATGGGTGATTTTTGTTGTGTTGGGCCAGGGCGTGTGGAACAGGCTGATCGATGGAATTTCAGCCTGCCGCTCCTGAACTGGTGAGCCTGCGAAGCGTGATCGGCGCTTTGCGGGAGCGGGTGGCGGCGTGGGGTGGGCGGGGTTTGCTGGCCGCGGTGCTGGTGGCGCTGTTCCATCGGCGGGTGGGCGTGATCGGGCTGCGGATGGAGCGGATGCTGGCGCGGTTTCGCGCTGGACGCCTTTGGCGGCGGGCTGTGCGCAGCGCGGCGGCGCCCTGCCCTGAGATGCGGCCGCGGCTGAGGCAGGGCCCGCGTGTGTGGCCGGGTCAGTTCGGCTGGCTGGTGCGGGCCTGCGCACATGAGGCGGCGGGGCTTGGGGCGCAGCTGCGCTTCGTGCTGGAACAGGACGAGATGGTGGCGCTGTTGCAGGCGGCGCCGCAGGCGCGGCTGCTGCTGCTGCCGCTGTGCCGGGCGCTGGCGATCGAATCGGATGCGTTGCGCCCGGGTGTGGCAGCGGTGGCGAAACCCGAGCGGGTTCGCACGCCGCGTGTGCGCAAGACGCGGGTGAAGCTGGATCTTGGGCGGATTCCCCTGCCGCGCGGTGTGCTGTCCGCGGCGCGGCGGGAGGGGTTTGGCAAAATCTGGGTTTGGGTTTGAGGAGAGAACTGCGTCGTTTTTGTTACGATTTGTGTATGTATATTGGTCGGATCGTTTGGGCAGGTCGCGTCGCGGTTCAGCCGGCAGACGGGATGGGTGATGGGCCGCCCACGCGTTCCATCTGCGGTGATACCGCGGTGGGCATGGGCGTTCGCGGCCGCACGTTGACTTTGACTTCAACCTCCTGCCCCAACCCGGCCAGGATCGTCATCAACCGGTCTATGCTGAACCGCGCGAGCTTGCCCTGCCGGATGCGCGAGAAATCCGCCGCGGCGACGCCGGTGATCTCCTGCGCCCGGCGCACCGTCAGCCGGTCTTCGTCCAGCACACCAATGATGCGGGCCGCCAGCACGGCGCGCAGATGCTCCCGATCCGCGTCACGATGTCCCAGATCGCGAAACACATTGCCGCTGCCGCGAACCAGCTCTGCCTCATCGCTCACGCCAGACTCTCCCTCAACCGTTTCAGCCGGGCATGGATCAGATCGATCTCGTGCTTCGGCGTGCCGATCCCGGATTTCGATTTCTTCTGAAAGGCATGGATCACCCAGATGTCCTCATCGATCCGCAACGCATACACCAACCGAAACGCATCGCCGCGATATGGCAGCGCCAGTTCCATGACCCCGGACCCGAAGCCTTGCAGCTTCTTGGCGATGTCCGGCATCCGTCCTTCGGCCAGGATGGTGAGCGCGCGGGCCATCTCGACCTGCGCTCCTTGCGGAAACATCTCGAAATCCTTGCGCGCGAGCTTCAGCCAACTGACAGACCGGGCAGATGTCATCACGGCGGCAATGTGGTCATATTTAACAACACGCAGCTCCTGGCTTCAAGCGGAATGACACGAAAGGTCGATTGTTGTGCTGCTGGGCGCGCGGGAGGCAATCACGGGATTGCCCGTAGGACGCCGTCCACCGCCCTCACCGGTTGCGCCCGGGCCGTGTTTCTGGTCTTTCTCCCCGCCTTGGCGCCTCTTTCGCTTCGAGGGCGCCCCACGACCGGAGCCCAGCCTTCCGCATGATGTATTTCAGCCGCCTGAAGACCGCCCTTGTGCTCGGCGCCTGTCTGTTGGGCATTCTGCTCTGTCTGCCCAATGCGCTCACCGCGCCTGCCAATTGGCTGCCGTGGCGCACCATCCATCTGGGACTCGATCTGCGCGGCGGGTCGTATCTGCTGATGGAGGTGGATATGACGACCGTGGTGAAGGAGCGGCTCGACGGCCTGGCGGATGCCAGCCGCACCGCCCTGCGCAACGCCAAGATCGACCGCTACGTGGTCACCCCGCAGCCGGAGCAGAACCGTATTCTGATCAAGCTGAACGACGCGGGCCAGATCTCGGCCGCGCAATCGGCCATCACGCCGCTTGGGGCCAACGCGTCCGGCCGCAACGATCTGGATTTCTCGGATATCGGCGGTGGCCAGCTGACGGCGACGCTGAACGCGCAGGGGCTGAAGGAGCGCGCCACACAGGCGGTGGAGCAGTCGATCGAGATCGTGCGCCGCCGTATCGATGAGACGGGCGTGGTTGATCCGCAGATCTCGCGCCAGGGCGATGCGCGCATCATCGTGCAGCTGCCGGGCATCGAGGATCCGAACCGGATCAAGCAGCTGCTGGGCAAGACCGCGCGGATGACCTTCCGCCTGACTGATGAGACCGCCAATGTGAACGCGCCGGTGGCGCCGCCTGGCGAGGATTTCCTGCCGATGGAGAACGGCTCGGGCAAGATTGCGGTGCGCCGGCGCGTTGAGGTGGATGGTGCGAACCTGACCGATGCGCGCGCGGGGCAGAACCCGCAGACCGGCGAATGGGTGGTGAACTTCACCTTCGATTCGATCGGCACGCGCCGCTTTGCCGATGTTTCCACCAAGAACGTCAATCACCCGTTTGCCATCGTGCTGGACGACAAGGTGATCTCCGCCCCCGTGATCCGCGAGCCGATCACCGGCGGGCGGGGACAGATCTCCGGCCGGTTCGACGCGGCATCGGCCACCGACCTGTCGGTGCTGCTGCGCGCGGGTGCGCTGCCGGCGCCGCTGACCGTGGTGGAGGAGCGCAGCGTGGGGCCGGAGCTGGGTGCTGACTCGATCAAGGCCGGCGCCTTCGCACTCGCCGCCGGGCTGCTGTGCGTGATGGGCTATATGGGCGTGTTCTACGGGCTGTTCGGCTGGTTTGCCAATGTGGCGCTGGTGTTCAACCTGGTGCTGATGATGGCCATTCTGTCGCTGTTCGAGGCAACGCTGACGTTGCCCGGCATGGCCGGCATCCTGCTGACACTCGGCATGGCGGTGGATGCCAACATCCTGATCAACGAGCGCATCCGCGAGGAGCTGCATGCCGGGCGCACGCCGCTGTCCGCCATGGAGAACGGCTTCAAGCGCGCCTATTCCACCATCATTGACAGCAACGCCACCGCGTTTCTGGCCCATGTGATGCTGTTCTTCTTCGGCGCCGGCCCGGTGCGCGGCTTTGCCGTGACGATCACCGTCGGCATCGCCACCTCGATGTTCACCGCCACCATGCTGGCGCGGCTGATGATGGTGCGCTGGTACAGCGCCAATCGCCCGCAGACGCTGCCGGTTTAAGGAAGCCTTACGATGTTCTTTCGCCCCGCCTTCCGCCTCGTCAAGGACGGCACCTCCTATCATTTCATGCGCGGCCGGTTCGCCGGGCTGATCGTCTCGGCGATCCTGTCCACCGCCTCGGTGGTGCTGTTCTTCTATCCGGGCCTGAACCTTGGCATCGACTTCAAGGGCGGCATCGTGATGGAGGTGCACACGCCGGCGCCGGCCGATTTCAACGCGATCCGCGCGGCACTCGCCCAGGCTGGTCTGCACGAGCCGCAGGTGCAGCGCTTCGGCACCGAGCAGGACGTGGCGATCCGTCTGGAGGCGCAGCCGACCGAGGCGGGCACGCAACAGGTGGTCTCGACCGTGCGCGCGGCACTGGACGCATCGCAGCCGGGCAGCAAGATCGAGCGCACCGACGCCGTCGGCGCCTCGGTCTCCGCCGAGCTGTTCCAGGACGGCATGCTGGCGCTGGGGCTGAGCCTGTTGATGATCCTGGTCTATATCTGGTTCCGCTTCGAGTGGCAGTTCGCGGTCGGCGCCGTGGTGACGCTGGTGCTGGACGTGACCAAGGCGATCGGCTTCCTGGCGCTGACCCGCTTCGATTTCGACTTGGTGATGGTGGGCGCGATCCTGACCATCATCGGCTACTCCACCAACGACAAGGTGGTGGTGTATGACCGGATGCGGGAAAACCTGCGCAAATACAAAACCATGCCGCTGCGCGAGCTGATCGATCTGTCGATCAACGAAACGCTGAACCGCACGCTCGGCACGTCGATGACGCTGTTCCTGGCCAGCCTGCCGCTCGCCTTGTTCGGCGGCAGCTCGCTGTCCGGCTTCGCCTGGGTGATGCTGTTCGGCATCGTGATCGGCACGTCGAGCTCGATCTTCATCGCCGCCCCGATCCTGCTGTTCCTGGGCGAAAAACAACTGCGGCGGGATATCAAGGTTCCGGCCGCCAGCCCTAAGGTTTGAAGAAGTTCTTTCTTTGAAAAGAAAGAACCAAAGAAACTTTCTTTCGTTTTTTCGGGGCTTACTTTCGTGAGACCAGCTCGGCCATGGCGCCTTCCTGCATCAGCGGGTGATAGGTGAGATCGGCGCGGGTGGCCCAGACATTGTCGGGAAAGTGCAGCGGAATGATCGCGGTGTCGTCCACGAAGGCGATGCGCGCGGCATCCGCCAGGGCGGCCTGCCGGCCAGCGTCGTCGCGCGCGGTCTGGCTGGACTCCAGCGCCGCGTCCACCGCGGGATCGGAAAAGCGGAAGCGGTTGAGCGCGCCCAGGCCGTGAGCGGCATCAAAGCTGTGCAGCACCTGGCTCATGCCGGTGTAGCTGTCGCCGGCGGTGGAGCCGAAGCCGATCAGGAAGGCGGAGAATTCGCGCCTCGCCGCCTGGGCGAAGAAGGCGTTGCTCGGCAGCACGTTCACCTGCGTCACGACACCGATGCGCGTCCACATCTGCGCCACCGCCTGGGCGGTTTTGTCGTCCTGCACATAGCGGTTGTTGGGCGAGGTGAGTGTGAGGTGAAACCCCTGCGGATAGCCGGCCTCGGCGAGCAGACGCCTGGCCTCGGCGGGATCATAGGCATCCGGCTTGATGCCGGCATCGAAGCCCACGAAACCCTGCGGCACCAGCTGGCCGGCCGGCTTGCCTGCGCCATGCAGCATGCGATCGACCAGCAGCGTGCGGTTGATCGCAAGCGACAAGGCGCGCCGCACCCGCCTGTCCTTCAGCGGGTTGCCGGGAAGGGGCTTGCCGTCATTGCTGGCCACTTGCGGGCTCACCTCATGCTCCTGGTCCAGCGCCAGATAGATGAGCCGGGCGGAGGGCGCCGTCCACAGCGCAACCCGCGCATCGCCGCGCAGCTTCTCGATGTCATCGGGCGGCACGCTGTCGATCAGATCGACATCGCCGGAGAGCAGCGCCGCCACCCGGGCGGCGTCATTGGCGATCGGCCGGATGCTGGCCGTGGCAAAGGCCAGCTTCGGTGAGGCCGCCGCCAGATCCAGCCGCTCCCCCGGCTTCCACGCCACAAACCGCCACGGGCCCGAGCCGATTGCGGCTTTCCCGGAGTTGAAATCCGCCGAGCTGGCGCCCAAAGATGCTTTCTCCGAGACAATATATGCGCTGATCGCATGCAAGGGCACTGAAGGATCGAACCCATTCGTCACCAGCCGTATCGTGTCGGGCGAGACAATTTCCAGCCGCCTGGTCAGCCCCGCCAGCCGGACATAGGGGGCGGGACTGCCCGGCACGTGCGGCATCCGCTCCAGGCTGAAGCGCACATCCTCCGCCGTCACCTGCGTGCCATCGTGAAACACGGCACCCGGGCGGATGTGAAACTCCCACACATCATCGGCGATGCGCTGCCACCGATCGGCCAGACCTGGCGCCGGGCGCATCGCGTCATCCGCGTTGAGCAGGCTCTCAAAAATCTGACTCGACACCACCTGGTTCGCACCGATCAGCGCGAAATGCGGATCGATGGAACTGGTCTCGGTCTGCACAGCAACGGTGACGCCGCCGTGCTGAGAATTTGTGATCAATTGTGCATCTGCACAGTTGCATACGGTGACGAAACTGTTCAGAAACAGCATCGTGACAAAACATAGCTTTTTTTCGAACCGCATCTCGTCTACCCACACGTTGTCTGGGGTCGGGCGTCGTGGCTGAAGAATTGCGTCCTGAGACGCTGGTGTGCCAACCCTGCCGCGACCGGATATCCCTACCGTGACACTTTCAAGCGCCCGGATCAAAGCCCAGACAGGCCTTTGGCTGTACACATGCTGCAATTGCCGGTGTGACCTCTCGCAGGTCGGGGAGCGATGATGCCGGCCGTCAATCCGCCCAACCGCCAGAGGCTGAATGTCGTGCTGCTCGGCCACGATCCGGGCTGGGCCGAGGTCGTGCGCGGCCAGGCCAGCGAGCTTGGCATCCAGAATGTGCATATCGCAAGCTCCCCGGAAGAGGTGATCACCCTGCTCTCCGGCGGCTTCCCGCCGGTCTCGCATCTTCTTCTGCAGCCCGCCGCCGCTGGCGCCATGATGGCGGAGCTGATCGACATGACGGTCGGCCAGTCGCTTGGCGTCTCGCTCATCGTGCTCGGCGAAGGCACCACGCTGGACCGCCACCCGTCCAACAACGTGATCACCTTCGTCCCTGAACCATCCGCCCCGCTGTTGGCGGGTGCCCTGCTCAACCGTGCCGCCGCCCCCCGCAAGCCGAAACTCGCCCCTCCCAGCCTGGACGAGCTGAAAGAGGCGCTGCAGGCCGCCCGCTTCCAGACCCGCTACCAGCCCGTGGTGCGGCTGGACACCGGCATGCCGGTCTCACTCGAAGTGCTGGCCCGGCTGGAACACCCGACACGCGGCATTCTGCTGCCGGACCTGTTCGTGCCCCCGATCGAGGCTGCCGGCCTCGCCTGGCCGTTCACCCAGGCGGTGATCACCCGGGCCTTCGGCGACTGGAGCGAAGGCCGCCTTGGCAGCTTCGGCCTGGGCCTTGCCATCAACTTCCCGCTCGACGTGCTGCTGATCCCGGAGGCGCTGATCTGGATGGAGGAGCGCCGCAAGGAAGCCGGCATGCCGGCCGAGCGCATCATCGTCGAACTCACCGAAAGCCGGCCGGTCACCGAGCTGGAACGCCTGCGCGAGGCCACCACCACGCTGCGCGGTCTGGGCTATCAGCTTGCGATCGACGATGTGGGCCCGGCACTTCGCGACCATCAGGCACTGCTGGACATGCAGTTCACCTCCCTCAAGCTGGACAAGGATCTGGTGCGCGAAAGCCCGGATTCGCCTGCTGCCAGCGCCTTCCTGTCGAAGACCATCGAATCCGCCCGCACCGCGGGCCTCAGCATCATCGCCGAGGGTGTGGAGGATTCCGAGATCTGGCGCCGCATGCAGCGCCTGGGTGTGGACGAGGCGCAGGGCTTCCTGATCGCCCGCCCGCTGCCGGCCTCCGCCGTGGCGCTGTGGTACAAGGATTGGGTGGCCAGGATCGAGAAGCCGATCTGAGACGATTGCTGGCACATCTCCTGCAAGCCCCGACGGCGATTTCCGCCAACGACAAAGTCTGGAGCCACTGCATGAGACATATTCTGCTGGCGGTGCTGCTGCTGATCCCCTTCCTCTCCGCCAGCCGGGCCGAGACCATCGCCATCGCCCGCCAATACGGCGTGGCGTTTCTGCCCTTCATCCTGATGGAGGATCAGAAGCTGATCGAAAAACACGCGAGCGCCCTGGGCCAGCCCGATCTGGTGGTGAACTGGGTGGTGCTGTCAGGGGCCGCCGCGATGAATGACGGCCTGCTGTCCGGCGCCATCGCTTTCGGCTCCGGCGCACCGCCGGGTCTGATCCTGCTGTGGGACAAAACCCACGGCAAACCCAACGAGGTGCTGGGCCTGGGTGCCATCGCCACCATGCCAACCACGCTCAACACCCGCGATCCCGCCGTGCACAGCATCGCCGATCTGACGGAGGCGGACCGCATCGCCCTGCCCTCGGTGAAGATCTCCAACGCCGCACTCGTGCTGGAGATGGCAACCGCCAAGCAGTTCGGCGCTGAGAACTACGACAAATTCGACCATCTCACCCTCACCCTCGGCCACCCGGATGCGGCCGTGCAGGTGATGGGCACCGGTGAGGTGAACAGCCATTTCGCCTCGCCGCCCTTCGAGCATCTGGAGCTGCACAACAAGGCGGTGCACACCATCCTCTCTTCGCTTGATGTGATGGGCGATGCCTCGCTGACCGATGTCTGGACCACCCGCACATTCGCCAGCCAACATCCGGTTGCGGTCCAGGCGATGTTCGAGGCGATGAGCGAGGCGATCGCGACCATCAACGCCGACCGATCGGCCGCCGCCGATCTGTATCTGCGCGTCACCCACGACAAGATCGGCAAGGAGGCGTTGATGGAGGTGCTGGCTGATCCGCACATCATCTATGGCACGGCCCCGCTTGGCACCATGGCCTTTGCCGATTTCATGCACCGCACCGGCACCATCAAAACCATGCCGGCCAGATGGCAGGATCTGTTCCTGCCCGTGGCGCAAAGCCTGCCGGGCAATTGAAGCGCTGCCTCGGCCATCAGGAGATTTGCGGTGATCACACTTCAGGAAACCCTGCGCGGCGCGTTCTACGCGCCGTTCTACGCGGCCCTCACCCGCGGTGCCTTTGCCGCCGAAGGGGTGGAGGTGCGCTTCGTCTCCAGCCCCGATCCCAGCCGCGCGCTGGAGGCGCTGATCAATGGCACCGCCGATATCGGCTGGGGCGGGCCGATGCGGGTGAATGCCGGCTATCGCGATGTGCCGGGTGCTGATTTCAAATGCTTTGCCGAGGTCGTGACCAAGGATCCGTTCTTCCTGGTCACACGCGAACCGCGTGCGCCGTTCAACGCCGCCGACCTGGTGGGTCTGACGCTCGCCAGTGTCAGCGAGGTGCCAACCCCCTGGCTCTGTTTGCAGCATGATGTCCGTCTGGCCGGCGCCGATCCCGCGCGGATCGAGCGCATCGCAACGCGCAGCATGGCGGACAACGCCCAGGCCCTGCTCGCCGGGGAGGTCGATGTGGTGCAGGTCTTTCAGCCCTATGTGGAAGAACTCGTCGAACAGGGCTGCCACATCTGGTATGCGGCGGCCGATCGCGGCCTTTGCTCCTACACCACGCTTTATGCCCGCGATGCGGTGATGCAGGCGAAGCGACCGGAATTCGTGAAAATGGTGCGCGCCCTGTGGCGCACCCTGCAATGGGTGCAAGGCGTGGACGCAACAGCCCTCGCCGAAGCCGCCGCCCCGTATTTCCCCGCCCTGCCTTTGCCGCGGCTGATTGCCATCTGCGCGCGCTACAAGGCGCTGGGCATCTGGGGTGAAACGCCGGTGCTGCCGCGCACCGGCTATCAGCGCCTGCTCGACTCGATGGTCTCCGCAGGCTTTGTCTCGCCCGGCACACCCTATGAGGTGGCGGTGGACAATTCACTGGCGGACGAGGCGATGCACGGTTGAGCCTGGAGCGACGTCCACCCCTGCCCGCCTGCGCTTCCCGCCTACTTCATCCCGGTGATCGATGCAGCCATCGCCCGCGGATCACGCTGCGGCCAGCGCCCGGCATCCACCTGGGCCATGAAGTCGCCCAGGATCTCGTTGAACAGAAATGGCGCCTCCAGATTGATGGTGTGGCCGCAATTCGGCATCACCGACAACGCGGCGGCTGGGATGTGGCGCTTCATCAGCAAGGCGGGCGGCAGGCAGGGCCAATCCTCATCGCCGGTCAGGATCAGCGTGGGCACCGTCAACGCCGCCATCTCCGCGGTCAGATGATACAGGGACGGCCGCTCCTTCTGGCAGCCGAGCTGCGTGTTGGCCGAGCCGAGGGCGGAATGCTCGGCCAGTTGCTGCTTGAAGATGGCAAAGCCGCGCGGGTCCTTCGCCTCGAACTGCACCCGCGTCGGTCCATGCGCATAGCGCGCGGCGAAGGCCGGCATGCCCTCCGTCAGCAACGCCGCCACCACCGCATCCGCCTCGGCGCGAAACTGGTCGCGCTTGTCAGGCTCCGCCCCATAGCCGCACCCGGCCACGCACAGCGACACGGCGCGCTGCGGATGACGAAACCCGAAATGCAGCGTGGCGAACCCGCCCATCGACAGCCCGCAGACATGCGCCTTGTCGATGCCGAGATGATCGAGCACCGATTTGATGTCATCCGCCGCCCGCGCCTGGCTGTAGGCGCTGGCATGCTCCGGCACGTCGGACGGCGGATAGCCACGCGCGGCATAGGTGATCACCCGATACCGCCGGCCGAAATGCTGCAGCTGCGCCTCCCAGCTGCGATGGTCGCCGGCGAATTCATGCACGAAGATCAGCGGCGTGCCGGAGCCCACCTCCTCGTAATAGAGGCGCACACCATCATCGGTGAGGGCGTAGGGCATTTGGGTCTCCCAGGGATTGAGGCGGACAGGGTGTTGTTTTTGGGTGCAAAAAAACGGCTTTTTCGAATTCCGTCACCCTTTGAACAACCCCGCAAGGGCCGGCGATATTCCCGTGATGGATTTCGGCCCCGGCCTGCGGAACGTGCCAGCGACCGGCTTGCGCGGGCGCAACGCCGCCAGCGTCTCGGCCTGGCGCACAGCCGCCGCCACCGCATCCACCATCGGCACCGCCACCTGCTCCGCGAGGTCGAACGCCAAGCCCGCCAGCGGCGCACCGCCCAGAATGATCACATCCGCCCCGGCCGCGATGGCACGCCCGGCCAAGGCCACCAGGCGCTGCGCCTTCTCCTCCGCCACCGAGGTGATCGCCTGGAACGGCTCATCGAGGCAGAAGATCCCGGCACAACGCCCGGCCAGACCATTGTACTCCACGCATTCCTGATACCAGGGCTCCAGCGCCACCGCGAAGGTCAGAATGGCAAAGCGCCGGCCCAGCATGCAGGCGGTCAGCATCGAAGCCTCCGCCATGCCCACCACCGGAATGGACAGCAACTCCCGCGCCGCTCCAAGCCCGGGATCGGCGAACGCCGCCACCACCGCGGCATCGCAGCCCTGGGCATGGTTGGCCAGCAGATCCAGCGTGGCATGCGCCCCCAGCACTGCCTCGGCGCGGGTTGCGATATATTCGGCACCGAACCCGGCCGTCACCGCCACAATCTCGGTCCCCGGCGCGCAGGCCGCGCGCGCCACCCGGGCGATGCGATCGGTCACACCTTGCGTCGTGTTGGGATTGGCCACCAGCAGCCTCATTCCGCCCCCCCTTCGGTGCCCAGCATGCCGCGCAGCTGGCGCGACAGGGCCGCGAACCCCTCGCTGCGCGGATCGCGCGGCCGCGGCAGATCAACGCCCACCACCGCCGCCAGCTGGCCTGGGCGCGGGGTGAACACCAGGATCCGATCCGCGAGAAACACCGCCTCGTCGATCGAATGGGTTACGAACAGCACCGTGGTGCGCTGCCGCGCCCAGATGTCGAGCAGTTCGCGCTGCAGATGCCCCCGCGTCTGGGCATCCAGCGCGCCGAACGGCTCATCCATCAGCAGGGCACGCGGCCGCGTGGTCAGCGCCCGCGCAATGCCCACGCGCTGGCGCATCCCGCCGGACAGCTCATGCGGATAGCGCGCGGCGAAGCCGGCAAGCCCGGTCAAATCCAGCATCTCCGCCGCCCGCGCGCGCCGCTCCGCCCGGGCCACGCCGCGCGCCTTCATGTTGAACTCGACATTGGCCTGCACGCTCATCCACGGAAACAGGCCATGATCCTGAAACACGATCGACGTGGCGGGCGACGGCCCATCGAGCTCACGCCCCGCCACGATGATCTGCCCGGTGCTCGGCGTCTCCAGCCCTGCGATCATCTGCAGCAGCGTGCTCTTGCCGCAGCCGGACAGGCCGAGCAGGCAGACAAACTCCCCTTCCGCACAGGAAAGGCTCACCCCGCGCAGCGCCTCAACCGCGCCGTTGCGCCCCTGATAGGTCTTGCCCACATCCAGGCATTCGATGAACCGCGCGCTCATGTGGCGTTGGCGGTCAGCCCCTCCTGCCAGGAACAGGCCAGGCGCCGGATGCGCTGCACCCCAAAATCGCCCAGCAGCCCCACCACCCCGATGACGATGATGCCGGCAAAGATCAGCTCCGGCCGGAATGTCATCTGCGCATTCAGGATCATGTACCCAAGGCCGGACTTCACCGCGATCATCTCCGCCGTCACCACGGTCAGCCACCCGCCACCCACCGCAAGCCGTAGCCCGGTGAAGATGTTGGGCAGGGCGGCCGGCAGAATGATGTCGCGCAAGATCAACGCCTCCCCGGCGCCGGCCGCCGCCGCCACCTTCAGCAGCGTGCGCTCGATGCCGCGCACCCCGAAGATCGTGTTGAGCAAAAGCGGCCACAGCCCGGCCAGAAAGATCAGCACAATCGCCGGCTGGTCACCGATGCCGAAGAACAGCATCGCCATCGGGATCAGCGAGATCGGCGGGATCGAGCGAAATGTCTGGATCGACCAGTCGAACAACCGGTCGAGCACGGCAAACCGCCCGATCAGCAGCCCCGCCGGCACCCCCACCACAAAGGCCAGCCCAATGCCGATCGCCACGCGCTGCAGGCTGGCCATCGTGTTGGCCAGTATCTCCCCGCCATGGCCGCCAAACGCGCCCAGCACCTTCATCGGTGCCGGCAGCAGCACCGGCGGATAGATTTGCGCCCACACGGCACCCTGCCACAGCAGTATAAGCCCCAGCAGTGGCACCAGCCCCACAAAACGCCCGATGCGCATCACTCAGAGAAAGCTGGTGTTGATGAACTCGGCCCAATCCGGCTCCCGGTCGAGCATCTTGTCCTCGATCATCATCGAGGCCAGCGACTTCAGACCGGACTGGAAGCCAGGCCCGGTATCAGCCGAGTAGAACAGGTTCTTCACGCTGGCCTCCGCCACCTCCTGGCTCATGTTGAACTGCTTGATGGTGGTCTCGATCGCGATCTTCGGATTGTCCTTCATCACATTGGTGGCCTTCACATGCGCCGTCACCAGCGTGCGGATCAGGCCGGGATCCTTCTTGATCATCGGCACCGAGGCCACGAAGCCCAGATTGGTCTTGCCCATCGGCGTGTCATACGGAACCCACAGCTTGTGGCCGAAACCGTTCAGCTCGGCGAAGGTGCAGTACGGCTCAAAACAGCAGATCGCGTCGATATCGCCGCGCGCCAGCGGCGTCGGCTGGTCCTGGTTGTCCAGGAACAGCAGCTCCACCTTGCCGGCCAGGCCCTCGGTGCGCAGCTTCCAGTTCAGGCTCACCAGCCCGATCGAGCCGTTCTGCACGCCGATCTTCTTGCCGGCCAGATCCTTGAAGCTCTCGATCCCCTTGCGCGCCAGCATCATCCAGCCGCCATCGCAGCCATCGGCCAGCACCGCCATCGGAAACCCTTTGGTCGCCAGCTGCATCGTGGCGGAAAGCCCGCCATTGCCCACATCCACCGCCCCCGTCGCCACCGCCTGCATGCGCTGCACCAGGCTCGGGAACGAGACGATCTCCGCATCGATCCCATCCGCCTTCAGCATCTCCGGCATCAGGAACATCGCATTGGTGGTGGTGGTGAAAGCGGTTCCCAGCTTCACCTTGCGCAGCGTCTGGCCCAGCGCGGCACGGCTCACGATGGCAGGGGCCGCAAGGGCGCTTGCGGCAAGAATGGTGCGGCGTGTGATCATCACTGGCTTCCTCTGACACAAGATGACCGGTGTAAATGCAAACCGCCTGCCACAAGGCGAAACGGTTGCCGCCCGCCCTGGACCGGATCTTGCGGGGACTGCCCCGCCCATATCGGAGAGACCATGATGACCGCCGCGTCCCGCACCCTGCTCGGCATGTTGACGCCCTCCTCCAACACCGTGCTGGAACCGGTGACCTCCGCCATGCTGGCCGATCTGTCGCATGTCAGTGCACATTTCGCCCGATTTCGCGTCACCCAGATCGCGCTGAGCGACCAGGCCCTGGCCCAGTTCCAAGGTGCTGAGATGCTGCAGGCCGCCCAATTGCTGGCAGACGCCAGATGCCGCACCATCGCCTGGAACGGCACCGCCGCGGGCTGGCTCGGCTTTGACACCGACCATCGTCTCTGCCGCGAGATCGAGGCCGCAACCGGGGCCCGCGCCACCACCTCCGTGCTCGCCCTGAACGAGGCGCTTGCGCTCGCAGGCGTGCGCCGCCTCGGCCTCGTCAGCCCCTACACGCCAGACGTTCAGGCCCGCATCGCCGCCAATTACGCGGCAGGCGGCATCGCCGTCACCGCCGAGCGGCACTGGAACATCAGCGACAATTTCAGCTTCTCGGAGGTGGACGAACCCACCATCGCGCACGCCGTCCGCGCCGTGGCAGCCCAGGGTGTCGACGCGGTGGCCATCTACTGCACCAATCTGCGCGGCGCCGGCCTGGCGGCCGGGCTGGAACGCGAATGCGGCGTGCCGGTGTTCGACACGGTGGCAACCGCGCTGTGGAAATCCCTCCATCTCGCATCCGAGGATGTCCGCCAGCTGCGCGCCTGGGGCCGGCTGTTCGATCTGATCCCTGGGTCATGACCCCGCGCAAGAGCAGGCCCTGATCCGCTCAAGGCCAAACCGCTTCATGATCCGTAAATCTGTCGGTGCTCCCCGTCCTGATGGATATTCGTAAAATCTTCCATCAATGAAGTATGCCAGTTCGAAAAATACCCAAAACCTGCAACACCGGCGCAATCATCCAACAGCCCGCTCAATAAAACCGTCGGGCACCACGCGGAGCATCCCGTCCTGTGGCAATTTTTGACAGCACCCTTTTCCACTCGCCGCGCAACGCCACATCACCCGTAGCGGTCACACCCAGGCCGGCCCACCTCATGGAATGGTCCTTGCCATGTCTGCTGCCCAGATCGACCCGCATCATGCGGCGATGCCGGCCCGTCTCGCGTGAGCGCCTTCATCAACCGCATCGGCACGGCAACCCCGGCACACGACATCCATGCCGCCTTCGTGGCCTATGCCGGCGCCACCTTGCCGGATGAAAAAAGCCGCGCGCTGTTCAACCGCATGGCCAGCCGCGCCGGCATCGCGCACCGCTTCTCCCATCTGCGCCCGGGCGATCCCGCCTCGGGTGATGTCGATGCCGATGGCTTTTACCGCAACGGATGCTTCCCCGGCACCGCCGCCCGCATGGCGGCCTATGGCCCCCAGGCCCTTACCCTCGCCTTGGCCGCCATCGCGGAACTGGCTCCAGACCCTGCCGAGATCACCCATCTCATCATAGCCTCCTGCACCGGTTTCACCGCACCGGGGCTGGATGTGCAGCTCGTGGCCGCCCTTGGCCTGCGCCGCAGCGTGGCCCGCACGCTGATCGGCTTCATGGGCTGTGCCGCCGCCATCCCCGCCCTGCGCGCCGCCGATCACATCCTGCGCGCCGATCCGCGGGCCCGCGTGCTGGTGGTCAATGTCGAACTCTGCAGCCTGCATCTGCAGGAAACCCACGACATCGAAACCGCCCTGTCCCTGCTGCTGTTCGGCGACGGCGCCAGTGCGGCACTCGTCACCACCGATCCGACCGGCATTGCGCTTGGCGATTTCCGCGCCCTCATCCTGCCGGACAGTGCGGAGCTGATCACCTGGACGATCGGCGATCAGGGCTTCGTCATGCATCTCTCAGGGCAGGTGCCGCCGCGCATCGCAACCGCCTTGCGCGCCGAGGCGAACAGCCTTTGTCCGGCGGGCCTGCTGCGCGGCGGCGCTGCCTCGGACTTCGCCCTCTGGGCGGTGCATGGCGGCGGCCGCACCGTGCTGGACGCGGTCGAACAGGGCCTCGCCTTGCCGGCGGATTCGCTGCGCTTCTCCCGCTGCGTGCTGCACGATCATGGCAACATGTCCTCCGCCACCATCATGTTCGTGCTGGCGCGCATGCTGGCCCAATCCGCCCACGGGCCCGGCCTCGCCATGGCGTTCGGCCCCGGTATGGTCGCCGAGACGTTCAGCTTCCACATCACCGCGCAGGCCGGCTGATGGCCGATCTGAGCACACGCAGCACCGAGCCGGAATGGATGGACCAGCCCGGGACCTCGGCCGCCGATCACGCCCAGGCGCTTGCCGATCTCGCCCGCGTCAACCGCCTCACCCTCACGCACCGCCCCATCCTGCGCTGGCTGCAGAAGGCCACCGCCGACCTGGCACCCGGAAGCAGGCTTGCCGTCCTCGACGTGGCGAGCGGCCAGGGCGATCTGCTGCGCCTGATCCATCGCTGGGGCACCAAGCGTGGCTTGGTCCTCGATCTGCGCGGCCTCGACCTCAACCCCGGCAGCGCATTGCACGCACAGGCCGCCACCCCGGAGGGGATGACCATAAGCTGGATCACCGGCGACGTGTTCACCCATGTGCCGGCCCCGCCTGCCGATTTCATCGTCAGCTCGCAATTCGCCCATCACCTCACCAACGATCAGGTGGTCGCATTCCTGCGCTGGCTCGACCGCCATGCGAAACGCGGCTGGTTCATCGCCGATCTGCAGCGCAGCCGCCTCGCCTGGACATGCTTTCCCCTGCTGGCCCGGCTGATGCGCTGGCATCGGCTGGTGCGCATCGACGGCACCATCTCCATCGCCCGCAGCTTCCGCAAGGCGGATTGGCAGGCACTGCTGGCAGATTCTGGCATCAGCGCCACCATCAGCCACCACATCCCGTTCCGTCTTTGCGTGAGCGCGCTGCGATGACCGCCCTGGTGATCGCGGGCGGCGGCCTTGCAGGGGCCGCCGCCGCCTGCGAACTCGCCCAATCCGGCCGCCGCGTCGTCGTGCTGGAACGCAGCCAGGGCCCCACCGACAAGATCTGCGGCGATTTCCTGAGTGCGGAGGCCCAGCATTATGTGCGCCGCCTGGGCCTTGATCCGCACGGCATGGGCGGGCACAGCATCAGTCGCGTGCGCGTCATCCGCGGCCAGCGCCAGGCCGAAAGCCGCCTGCCCTTCACCGCCATCGGCCTGTCCCGCCGCGTGCTGGACGAAGCCCTGCTCCGCCATGCCGAAGCAAGCGGCGCTGAAATCCGCCGCGGTGTCACAATCGCCCGCCACGACCCGGGCATCCACTTCCTCGCCACCGGCAAGCACGATCTGCGCGGCGCCGCCCGCAAGCCCCGCACCGAGCCGGAGGATCTGGTCGGCTTCAAACTCTATCTCCGCCTCAGCGTAGAGGCGCAGCGCGACCTTGCCGGCACGGTCGAGATCATCCTGTTCGCCCAGGGCTATGCCGGGCTGCAACTGGTGGAGGGCGAGACCGCCAATCTCTGCCTGCTGATCAGGCGCGACCATCTGGCCTCCGTGGGCGGCACCTGGCCCGCTTTGCTCGCCGCCCTCATCGCCGAACAGCCGCATCTGCGCGCCCGGCTGCACAACGCGCAATCCCTGCTGCCCCGCCCGCTCAGCATCGCGCGCGTGCCCTATGGCTTCATCCACACGCCCACCGATCAGGACACCATGTTCCGCCTCGGCGATCAGGCCTGTGTCATCCCCTCCTTCACCGGGGATGGCATGTCGATGGCGCTGCACAGCGCGGCCCTTGCGGTGCAGCACCATCTGGCGGGCCAAAGCCCCGCCGCCTATCACCGCAGGCTGGCCGCCGATGTCACCCGCCCGATCAGCCGCGCCACCACGCTCTACCGGCTGGGACGCACGCCATTCGGCCAGGCGCTGCTGATCCGCGCCCTGCAGGCCTGGCCCGGCCTGCTACACCGCACCGCCGCCGCCACCCGCGTGCCGCAGCCGGCCTGGCTGCGGACACAAGTTCAGGAGTGACGCTCAATGACCCACCGCACCGCACTGTGCCTGCTGCTGCTGCTGCTACCCTCCGCCGCCCACGCCGCCCCCAGCCCGGTCGGTGACTGGCGCACCTTCGATGATCGCACCGGCAAGGAGCGCAGCCTGGTCCGCATCGTGGAGATCGGCGGCGAGTTGCGCGGCCGCATCCTCGCCACCACCGACCCGGCCGACAGCAACAAGACCTGCGAGACATGCACCGATGACCGCAAAGGCCAGAAGACCATCGGCCTCGAAGTCATCCGCGGCCTGCATCAGGACGGCGATCACTGGGATGGCGGCCGCGCGCTCGACCCCGAAACCGGCTCCACCTATCACGTCACCCTGCATCTGGAGGATGGCGGCAAAAAACTCGTGCTGCGCGGCTATATCGGCATCCCGCTATTCGGCCGCTCCCAGACCTGGCTGCGCGCCACTCCCTGACGCGTTATCATCCGTTCCTCAGCGATAGCTGCCACCGGCATCCACATCGAGCACGGTGCCACTCACATAGCCGCACGCCGGTGAGGCCAGGAACGCCGCCGCCCGGGCGATCTCCACAGGCTCCGCCGGCCGTCCCAGCGGCAGCTTCTCCTGCAGGTCCTGCCACCTGCTCTCATCGCCGAACATCTGCAGCGCCCGCGCCTTGCTCAGCGTGATGTTGCGCTCGGTGCGCGTCTGCGCCGGGTTGATGCCGAACACCCGCACCCCCCAATCCACCGCACGCCCGCCCACCGCGCCGGTGAACGCCATCAGCGCCGCATTGCCGGTGCCGCCGCACACATAGTCGTAGCGCGGATTGCGCCCGGCCGAGCCGATGATGTTGACGATGGTGCCCGAACCCGCCTCCTTCATCGCCCCCAGATAAAGCTGGGTGAGGTGGATATAGCCCATCACCTTCAACGACCACGCCTCCGCCCAGCGCTCCATCGACAGATCGAGCAACCCGCCGGACGGGATGGCGCCGGCATTGTTCACCAGAATGTCGATCTGCGGATGCAGGCGAAACATCCGCTCCCGCTCCTCGCTGTGCGACAGATCGGCCACCACGGTCTGCACCCGCGTCTGGCCACCCAGCGCGCTTTGCGCCTGCTGCAACGCCGCGGTCGAGCGCGAGGCCAGGATCACCTCACAGCCCTCCTCCAGCATCACCCGTGCCGTGGCAAAGCCGATGCCCTTCGATCCGCCGGTGATCAGCACGCGCCGTCCTGCAAGCCCCAGATCCATGATGACGCCCCTGTTTTCAGATGATCACGCCCGGCTGCGAGCATCTCACCGGTTGGCGCCGTAGACCACCCGATACAGCGCCACGATCTCCTCGGCGCTGGGAACACGCGGATTGTTGGCGGGCGAGCCGGAGGCCAGAGCCTGCTCGGCCATCACCGCAAGCCTGGCCTCCCACGCGGCGGCGTCGATGCCATGCGCGCGCGGGCTGGGCACGCCAAGCTCGGCGTTCAGCGCCTCCAGCCCCTCGGTGAGCTTGCCGCACGCCACCGCGTCACTGTCGGTGGCCGCGGCAAAGCCGATGCAGCGCGCGGCCTCGGCGTAGCGCGCCGGCGCCGCCTCCACCCCGAAGCGTGTCACCGCCGGCAGCAGCATCGCGTTGGACAGTCCGTGCGGCACATGAAAATGCGCCCCGATCGGCCGCGACATGCCATGCACCAGGGCGACGGACGCATTGCTGAACGCGATCCCCGCCTGCATCGCCCCCAGCATCATCGCCTCGCGCGCCGCCGCATTGTCCGGCTCGTGATAGGCGGTGCGCAGATTGGCGCCGATCAGCCGCATCGCCGAGACCGCCAGCGCGTCGCTGGTCGGGTTGGCCCGCCGCGACACATAGGCCTCCAGCGCATGGGTGAGGCTGTCCACCCCGGTATCGGCGGTGATCCGCTTCGGCACCGAGAAGGTCAGCTCGTAATCCACCAACGCCGCCAGCGGCAGGCAGCCCAAGCCCGCGATCAGCATCTTCTCATCGCGCGCATGATCGGTGATCACGGTGAAGCGCGTGGCCTCGCTGCCGGTGCCGGCGGTGGTGGGAATGGCGATCACCGGCAGCGTTGCCGCATCGGCTGCATGCGGCACCTTCAGCGCGCGAATGTCGCGCGAGCCCTCCGGCAGGATCGCCATGGCCTTTGCGGTGTCGATCGGCGAACCGCCGCCAAACCCAACCAGGCAGTCGAAATCCCCTGCCCGAAGCACATCAACCCCGGCCAGCACCACGGTGTCGGTGGGCTCCGGGATGGTGTCGCTGAACACCACAGCCTCGATCCCCGCCGCCTGCAACGGCCCCGTGCACCGCGCCAGCAGACCCGAGCGCACCATGAACGGATCGGTCACGATCAACGGCCGGCTGAGCCCGAACTTGCCCAGCACCTCGGCCAGCTGCGCCACGGCGCCGCCGCCCACCAGCATGAATCGCGGCGAGACGTATTGCGTGATCATGGGCGGGCTTCTCCCGTTCTGGCGTTTCTATGGCGTTTCCTGCCGCATCATCGTCATTGCCGGCGTATCCATGCAATGACCGAAGACCGCCTTGCCCCAGAACGCGCGCAGCCCGGTTAAAACCTCACCCCGCAACCGCCGCCGCCCGCGCCCGCCGTCCGGCATAGAGCGCCAGGCGCTGCGCCGCGGCCGGGCTGGACGCAGCCGCCTGCGCCACCGTGTATTCCGGCAGGCTCTCGGCGTGATGGCAGGACACCGCATGCCCGTCCGCCATCTCCCGCAGGCTCGGCGCCTCGGTCTTGCAGCGATCGGTGGCAAACGCACAGCGCGTGTGGAAATGGCAGCCAGGCGGCGGGTTCAACGGGCTTGGCAGATCGCCCCCGGGCACCGCCACACGCTCCGCCCGGCGCGGATCGGGCCTGGGGATCGCATCGAGCAGCACCCGCGTATACGGATGGCGCGGTGTGGCGAACAGCGCGTCCTTCGGGCCGATCTCCACGATCCGGCCCAGATACATCACCGCCACCCGGTCGGCCATGTGCTTCACCACCGCCAGATCATGCGCGATGAACAGATAGGACAGGCCCAGGCGCTGCTGCAGATCCTTCAGCAGGTTCACCACCTGCGCCTGGATCGACACATCGAGTGCCGAGACCGGCTCGTCGCACACCACAAGCGACGGCTCCACCGCCAGGGCCCGCGCAATGCCGATGCGCTGGCGCTGGCCGCCGGAGAATTCATGCGGATAGCGATTGGCGTGATACGGCGCCAACCCCACCAGATCGAGCAGCTGCGCCACGCGCGCCTTTCGCGCATCGGCATCGCCCATGCCATGCAGCAGCAACGGCTCATCCAGAATGGCGCCCACCTGCATGCGCGGGTTCAACGAGGCGAACGGGTCCTGAAACACGATCTGCATCCGCCGGCGCAGACGGCGCAGCGGCGCTCCACCCATCTCGGTGATGTCGGTCCCCTCGAAATACACCGACCCCGCGGAGGGCTCGATCAAGCGCAGCACAAGCCGCGCCGTGGTCGACTTGCCGCAGCCGCTCTCCCCCACCAGCGCCAGCGTCTCACCGCGCATCAGCTTGAAGGACACACCATCCACCGCGCGCACCGACCCCACCAACTTGCGGCGCACAATGCCCTTGCGGACCGGGTAATGCTTGGCGAGGTTGGTGACCTCCAGAATAGCTCCGCTCATGCCGCGCGCTCCGTCATCGTTTCCACCGGTGCGTGCTGGCAGGCCACCTCATGCGCCGCCCCGATCGGCCGCAGCGTCATCGCCGTCTCGGTGCAGGATGGTGTGGCGAACACGCAGCGCGGGTTGAACCGGCAGCCCTGCGGCAGCGCGAACGGTGCTGGCACCGCGCCCTCGATGGCAAGCAACCGCGGGCGATCCTCCTCCAGTCGGGGAATGCTGCCCAGCAATCCCAGCGTGTAGGGGTGCTGCGGGTCATCGAAGATATCCACCCCGGTGGCGCGCTCCACCACCTGGCCCGCATACATCACCGCCACCTCATCCGCCATCTCGGCCACCACGCCCAGATCATGGGTGATCAGAATGATCGCCATGCCGGACTGCTCCTGCAGATCACGCAGCAGATCGAGGATCTGCGCCTGCACCGTCACGTCCAGCGCCGTCGTCGGTTCATCGGCGATCAGCAGATCCGGATCGCAGGACAGCGCCATGGCGATCATCACGCGCTGGCGCATGCCGCCAGAGAGCTGATGCGGATATTCATCAAGCCGGCGCGCCGCGGAGGGAATACGCACCCGGTCCAGCCCCGCGATCGCCTTGGCGCGCAGCGCCTCCTTCGAGCTGGTGCGATCATGCGCGCGCATCGCCTCGATCAGCTGATCGCCCACGGTGAAGCTCGGATTCAGGCTGGTCATCGGCTCCTGAAAGATCATGCCGATCCGGTTGCCGCGAATCCGGCGCATCGCCGCCGCATCCAGCCCCAGCAGATCGGTGCCATCGAACATCACCCGCCCCTCGGTGGTGCGCCCCGGCGGTGGCACCAGGCGCATGATGGACAGCGACAGCATGGATTTGCCGCACCCGCTCTCCCCCACAATGCCAAGCGTCCGGCCCCGCGCGACACTCAGCGACACCCCGTCCACGGCGGAGATCAGCCCCTGTGCGATGCGAAACTGGGTGCGCAACCCCTCGATGGACAACAGCGGTGGCGTCTCGTTCAAAACCATCATCTCCAACAGCTTGGCAGCCCGGAACACTGCATCACGCCGGGCCGCATGTCACAGCCTCTGTGTCACCGGCCCATCCCGAAAATCGCGAAACCGAACCAGTCCCAGCCCCGCCACCACAAAATACACCAAGGCACAGAGCAGCACGACCAGCCGATCGCCCAGCCACATCAGCAAAGCCGGTGTGATCGCCAGTGCAAGCAGGGTGCCAGCATTGCTGGCCGACATATAGGCCCGCATCGCGGCCGGCATGTCCGCCGGGTGCAGCCTGGTCTGGCGCAGCACCGCCATCGGCAGATCCTTCATCGGCCCGCCGATCGCCCCCACCGCGGCCGACAGGCAATACCCGGCAAACCGCCACTGCGCCGGCAGCAGGCTGGACAGGCCGATCAACAATATCCCCACCCCCACGATCAGATTGCCGAAATTCATCAGGAATTGCGGATTCTCCGGAAGCCTCCGGCTGGCCAGCACGATGTTGGAGGCAAGATTGGTGCAGCCATAGGCCGAGATCACCAGCCCATATTCGGCAAGCCCATCCCCGCCCGGATATTGCTCGGCGATCATCAGCGGCAGCACGAAGTAATACACCGCCACCCACGCCCCGTTGAACGGGCCCACGGTCGCCAGAAAGAACCGCATCAGCCGGTGGGCGGCCATCGCCCGCACCCCGCGCAGAATGCTCGCGACCACACTGTCCGGCCGTGCCAGCCGCGTCTCCGGCAAATCGGGGCGCAGCCGGGCAATGCCCAGCACCGCCAGGGCCGAGAGCAGAAAACTCACCGCATCGATGGCAAAGAACCCAACCATCGGCACCACACTGGCGATCGCCGCGATCAGCCCGGGCCCGATCAGCCTTGCACTGCGATCGGTCGCATCCAGCAGCCCGTTGGCCGCCTGCAAGACCTGCCGATCCGCCACCAGATGCGGCAGCACGGTCTGCAGCGCCGGGCGAAACATCGCCTCCCCCACCGCGAGCACCACGATCACCAGCACAAGCATCAACGCAGTCGGTGCCCCGATGATCTGCCAGGACAGCACCAGCACGGCCAGAATGGCGGCCCGCCCCAGATCGGCCGCCACCATCCCCCAATGCTGATCCAGCCGGTCCGCCCAGCTTCCCACGCCCAGCGTGGCCACCAGCCCTGCCAGCGCCGCAAACGCCCGCAGATAGCCGGCCGCCTGGCCGAACACATCCACCGCAATCCAGGACAGCGCCACCGCGTAAAGCTGATCGCCCAGCGCCGACAGCGACAGCCCGCTCCACAGCAACGCCACGGGCGCGATCCGCAAGGCGGCAAACAGACGCATTCAGCCTCTCACCAGCAACCCAAGCCTGTCACGATGGCAGCGCCCTCAGCGATGTGCAATCCTCGCCGGCATATCTTTCCCTGCTTGATCGGCGCCCATGAAAAACGGTCTGGAACGCTTTCTGCTGGCCACACGCTGGACCCTGCTGCCGCTCTATCTGGCGCTCGCGGTCACCGTGCTGGCGCTCTACGTCATGGTGGGGCGAGAGGTGCTGCATCTGATCGCGGACATCACCACCGCCAAGGACACCGAGGTGGTGCTGCTGGTGCTGTCGATCCTGGACCTGGTGCTGGTGGCCAATCTGCTGGTGATGGTGGCGCTGTCCTCCTACGAATCGTCGATCAGCCCGATCAACATCGGCAATGCGGATGAGAAGCCGGATTGGCTGGGCAAGGTGGACAGCAACGGCATCAAGGCGAAGGTGGCGCTGTCCATCGTGATGATCTCTGCCATCCACCTGCTGCGCGCCTATATGAACGACACCGAGATCCCGCAGCTGCTCACCATGGCCGCTGTTCACATCGTCTTCGTGGGATCCGCCCTGGCACTGACCCGAACCGCCAAGCACTGACGGCGAAATCAGGCGCAGGCCGGAGGCTGCGTCGTCTCACGGAGCCTAGGTGGCCAATTCCTCCACCCCCGGCGGCCCTTTCGGCACCCGCAGCAACACCCAGAACCAGTTCATCCCGAGCACGCAGGCCGTCACCACAAACACCACGCGAATGCCATAGAGCGAGGCGATGGTGCCGCCACTGAACGGACCCAGGAAACTGCCCAGAAACGTGGCGGACGCCGTGGTGCCATACACCAGGCCCCGATGATGCGCCGACACGCTGCGCCCGATCAGCGCATTGGCCGTCGGCAGAATGCCGCCGATGAACAGCCCCACCGCAAACCGCTCCGCCACAAACCCCCAATAGCTGTGCACGAAGGCCTGCGGCAGGGTGAAGATGGCAGCCCCCGCGATGCAGATCAGCAGCACCCGGCGATAGCCCAGCACGTCCGAGCGCTTGCCCAGGAACGGCGATGCGATCAGATCGGCAAACCCGGTCACCGAGAAGGCAAACCCGGCCAGCGTGGCCAGGTTGGGCGCATCGCCCATCAGATCCTTCACGAACAGCGACACCACCGGCTGCACCGTGCGCGTACCGAACTGCGCCAGCAGCAGCACCACCAGCAGCGGCACCAAAGCGCGGTTGCGGAACACCAGCTGAAAGCTTTGCGCAAGCCCTGTCCGCTTGCGCATCACGTCGAACACGAAGGTCTCGCGCACCATGCGCACCGCAAGCAGCATGGCGATGCCCGCCAGGATCGACGTCATGAGAAACGCGAGCCGGTAGCTGCCGGCCAGATCGGCCACACTGCCGCCCAGCAACGGCCCGATCAGCGAGCCGGTCAGCTGCCCGGTGCTCAGCCACCCCAGCGACGAGCCCAACCGCCGCTCCGGCACCTGGCTTGCCACCAGTGCTATGGCGGAGGCCGAAAACCCGCTGAACGCGCCCATCATCACCCGCAGCGCAAACAGATGCCACACGCTGGTGGACAGCCCCATCAGCGCCGAGAAGATGCAGATCGCCGTGCTGGAGCGCAGCACCATCATCTTGCGCCCGTAGCGATCCGCCATCTGCCCCCAGAACGGCGACATCAGCGCCGCCACCAGAAACCCGGAGGAATTCAGGATCCCGGCCCAGAACTCCACCGTCGCGCGGTCCGTCACCCCAAGCTCGGGCAGGAACAGCGGGAACACCGGGCTCATCCCGGTGAGTGCCACCGACATCACGAACTGCACGCCCACCATCGCAATCAGCGTGGCGCGCCAGTTCGCATCCCCTTCCGCGGTCGCGGTGAACTCATCACGTATTTTCATGCAGCACACTGTCTCGCACGTCGTGTTCGATCAGTCGCCAGATTCGATCAACGAGCGCCACGAAGTCCGGCGTCCGCTTGGCGGACAGGTCCCGCGGGCGCGGAATGGGGATGTCGATCACCTCCTGCAACCGCCCGGGCCTGCGCGCGAACACCCACACACGGTCGGACAGCAGCACCGCCTCATCGATCTGATGCGTCACGAACAGCACCGTCTTGCGGCCACGCTCCCAGATGCGCAGCAGCTCGGTCTGCATGATCTCGCGGGTCTGCGCATCCAGCGCCGAGAACGGCTCATCCATCAGCAGCACCTCCGGATCAACCGCGAGCGCGCGCGCCAGATTCACCCGCTGGCGCATGCCGCCGGAGAGCTGGCGCGGGTAGTAATGTTCGAAGCCCTCAAGCCCAACGAGCTTGAGCATGTCCATCGTGCGCTGGCGCTCGGCGGCGCCGCTGCGGCCGGCGATCTCCTGGCCGATCCGCGCATTGTCATAGATCGTCCGCCACGGCAGCAGATTGTCGGACTGAAACACGAAGCCGCGATCCGCGCCCGGCTCGCGCACCACGCGCCCATCGAGGCGCACCTCACCACCACTGGCCTGCTCCAGCCCCGCCACAATCCTCAGAAACGTGGTCTTGCCACAGCCGGACGGCCCCACGATCGAGATGAACTCCCCCTTCTGCACCGCAGCCGAGATGCCGCCGATCACATCCAGCCCCGGAAAGCTTTTGCGCAGCCAGCTCACCTCCAGCTTCGGATGCGCCATCAGCCCTGCTCCTCACGCCATGGGAAAAGCCTTCGCTCCAGGCTGGTGAAGCCCACCGTCAGCGCAATGCCGGACAGCGCCAGCAGGCACACGCCGGCGAACAGATTGGGCATGTTGAACGTCTCGGAACTCTCGCTGATCAACTGGCCGAGCCCCGCCCGCGCGCCGAACAGCTCCGCCACCACCACCCCGATCAGGCCGCGCCCGATGCCAAGCCTGAGTCCGGTGAAGATGAGCGGTGCCGCCGAGGGCAGCGACACCTTGAAGAACACCTGCGAGGCGGAGGCGCCGAAGCTGCGCACCGTCTCCACCAGCTCCCGGCTGGTGGTGCGCAACCCCGCCTCGGTGTTCAGCGCGATCGGAAACACCACAAGCGACAGCACCACCAGCACCTTTGACCAGATGCCGATGCCCAGCCACAGGATGAACAGCGGTGCCAGCGCCACGGTGGGGGTGGCATAAAGCCCGTACACCCAGGGCTGCAGCGCCGATTTGGCGGTCTTCGAGCTGGCCATCACCAGCCCCAGCGGAATGCCGATCACCGTCGAGATGGCAAACCCCGCCGCAAACTCGCCGGCACTCACCGCCGCATGATGCGCAAGCGCGCCACTGCGGGCGAGGCCGATCACCGCCATCACGATCTGCGTGGGCGCGGCCAGGAACAGCTTGTTGGACACCAGCAGCCGGCTCGCCGCCTCCCAGGCCAGCAACCCGCCCACCACCGAGATCAACGCGATAACGCCCGCCGCATGGGATTTGCCCCCCATGCGCGCGCCGCTCACTGCGCGGCCCCCGTCACACTCAGCCCAGGCGTCACGAAGCGCGAAACCTCGGCCTTGCCCTCCAGCTGGCCGGTCGCGGCCAGAAAATCCGCCACCGCCTGCACCTTCTCGGGCGGCAGCGTGCCGGCATTGTCGAACGCCTTGATCGCCACATAGAAATTGTAGCTGCGCTCGGCATCGGCCGGATCGGTGTTGGAGGCATGCGCCAGAATATCCACCACCTCGGCATGGTTCTCGGGCGTGTTGTACCAGACAGACGCCTTTTCATACGCCGCCAGGAACCGCTTCACCGTGTCCCGATGCGCCAGCCCCCAGCTGCGATTGACCGAGATCACCGTGAACGGCAGGTCCTTCACGAAATCGGCCACCAGCCCGAGGCTGCGAAACCCTGCCGTCTCGGCGCGGAAATTATACGGCGCGTTGATGATCGCCGCATCCACCCCACCCGATTGCAGGGCGGCGAAGCGCGCCGCCGTGGCCCCCGCATAGACCAGATCATACTGCCCGCGATGCACACCGGACGGCTCAAGCATCCGCTCCAGATAGGTGCGCGTGATGTCCTGCGCACCGCCCACCGAGATGGTCTTGCCCTTCAGATCGGCGAGCGTCCTGATCTCAGGCTTGGCCAGCAACGCATAGGGCGGCGGCGACAAATTGGTGCGCAGCAGCGTCACATCCGCCCCTTTGTCGATCGCCCGCACCGGGTCGAAAATCCCACCCGTGCCGAAATTCAGTGACCCTGCCGCAATCTGCTGCTGCACCGCGGCACTCGACGGGGTGGAGATCATGTCCGCCTCCAGCCCCTCCGCCTTGAAGAAGCCCTTCTTGTTGGCGATCAGCATGATCCAGTCGGACCCCTGGTTGCCAACAATGCCGTAGGTGAAGGTCTCGGCGCAGGCGGCACCGGACAGCAGCAGCCAGGCTGCCAGAACAAGACGGATCATGCGCTGTGCCCCGCTTTTCCAGAGGCAAAATGCTCTGCAATCTCCGCACCAGTGGTGCGCCACACGCCCGGATGCCGGCAGACATAGGCCAACGCCTCGTCCAGCGCCGAGATGCGATGCGGAACGCCGGTGAGATAGGGATGCAGGGCGATCGCCATCACCCGCCCGCTGCCATCCTCGCCGGCCTCGGCATACAGCGTGTCGAACTGCCGGCAGATCATCTCGCAGAACTGCGCCGCCGTGTGGCCGCGCTTCTCGAACACCGGCTTGTCGTTCAGCTCGTAGCTGTACGGCACGGATACCAGGCTCCGCCCGCCCTCCAGCGTCATCCTGTAGGGCTGCTCGTCATTCACCCAGTCGGCCACATAGGTGCAGCCATTGTCGGCCAGCAGATCGAGCGTGGCCCAGGTCTCCTGCAGGCCGGAGCCGAGCCAGCCCTTGGGCCGCGTGCCGGTGGCGCGCTCGATCTCGTCCATCGCGGTCTTGATCAGACCCGCTTCCTGCTCGGGTGCCACCGCGTTGAGCCGCATCGTGTTGGTCTGGCAATGCCCCATCCACTCCCAGCCGCGCGCCATGCCCTCGCGCATGATCTGCGGATGCTGCGCGCAGAGATCGGAGTTGAGTGCCACCGTCGCCCGGATGCCGTGCCGGTCCAGCACCTTCATCATGCGGAACACGCCCACACGGTTGCCATAGTCGCGCACCGCCCAGGCCGGGACATCCGGCACCGGCGCCCCGCTGCCGCCTGCCGCGGCGGGCACCTTGTCCATCAGCGAGAAGAACTCGATGTTGGGGATGATCCACAGCGCGATCCTGGCGCCATCCGGCCAGATCAGCTTCGGCCGCTCGATGATCGGCGAATACGGGAACGGGCCATAGGCGGAGGGCCGCATCACGCCGCACTCCTGGCTGCAAGCGCTCCCAGCTCCGCCACCACCTGATCGATCTTCAGCACATCGGCGTATTTGTGGTGCATGTCGAACAGGTTGATCTTGTGGCTCAGCTCGAAGCGGTCAAAGCAGCACTCCTCCACCAGGCTCACATGATAGCCGCTCGAGAACGCATCCACCGCCGAGGCCCGCACACAGCCGGATGTGCTCTCCCCGATCACGATCACGCTCTGCACGCCAAGCCGGGTCAGATGCGCCAGCAACGGCGTGCCGTAGAAGGCGCTGGCCCGCTGCTTGCGGATGATCACATCGCCCGGCTGCGGCGCGAAATCCGCGCGGATCTCATAGGCGGAGGCGTCGCGCCGCGCCTTGTTGCGCTTCGTCGCCGTCACCCGCGTCAGATTGGCGTCCTCCCTGGTCTCGGAGGTCGAGTAGAAGATCGGGATCCCCGCCGCCCGTGCCGCCTCGAACAGGCGTTTGGTGGGCGGGATCGCCGCATGGGCGTGAATGCCGCAGGAGCTGGGATAGGTTTTCGACACTTCGGAGACCGAGTGCGGCCCGCCCTCATAGGCCAGCTCATACAGGTCGATCACCACCAGCGCCGGGTTCGGCCCCACGAACACATCGCGCCGATAGGGGGCGTAAAGCTCCAGAATCTCGGCCGGCACAACGTCTCGCCAGCAATGGTCCTCGAAATCACCCATCATCGCCCCCGCGTCGGTTCGAGCCAGATTGTCGGACAAAGTCTCCCCGACACCGGCCGCAGGGTCAATCACCAAGCAGGGAGTCCGGCTGATGAAACCGCGATCAGACCGGCGCCAGATGGCAGGCCACCGGCCAGCCTGACGCGGCCGGTTTCAGCACAGGCCGCTCCACCCGGCAGCGCTCCACCGCCATCGGGCAGCGCGGATGAAACGGGCAGCCCGGCGGCGGATCGAGCGGGCTTGGCAGTTCGCCGCGCAGGGCGGCGACGCCCTGGCCGGAGGTGCGGGCGCGGTGTTGCACATCCACCAGCGGCACCGCCCCCAGCAGCGCCTGCGTGTAGGGATGCACAGGCTGTGCGAACATCGCCTGCGCCGGCCCCTGCTCCACCACCCGGCCCAGATACATCACCGCGGTGCGATGCGCGATATGGCGCACCAGGCGCAGATCATGGGTGATGAACACCAGGGCGAGGCCCAGCCGCTCCTGCAACTCCATGAACAGATTGACGATCTGCGCCTGCACCGACACATCGAGCGCCGAGACCGGCTCATCGGCGATGATCACCGCGGGCTCCACCGAAAGGGCGCGGGCGATGCCGATGCGCTGGCGCTGGCCGCCGGAGAATTCATGCGGATAGCGCTGTGCCGCATCCTTTGGCAGGTGCACCATGTCGAGCAGGGTTGCGATGCGCGCGGCAATCTCCGTCTTTGGCACCACACGGTGCACCGACAACGCCTCCGCCAGCGCCTCGCCCACCCGCATGCGCGGGTTGAGCGAGCCATACGGGTCCTGAAACACCATCTGCACGCGGCGGTGATAGCTGCGCCGATCCTGGCCGGTCAGTGCCAGCGCATCCTGCCCCTGAAAGCGCAGCGTGCCGGCATCCGGCTCGTGCAACCGCACCAGCATGCGCGCCAGCGTGGATTTGCCGCAGCCCGATTCCCCCACAATCCCCAGCGTCTCCCCGGCGGACACCACCAGATCCACATCCGACACCGCATGCAGCACGGCACCAGGCCGGCCGCGCAGCAGATCCAACGTGCCACGGCGCATGGCAAAGCTTTTGCCCAGCCCCCGCGCCTCCAGCACCGCCTGCTGCACCGGCCCGCTCATACCGCCACCAGCGCGTCTGCGGCGAAACAGGCGGCCTCATGGCCGCTGCCGTCATCGACCATCTCCGGCCGCACCTCGCACTGCGCGCTGGCATGGGTGCAGCGCGGCGCGAAGGCACAGCCAAGGATCGGCCGGTCCAGACGCGGCGGCTGGCCCTCGATTGGCACCAGCCGGGCCCGCGCCGCCCCCTCGGTGTGAGATGACGGACCAAATCCCGGCATCGTGCGCAGCAGCGCATCGGTGTAGGCGTGGCGCGGCCGGCCAAACACCTGCTCCACCGAACCGCGCTCCACCACCCGGCCGGCATACATCACGCACACACGATCGCAGCTCTGCGCCACCACGCCCAGATCATGCGTCACCAGCACCATCGCCATGCCAAGCCCGGTGGACAGGTTCATCAGCAGCTTCAGGATCTGATCCTGGATCGTCACATCGAGCGCGGTTGTCGGCTCATCGGCCAGCAGCAGGCGCGGCTCGGCGGCAAGGGCGATGGCGATCATCGCGCGCTGGCGCTGGCCGCCGGAGAATTCGTGCGGGAAGTTCTCGAGCCGCTGCGCCGCCGAGGCGATGCCCACCATGTCGAGCAGTTCCAGCGCCCGGCGCCTGCGGCCCGCCTGATCCAGGCTGCCATGCGCCACCAGATTCTCATCGATCTGCCGGCCTATGCTCAGCACCGGGTTCAGCGCCGTCATCGGCTCCTGGAAGATCATCGCGATCTCACGGCCGCGAATGGCGCGCAGCCGGTTCTCCGGCAGCGCCAGCACATCCTCGCCGCGCCAGATCACCTGCCCGCTGATCCGCGCATTGGCGTGCAGCAGCCGGGTCAGCGCCCGCAGCGTGACACTCTTGCCGGAGCCCGATTCCCCGACCAGGCCCACAATCTCCCCGGCCCGCACCGACAGATCCACACCCGACACCGCCTGCACCCGCCCGCGCCTCGTTTCGAACGTCACCGCCAGATCGCGCACCTGCAGCAGCGTGTCGCTCATCGTTTCACGTCCAGCAGATCGGCCAGCCCATCGCCGATCAGGCTGAACCCCAGCCCCGCCAGCACCAGCGCCACGCCGGGAAACAGCGTGATCCACCAGGCCTGGGTGAAGTAGTTCTTGCCGTCCGCGATCAGCACGCCCCATTCGGCGGTCGGCGGCTGCGCGCCCAGGCCCAGATAGCCCAGGCTGGAGCCGAGCAGGATGGCGAGTGCCATGTCCGTCATCCAATAGACAATGATCGGCCGTGCCGCGTTGGGCAGGATATGGCGCAGCGCGATGCGCAGATGGCCATAGCCCATCACCCGGCAGGCGCCCACGAAATCCTGCTGCCGCAGCACCAGCACCTCGGCCCGCAGCAGCCGCGCGTAGAACACCCAGCCCACGATCGACACCGCGATATACATGTTGGACAGGCCCGGCCCCAGCACCGCCACAATGGCGATCACCAGCACCAGAAACGGGAACGTCACCACCAGATCGACCAGCCGGCCGAACAGCATGTCGGTCACCCCGCCGACATAGCCCACCAGCAATCCGATGACGGTGCCGATCACCAGCGGCCCCAGCGTGGCAAAGGCCGCGATCTGCAGGTCGATCGTGCTGGCCGCCAGCGTGCGGGAGAGGATGTCCCGCCCGAACTGGTCGGTGCCGAACCAATGCGCCCCACTCGGCGGCTGCAGCAGATTGGCGTAGTCGAACGCGATCGGGTCGTACGGCGCCACCACGTCCGGCGCCAGCGCGCAGACCAGCAGCGCCAGCATGATCAAGGCGCCTGCGATCAGCGGCGTGGGAAGGCGCCTCATTTCGCGGCCCTGGGGTCAAGCCACATCTGCACCAGATCGGTGGCGAGGAATGTCAACGACACCACCACCGCCAGCGCCATCGTCAGCGCCTGGATCACCGTGTAGTCGCGCGCGAAAATGCTCTCCACCATCAACCGCCCCACGCCCGGTACCGCGAACACGCTCTCGGTGATCACAGCACCCCCCAGCAGGCTGCCCATATGCAACCCGATCAGCGTGACGGTTGAGATCAACGCGTTGCGCAGCACGTGGCGCAGCAGAATGATCCGCTGCGACAGGCCCTTGGACCGCGCGAAATCGACAAACTCCGCCGTCAGCACCGCAAGGATCGAGGCGCGCAGCGAGCGCATGATCACCGCCGAGAAACTCAGCGCCAGCGCCACCGCGGGCAGAAACAGGTGATACAGATGATCGCCGATGCCCTCGCCATAACCGCCCACCGGAAACCACCGCAAGGCGGCCGCAAAAACCGTCAGCAGCAGCAGCCCCACATAGAAGATCGGCGAGGACAGCCCCACCTGGAACACCGCGCGGATCAGATAATCCGGCCAGCGATCGGCATTCACCGCCGAGATGAAGGCAAGCGGCACCGCCAAGCCGATCGCGATCAGCGTCGCCAGCGCGGCCAGCGTGATCGTCACCGGCAGACGCTCCGCGATCAGCCGCGCCACCGGCACGTGATAGGCGATCGAATCACCGAAATCGCCCTGCACCGCATGCCGCACGAACAGCAGAAACTGCACCCAGATCGGCTGATCGAGCCCCATCTGCGCCTGCAACCGCGCGATGGTGGCGTCCGTCGCATGATCGCCCAGCATGTTGCTGACCGGATCCCCCGGCAGCAACCGCACCAGCACGAACGCCACCACGCCGATCAGCACCAAGGTCGGCAGGATCTGCAGCAGCCGCAGACCCACCATCCCCAACCGGTTCATCGCCTATTTCTCGATATAGGCGCTCTCGAAGATGTTGTTGCCGAGCGGGATCTGCACAAACCCCTTGGCCTGCTTGCGGAACGCCACCGGATACGGCGTCTCATAGAGGAACAGGATCGGCGCCGAAGCCGCGTATTTCTCCTGGATCTCCTTGTATTCCGCCGCGCGCGCCTTGGGGTCGGTCTCCTGCTGGCTCTTCAGGAACAGCGCATCGACATCCTTGTCCTGCCATTGCTGATGCAGCGAATGGATGTTCGGGTAATAGGCGAAATAGGATGTGATCTCTGACGGATCGGAGATGTCGTTGGTCCAGGCCGCGGTGCGCATCGCGTAATCCTCGGCCTTGTATTTGGCGGTGCGGGTCGGGCTGTCCACCAGATCGATGCGCAGCTTCACCCCCACCTGCGCCCACATCTGCTGCACGGTCGCCAGATCGTTGGCGTCATCCCCGTTGCCGGACAGCGCGTAGATCGAGGTCTCGAACCCGTTCGGATACCCCGCCTCCGCCAGCAGCGCCTTCGCCTTGGCCGGATCGTATTTATACAGATCCTGGCCATAGAACATCGGCGTGGTGGAGGACATGAACGAGCGCATCGGCTTGCCCAGGCCCAGCGTGGTGATGGCGATCACCGCATCCTTGTTCACCGCATAGTTCAGCGCCTGGCGCACCTTCACGTTGGACACCGGGTTGGGCTTGCCGTCCTTGAAGGTCGGGCCGTCATACATGCCCAGATAGCGCACGCGGGTGGACGGCCACAGCTCCATGCGCAGCTTCGGATCGGCCTGCAACTCCTTCACCCGCGCATAGGGGATGAACTCGGTGCCGTCGATCTCACCGGCCTTGAGCTTCAGCAGCCGGGTGGAGTCGTCAGGGATGATAGGGAAATCAAGCTCGTCCAGATAGGGCAACGGCTTGCCGTCGGCGGCCAGCTTCCAATAGTTCGGGTTGCGCTTCAGCGTCATCGACACGCCGCGCTGCCAGGCCGTCATCATGAACGGGCCGGTGCCGTTCGGATGTTCGGCAAAGTTCTTCGCCTTCTCCTCAGGCGTGGCCCCCGGCGTCGCCTCGAACTGCTTGGAGGGCAGGATGGCGGTGTTGAACGTGGCAAGGGCCGCCAGGATCGTCGGGTCCGCGGTCTTCAGATGCAGCGTCACAATATTTCCCGCAGCCTCGACGCTGTCGATCGAGGCCACCAGATCGCTCCACGCCCCCTGCTTGGGATCTTTCGCGCGGTTCAGCGACCACACCACGTCATCGGCGGTCATCGGCGTGCCGTCACCGAACTTCACCCCGCTGCGCAGCGTCAGTGTCACGGTCTTGCCGTCCGCCGAGGTCTCCCATTTGGTGGCAAGCCCCGGGCGCAGCCCCACGCCGTCATCGGTGGGCTCGATCAGCGTGCCGTAGATATTGGTCAACACCCAGATATCCACGTTGGCGTCGGTCCAGACCGGGTCCAGCTCCATACTGTCCGCATAACGTGCATAGACCATCTTGCCACCACGCTCGGCCGCATGGGCAAAGCCAGCCAGACCGGCAAACGCCGTGGTCAGTGCCAGGGCCGCGATGCCGGTCTTCAGGAATGAGCGACGCATGCTGAACTCTCCCATCCATGTCCTTGAGGCCGAAACGCTAGGGTGGTTTGGCGCTTGAGGTCAACGTGGCTTTGGCCTTTAGTTGAACGACTTGGTGGTGACTGGTCAGATGCGCTGCATGTTTTGCCGCTTTTCTGCACTGGCTGCCCGAAGCCAATGCCATATGCCGGATTTGCGGGCAGTCAGGAGAGCGCTGTGCGGGTAACCGAAATGAACTGGATGCAGGTGGAAGCCGCCCTGGCCAATGATGACCGCTGCGTGCTGCCGCTCGGCTCCACCGAACAGCATGCCTATCTCAGCCTCTCGGTGGACAGCATCCTCTCCGAACGCGTTGCCACCGAAGCCGCCGCCCCGCTCGGCGTGCCGGTGTTTCCGGTGCAGCCCTACGGCCTCACCCCCGCGTTTCGCGCCTATCCCGGCACCGTCACGCTGAAGATGGAAACCTATCTGCGCGTGGTGCGCGACATTCTGGACAGCCTGGCCGAACAGGGCTTTCGCCGCATCCTGATCTGCAACGGCCATGGCGGCAATTCGCCGGCGCAATCCATGACGGTGGAATGGATGGGCGCCAACCCGCACTGCCAGGTGCGTTGGCACAATTGGTGGAACGCGCCGAAAACCTTCGCCCAGGTGCAGGCCACCGACAAACTGGCCTCGCACGCCTCCTGGATGGAAAACTTCCCCTGGACGCGCCTGCCCAACATCCGCGGCCCCGAACACCAGAAACCCATGGCCGATCTGGACCTGATGCGCCTGCAAGGCCCCAAAGGCGTGCGCGAGGTGCTGGGCGATGGCAATTTCGGCGGGCTCTACCAGCGCGACGATGCCGAGATGCAGGCGATCTGGGATGTCGCCGTGGCGGAGACCCGCGCCCTGATCGAAGGACCCTGGGCATGAGCGCGCCTGCCACCCCGCCGATCGTCATCTGGGGCGCCGGCGCCATCGGCGGCACCATCGGCGCCTATCTCATCCATGCCGGGCATGACGTGCTGTTCGTCGATCAGGATGCCGATCACGTGGCGGCGATCAACGCGCGCGGGCTTGCCATCGAAGGCCCGATCGAGCAGTTCACCGTGCCCGCAAAGGCCGCCCTGCCGGCCGATGTCGCCGGCAGCTTCCCCCTGGTGATGCTCTGCGTGAAGGCCCAGCACACGCTGGGTGCTGCGCGCGACATCGCCCCGCATCTGGCGGCGGATGGCTATATCGCCTCATTCCAGAACGGGCTGAACGAGCTTGAGATCGAAAGCGTGGTCGGCCGCAGCCGCACCATGGGCGCCTTCCTCAATTTCGGCGCGGATTACCTGTCCCCCGGCGTGATCCATTTCGGCGGCCGCGGCGCCGTGGTGCTGGGCGAGTTGGACGGCGAGATCACAGAGCGACTGCGGCACCTGCACGCGATCATGCAAATCTTCGAGCCCAACGCCATCACCACCACCGAGATCTTCGGCTATCTCTGGGGCAAGCTCGGCTATGGCGCGCTGCTGTTCGCAACGGCGCTGACCAATGCGTCGATCTGTGACGCGCTGGGGGC
>CAIYCW010000132.1 GCA_903924855.1 uncultured Rhodospirillales bacterium | reverse complement strand
CTCGGACGGCACCGTGGTCTCCGGCGGCGGGGGTGGTGGCGGCGGTGGCGGCGGCGGGGGTGGCGGCGGCTCCTCCGGCTTCGGCTTTTCCGGCTCGGGGGCGGCCTGCTTGGCCTCGTTCACCGCCTGGGTGTCCGCGGGTGCTGGGACCTGGGCCTGTTTCTGCGCCTTGGCGGCCGGCGTGGGCGGGCCGGCCTCCATCGAGACCGAAACCTCCTGCTCCTGCGGCTCCGGCTCGGGCGAAGGCAGGCTCACCAGCAGGCTTGCCAGCAACACCAGATGCACCAGAAAGGAGATCGCGGCCGGAAGCCGCATCCGGCGCTCAAGAAAGCGCATGATTTCCCCTTACTTGCGGGCTGGGCCGGCGGGCGCGCCCGATGGATCGCTGAGCAGGGCCATCTTGGTGAAGCCGCCCTGGGTGATGGTCGCCATCACCTCCAGCATGCGCCCGTAGGAATTGGCCTTGTCGCCGCGCACCAAGATCTTCTTGTCGGTCTTGCCCTGGCTGATCGCCTGCAGCTTCTCGACCAGCGCCGGCAGCTCGATCTGCTCGTCCTGCAGGAAGATCTGCCCGTCCTTGTCGATCGAGATGGTCAGCGGCTTGTCATCCTGCGGCGCGGGTGCCGCCTCCGCCTTGGGCAGATCCACATTGACCGAGGCGGTGAGCAAGGGAGCGGTGACCATGAAGATGATCAGCAGCACCAGCATCACGTCCACCAAGGGTGTGACGTTGATCTCCGCCATGGGGCGGTAGCGGCCGCCGCGGCGGGGCCCGCCCATCAGACCGCCTGCCATCGCTCAGCTCCGCTCTTCGGACTGGCGCGACAGGATCGCGCCGAACTCGGTGGCGAACGCCTCCATGCGGCCGGCGAAGCGGGCCAGGTTGGTGCCGATCGCATTGTAGGCAAGGGTGGCCGGAATGGCGGCCACCAGGCCGATGGCGGTGGCGAACAGCGCCTCCGCAATGCCGGGGCCCACCGTCACCAGGCTGGTGTTCTTCTGCGCCGCGATGGCGGTGAAGGTGTGCATGATACCCCACACGGTGCCGAACAGCCCCACAAAGGTGGAGGAGGAGCCGACCGAGGCCAGGAACACCATCCAGCGCTCCATCCGCTCGATCTCACGCTGGATGGTCACGTTCATCGCGCGATCGACACGCTCACGCACGAAGGAGTTGCGCAGATCCTCGCCCGCCACGCGCAGCGAGCGGCGCCATTCGCCCATGGCGGCACCGAACACGGCGGCCATCGGATGCGACGGCTTGGCGCCCTCGGTCTCGTACAGCTCATCGAGGCTGCCACCTGACCAGAACTTGTCCTCGAAGCCATCGGCGGCCGCATTGGCGCGGCGCAGTGCCGTCGATTTCTCGAACACGATCGCCCACACCCAGACCGAGGCGAAGATCAGCAACAGGATGACGATTTTGACCACGATATCGGCCTGCATGAACAGGCCGGGGATCGACAGATCCCCAAGGCTTGCGGCGCCAAGACTGGCTGCGTCGACGGTACGATCCACGTCCTAGTTCTCCTCAAGACCCACCATGGCGGGACCCGCCAGGCGCTGCAGACTTTCACGCCACAGTGGCGGAATTCGGGACGGCTTCCCGGTTGCCTCCTGCACGCAGGCGAGCAGCACCCGGGCCTCGACCAGCAACGTTGGGCCGCGCATCACGCGCTGCAACAGCTCCACCGAGGCGCCACGCGACTCCAACAGGGAGGTCTCGACCACGAGAGACTCGTCAAGCCGCGCGGGAGCCTGATAGTCCAGATTGACGCGCCGCACCATGAAGATGAGTCCATGCTCGGCCTGCATCCGCGCATGCGGGGTGCCAAGATCACGCAACGCCTCGGTGCGGGCACGTTCCGCGAAGCGCAGGTAGTTGGCGTAATACACAACTCCGCCGGCATCGGTGTCCTCGTAATAGACGCGAATGGGAAAGCGGTGCGGCGCCATCACGGCGCGTCCAGGTCCAGCACCGGCTGCACGCCCGGCGGCGGGGTGAGGCCGAGATGCCGCCAGCCGCGCTCGCCCAGCATGCGCCCGCGCGAGGTGCGCAGGATCAGGCCCTCCTGGATCAGATAGGGTTCGATCACATCCTCCAGCGTGTCCCGCGCCTCGGCGAGGGCCGCTGCCAGCGTCTCAACGCCGACCGGCCCGCCGCCGTGATGCTCGGCCATGCGGCGCAGATAGCGGCGATCCATCGCATCAAGCCCGATCGGATCGACATCCAGCCGGCGCAGCGCCGCATCGGCGAGATCGCGGCCGACGGTTGCGGCGCCCTCCACCAGCGCGAAATCACGCACCCGGCGCAGCAGCCGGCCTGCGATGCGCGGCGTGCCGCGGGAGCGCCTGGCGATCTCGGCCGCGCCATCCCCCGCCAGCGCAAACCCCAGCTTCTCCGCCCCGCGCGAGACGATGCGCTGCAGCTCCTCCGGCGTGTAGAACACCAGGCGCAGCGGAATGCCGAAGCGATCGCGCAGCGGCGTTGCCAACAGGCCGGCCCGCGTGGTGGCGCCCACCAGGGTGAACGGCGCCAGATCGATGCGCACCGAGCGCGCCGCCGGCCCCTCGCCGATGATCAGGTCGAGTTGGAAATCCTCCATCGCCGGATAGAGGATCTCCTCGATGGCCGGCTGCAGGCGGTGGATCTCGTCGATGAACAGCACATCGCGCGGCTGCAGATTGGTCAGGATCGCCGCCAGATCGCCGGCGCGCTGGATCACCGGGCCGGAGGTGGCGCGAAACCCCACGCCGAGCTCCCGCGCCACGATCTGCGCCAGCGTGGTCTTGCCCAGGCCCGGCGGGCCATGCAGCAGCACGTGATCCATCGCCTCCCCGCGCGCCCGTGCCGCCTGGATGAAGATGGCCAGATTCTCGCGGGACGCACGCTGCCCGGTAAAGTCGGCGAGCGTCTGCGGCCGCAGCGCGCCCTCCCCCGCGTCATCCTCGATGCGTTCCGGGGTGATGGGACGGTCCTCAGTCATGGCCACCCCCCGCAGGGCGGAAAAGCGAAGCGTCATCCGCCTCTTTTTGCGCATGCCGTGGGACGGCGGATGACGCTTCGCTCTTCCGCCCTACGGTGATAATCTTGCCTGCGTTATCCTCGGTGCGTTCGGGGGGGATGGGACGGTCGTCAGACATGGTCGCCCCCCGTAGGGCGGAAAAGCGCAGCGTCATCCGCCTCTTTTTGCGCATGCCGTGGGACGGCGGATGACGCTGCGCTCTTCCGCCCTACGGTGATCATCGCGCCAGCTCCTTAAGCCCGTCGCGGATCAGGCCGTCCAGCGTGGCGCCATCCCCTGCCCGCTCCAACAGCTTCGCAACAGCCGCCACCACCTCGGGCCTGCGGTAGCCGAGATTGACCAGGGCGGAGACAGCGTCCGCCTCCATCCCGCCTGAGGCCGGCAGCACCGGCGAGAAGCCGGTGCCGACCGGCATGGCACCCGCCTTCTCACGCAACTCGGTCAGCAGCCGGACCGCAAGCTTGAGCCCCACGCCGGAGGCCTTGGTCAGCGCCCCGCGATCGCCGGCCTGGATCGCCGCCACCAGCTCGCGCGGCGACAGGGCCGAGAGGATGTTTAGCGCCACCTTGGCGCCCACGCCCTGCACCGTGGTCAACAGCCGGAACCAATCGCGCTCCGCCGGTTCGGCAAAGCCGTACAGCGTGATCGCATCCTCGCGCACCTGCATCTCGCACAGCACCAAAGCCACCGATGGCGGCATCGGGAGTGCCGACAGCGTGCGGGTGGAGGCATGCACCAGATAGCCGACGCCATTCACATCCACCACGCAGCGATCCGCCTCCATCGCCACCACGCGCCCGGTGAGCTGGGCGATCATGCCATCACCTGCCCGGCCGCCCAGGCGGTGCGGCTGGCGCGGTGATGGGCGTGACAGATGGCCACCGCCAGCGCGTCGGACGCATCGGCCCGGCTCATTGTGGCACCCGGCAGCAGCCGGCGCACCATCATCGCCACCTGCTCCTTGTCCGCCCCACCGGTGCCGACCACCGCGAGCTTTACTGTCTTGGCGCCATATTCCGCCACCACCAGCCCGGCCAGAGACGCCGAGAGCAGCGCCACACCGCGCGCATAGCCGAGCTTGAGTGTCGCGGTGCCGTTGCGGTTCACATAGGTCTCCTCGACCGCCGCCTCATCCGGCCGATAGCGGCCGATCAGCTCGGCCAGCGCATGGTGCAACACGCAGAGCCGATCCGGCACGGATTGCTTCGAGTCGGTGGCGATCACCCCATCGGCCACATGGCGCAGCCGGTTGCCATGGCTTTCCAGCAGCCCCCAGCCGGTGAAGCGCAGCCCGGGATCGATGCCGAGCAGCAATGCCACCGCTCAGGCCGACAGCTTGGCCAGAACGGCTTCGGGAATGTCGAAATTGGCGTAGACGTTCTGCACGTCGTCATTGTCCTCGAGGGCGTCGATCAGCTTCAGGATGGCAGTCGCCTTCTCTTCGTCGAGCGCCACGGTCGTGGAGGGCCGCCATTCCATCTTGGCACTCTCCGGCGTGCCGAACTTCGCCTCCATGGCATCGCGCACCGCGAACAGATTCTCAAGCGTGGTGTGGACCTCGTGCCCGTCCTCGGTGGTCACCGCGTCATCAGCGCCGGCCTCGATCGCGGCCTCCAGCATCGCATCCTCGGAGGCGACGCTGAGCGGATAGGCGATCACACCCAGGCGGGAGAACATGAAGGACACCGAGTTGGTCTCGCCCAACGCCCCGCCATATTTGCTGAAGGCCGAGCGCATCTCGGGGGCGGTGCGGTTGCGGTTGTCGGTCAAGGCTTCCACGATCACCGCCACGCCATACGGGCCGTAGCCCTCGTAGCGCACCTCGACATAGTCGCTGCCCGCCTCGTTGCCGACCGCCTTCTTGATGGCGCGATCGATCGTGTCGCGCGTCATGTTGATCGACAGCGCCGCCTTCACCGCGGCACGCAGCCGGGGGTTGAAGTTGGGGTCCGGCAGACCCTGCTTCGCCGCCACCGTGATCTCACGGATCACCTTGGCGAAGATGCGCCCGCGCTTGGCGTCCTGCGCGCCCTTGCGGTGCATGATGTTCTTGGCATGACTGTGCCCGGCCATCGAAGTCGCTCCAGCCTGCGGGTATCAGCGGCGGCGCAGGGCGGGAATCGCCGCCGGCAGCGCGCCGGACAGCGCCCAGGCCAGCGCACCCTTGGCGGTGTCCCCCAGCAGGAAGGGCAGCACGCCCAGCGCCCAGGCGCGCTCAACCCCCACGAACAGCGAAAGCCAACCGGCACCCATCGCGTAGATCACCACAGTGCCCAGAAGCAAGGCGCCCAGTGTCGCCAGATGGCCGGTGGCACGGCCAACGATGGCGGCCGCCGCCAGCATGCCGGCCAGATAACCGGCCGTGGGCCCCACCAGCACCGAGGCGCCAATGCCGGATGCGAACACCGGAAGCCCCACAGCCCCCTCGGCCAGATAGGCCAACATCGCCGCCACCCCAAGCCGATGGCCGAACAAGGCCGCGATCGTCATCACCGCACAGGTCTGAAGCGTCATCGGCACCGGCCAGAACGGCACGCTCACATGCGCGCTGACCGCGATGATCAGGCTGAGGCCGATCGCCTTGGCTGCGAAAAGGGCTGTGGTGTGGCGCGTGGCCGAGAGGACTGCGGGCATGGAGAGTTCCAGTGACAGGACGCGAAGATGAAGCGTGGTTTAGACGATGGGGAGAGTCTGGGAAAGCCGTCCGCCGTGTCGCACCGCCTCGACGCGGGTGGCAAGGCCGGTGCTGTCATCGGTTTCCACGAACAGGCCGCAGATCGTCACCTCGCCCTCGGCCGGGTGCAGCCGGTCGCCCGGCATCTTGCGCCAGAACTTGGCGGCGGCGCCTTCCTTGGACATGCCGATGACGCTGTCATAATCGCCGCACATGCCGGCATCGGTCTGATAGGCGGTGCCGCCGGGCAGAATCTGATGATCGCCGGTCGGCACATGGGTGTGGGTGCCGACCACCAGGCTGACCTGGCCATCGAAGCTGTGGCCGAACGCCATCTTCTCGCTGGTCGCCTCGCCGTGGAAGTCGATGACGATGGCGGCAACCGAGGCGCCGAGACGGTATTTCGACAGTTCCACGGCGGTGGCGCGGAACGGGCAATCCAGCGGGTCCATGAACAGCCTTCCCATCACATTGACCACCAGCGCCTTGCGGCCATCGGCCAGGGTTGCCAGCACGCTGCCGGCGCCGGGTGTGCCGGGCGGGAAGTTCAGCGGGCGGATGAGGCGCGGATGGTCGCCGATATAGGAGGCCAGCTCCTTGCGATCCCAGGCATGGTTGCCCAGTGTCACCACATCGGCGCCGGCCTGGAACAGCGCTTCCGCCATGTCCGGCGCCAGGCCGAAGCCGTGGCTGGCATTCTCACCGTTCACCACCGCGAGATCGATGCGCATCCGCTCACGCAGACCCGGCAATGCGGCGCAGACCGCATCGCGGCCGGCACGGCCGATCAGGTCGCCAAGGAACAGGATGCGCATGAAGCTATCTTTCGCAGATGATGACGCCGTCTTCGGTGACAACCGCGTCCAGCCGCGCGTCGTACTCCCCGCACGGCACGGCGTCCACCTCCAAGGCCGCAAACCCGACCCCGATCGCCGGCACACCGGGATGCGCCGCCAGCGTGCGGTCGTAATAGCCACCGCCATAGCCGAGACGACGGCCCTGGCGGTCGAAGGCGAGGAACGGGACCAGGATCGTGGCGGGCGCGGCGATCTCACCCTCCGGGAAGAGTGTTCCGAAGCGTTCGGTGCGCATGGCACAGCCCGGGCTCCAGCGGCGGAAGATCAAAGCCTGGCCGCGTGGTGGCGTCTCGGGCAGCAGAACCTGATGCCCGCGCGCGTGCAGCGCATGCAGCAGCGGACGGGTGTCGATCTCGCCGGGCAGTGGCCAGAACACGGAGACCGCACTGCCAGCAGGCAATGCCAGATGCTCCGCCAGACGCTGGCCGAGCTGCGGATCGCAGCCGGCGCGCCGTGCCAGGGCTGTGGCGCGCGCCTGGGCCTTGCGCGCGGCGAGGGAGGAGTCTGACTGCATGGATTTTTCATCAAGGCCGTAGGGCGGGTCCACGACCCGCCTTGGTGGCGTAAAGGCGGGTCATGGACCCACCCCACGGGAATTGTCTGGAAGTGCGGAGCCGCCGAAGCCGTTGGAATGCTATCCTCCCAAGGCCTGCCTGAGCAGGTGGGAACCAGGTACCTTGACCAGGATCAAGACAGCGCCAGTCCCCGGGAGTTCGCTTATTGGCCCTGGGGATAATCGACCTGACGCACCCAGCAGCCCCGCCCCTGAAAGCTAGGCCTGCTCCATCCCGTTTGCAATCTGTTCCGCGCGCTCGGCAAGCCTCGCCAATTTGCGTGCCGCCTCCGCCTCGCCCTTGGCCTCGGCCCGGGCGCGCGCCGGCTTGCTCAGCTGGGCGCGCAGCTGATCCACCTCGGCGCGCAGATCGTGCAGCTCGTCCGCCATCAGCAATGCGGCCAGCACCAGCAACCGCTGCTCGCTAGAGCTGGTGCCCAGCGCCTTGTTGATGCTGTCGATCCGCTGATCCACCTGCTCGGCCATCGCCATCAGATGCGATTCCTGACCGTCCTCGCAGCCCACGGTATAGGTGTAGCCGTTGATCCTGACGTTAACCTGGGCCACGCCCACCCTCCTCATCGAGTGCTGATCGCAGCCTTGCGATCATCGCATCCAACCGATCTGCCACTATGGCCGAGACATCGTGTGCTTCACCAGCGCCATGAACCGGCATGGCGGGCACCGCACGGTTGGCGATCCGCTCCAGCGCCTGCTCCAGCCGCAGCAGCGACTGGTCAAGAGGTGTTGCATCCTCCTGGCCGACACTCTCCGGGGCTTTGTAGGGTGTGGCATCGTTCATGCCGGAAGCGCTCTCCAACTGCGGCCCCTGCGACCTTTGGGGCCGGTTGCGGTTGCGGGAGGCTCAGCGCTCCCGATGACAATGATTGATATTCTATGCGAGCTTCACGGCCAGAATGAAAGAAACTTCGAACGCCCCTCATCCGCAAGGGTTCTTGCAGCAAAGCCTGCCGCCCTGCGTCGTGGTGCACAGCCTGGAGCATGCAACCACCGCCTTGGCGCCTGGCCGGCCCGTCACCTTGCTGTCAGCCCGCGGGGCTGCCTTGTATGCCGGTGCCGGCTGGTGGCGCCAGCTGGTGGCACAGGCCAGGGCACGCCATCCGCACACACATTGCCATGATGTGCTGGATTGCGCGCGCGCCCCCGGACTTGCGCTGGCGGCGTTGCGGCTCGGCCAGACCGGGCTGCTGCTCGACGCCACAAGCCCTGGATATGCACGCGTGGCGGCACTGGCCGCGGCGAAATACGGGGTGCGGCTGCTGTCGCAGCGCCCGCCCAGCCTGGACCTTGCCGGCCACGGCGCGCTGCGCCTGCTGCCGGCTGTCCTTGCAGGTTCGAAAGATATCTGACGGTGTACAACAATTGATGACCGCACAGCATCGTGACAGGCATCAGCACCTGCGCTAGACCGCGCGGATCGCATGTTCTGCCGAATGCAAGGACCACCGCCATGTATCTGACGCCGGAAGTCAAGACGATCCTGGGCTATTATGAGAGCGACAACCCGGGCACCAAGGCCAACCTCGCCCGCATCCTGATGCAGGGCAAGCTCGGCGGCACCGGCAAGCTGGTGATCCTGCCGGTCGATCAGGGCTTCGAGCATGGCCCGGCCCGCTCCTTCGCGCCGAACCCGGCCGCCTATGACCCGCATTACCATTTCCAGCTGGCGCTCGATGCGGGCCTGTCCGCCTACGCCGCGCCGCTCGGCATGATCGAGGCCGGCGCCTCCACCTTCGCGGGCTGCATCCCCACCATCCTGAAGATGAACTCGTCCAACAGCCTGTCCACCATCAAGGACCAGGCGGTGACGGCGTCGATCAACGATGCGCTGCGCCTGGGTTGCTCGGCGATCGGGTTCACCATCTATCCGGGCAGCGAATATGCCTTCGACCAGATGGAAGAGCTGCGCGAACTGGCCGAGGAAGCCAAGTCGGCCGGCCTCGCCGTGGTGCTGTGGTCCTATCCGCGCGGCCCGATGCTGGACAAGGCCGGCGAGACCGCCTTCGACATCTGCGCCTATGCCGCCCACATGGCAGCACTTTGCGGCGCGCACATCATCAAGGTGAAGCCGCCGACCGCCCATATCGGCCTCGACGCCGCCAAGAAGAGCTACGAGAAGATCGACGGCTCCACCATGGCCAAGCGCGTGCAGCACGTGGTGCAGGCCTGCTTCCAGGGCAAGCGCATCGTGGTGTTCTCGGGCGGCGAGGCGAAGGACCTGGACGGGCTGTACGAGGAGATCCGCGGTCTGCGCGACGGCGGCGCCAATGGCTCCATCATCGGCCGCAACACCTTCCAGCGCCCGCGCGAGGAAGCTTTGGCCATGCTGCAGACCATCATCGACATCTACCTGAACAAGGCCTGATGTTTTGAGCAAGGCGGGTTCAGGCCGGGATGCGTGCAGGCTTTATCTGATCTCACCGCCCCGGGTTGACCTGTCTGCCTTTCGCGACACGCTGGCATCGGCCCTCGATGCCGGCGATGTTGCGGCCTTCCAGCTCCGCCTCAAGGACATCCCTGACGACGAGCTGAAACGCGCGATCGACACGCTTCGCCCCGTTGTCCAATCCCGCAACGTGGCCTTCCTGCTCAACGACCGTCCCGACCTTGCCGTTGCCTATGGCTGCGACGGCGCGCATGTGGGCCAGGACGACACCAACGCCGCCGCCGCGCGCAAGATCCTGGGCGACCTCACCTTGGGCGTCACCTGCCATGCCTCGCGCGAACTCGCGTTCGACGCTGGTGAGGCGGGGGCAGATTATGTGGCGTTCGGCGCCTTCTTCCCCACCACCACCAAGGACGCGCCGATCCGCGCCGAGCCGGAGATCCTCAGCTGGTGGTCGGAGCTGATGGAACTGCCCTGTGTCGCCATCGGTGGCATCACGGCCGAGAACTGCGCGCCGCTGGTGGCAGCCGGCGCTGATTTCCTGGCGGTGGTCGGCGCCATCTGGTCGCATCCGGACGGTCCCGCGGCAGGCGTGCGGGCGATGAACGCCGCCATCACCGCCACGCGATAGGCCTCACCCCGTCAATCCGCCGCCAGATGCTGCTGCGCGTGCAGGCTGTCAAACGCGCCGCACAGATCCCGCCTAATCGCATCGGTGGAGAACCGCGCCGACACGTAATGCGACTGGTCGATGCTGCGCTGGCACCACAGTGAGTCGTCGGCCAGCAATCGGCAGGCATATTCGGCAAGCTCGTCCGCCGCATCGGCCACGTCACAGATCGCAGCCAGATCATCGAGCCCCTGTGCGCCGATCGAGGTTGTGACGATCGGCAGGGCCCGGCTCATCGCCTCCACCACCTTCAATTTCACCCCGGCCCCGATGCGCATCGGACAGATGGCAAGCCGTGCTGACTGATAGCGGCGCTCAAGCTCCGCATCCGAGACGAAGCCGGTCACTTCCACGCGATCGCCCGCCAGTGCCTGCACCGCCTGCGTCGGGTTGGAGCCCACGATGGCGAGGTGGATATTCGGATAACGCCGCCTTATCAGCGGCAAAATCTCCCGCACCAGCCAGATCGCGGCATCCTCGTTCGGCGGATGGCCGAACCCGGCCACGAAGATCAATCCGCCCGACACGGCAGGCGGCAATCTGGGCGGCGGGGCGGGTGGCAGGGCAAAGGGTGTCACCACAAGCGCATTGACGCCAGGCTCCAGGCTGCGCACCACCGCCACCTCCTCCGCGGAGGGATAGAGGACCGTGTCCACCATGCGCCAGATCCGGCGCTCGGTGCTCTCCATCCGATCCGCGATCTCGATCCGCTCGCGGGAAGGCTCCGCCCCGCCGATCAGCCTCAGCCTGGCATGGTGCAGATCATGCCCGTAATAGACCAGCCTGGCCCGGCAATACTGGGTCAAGGCCGGCAGGGTGAGGGTTGCGATGTCCGGGCGGGAGAGCAGCACCTCATCGATCTCACCGCCATACACTGCAAGCCAGTCCGCCAGATCCTCGACATAGGGGCGGTAAAGCACCTCGATCCCCATCTGCTGCAACCGGCTGCCATAGGCCTTCGGGCATTGGTAATTGCCCGGAAAGAACTTCACAACGCGGCCGGATTGCAGCAACGCCTCCAGAAAAGACATCATCGTGCGCGACCCGGCGTCCCGGTCCGGCTCCGGCACGTAATGGTCCACCACCAGCGTCACCCGGCGGCCGGCGGCGCGATCTCGCGCGCGCAACAGGTTCTGGCCGGAGAGCTGCGCCTCGCGTTCCAGCACATGCGCCCAGCGCTCGGCGAGTAGGGCGGTGTTGTGAACCTGATGCGCCTTGATCCCGCTTGCGGTGTCGGTGCCGTGAGAGACGCCTTCGTGGTGCACCACAAAGGCGCTGGGCTGATACAGCACCTTCCAGCCGGCACGACGCAGGCGAAACGCCAGATCGCTGTCCTCGCAATAGGCCGGCACGAAGGCCTCGTCGAACCCGCCCATCTCATCCCAGCGGGCGCGCGGCAGCATGATGGCAGCGCCCGAGATGTAGTCCACCTCGCGCACGTAGCAGTATTCCGGCCGGCGCGGATCGTCGCGGTTGCCATAGTTCCAGCCGGTGCCGTCGCGCCAGATGATTCCGCCGGCCTCCTGCTGCACACCATCCGGATAGAGCAGCCGGGCGCCCACCATCCCCGCATCCGGGCGCTGCTGCAGCAGGCGCCAGAGCGCGTCGATCGCCCCGGGCATCACCTCGGTGTCGTTGTTGAGGAAGAACAGCGCATCCCCGGTGGCAAGCCGGGCCGCGTCATTGCAGGAGCGCAGAAACCCGAGATTCTGCTGGCGTTCCACCAGCGTGATCCCGGCCACGTCGCGCAACTGGGCCACCGCCGGATCGCCGGATGCGTCATCCACCACGATGACCTCCATCGACACCGAAGGCAGCGCTGCGGCCAGGGAGGCCAGGCAGCGGAGTGTGTACTCCACCTGGCCGTAGGTCGGGATGATCACGCTCACCTGCGGCCCGCCCTGCGGGACCGGCAGCACGATGCCGGACGGCGCGGGCGGCAGCAGGACCTCGTCTGGCAAGCCGAGACGGTGGCGCAGATTGTCCACTTCCACCTTGTTGAGCCGCTGCTGGCGATAGCGGCGCTCCCGCAGGCGCTGCGGCAGCTGCAGGGTGATCGTCCAGTAGATCAGGCGCAGCGCCCTGCGGATATTGGCACCCATCTCGGGAAAGCGGCGCGCGATGTCGCGCAACGGCGCTGTCAGCCGCCAGCTGGAGCTGTGGCGCATCGCCTCGATTTCCAAGGCAATCTTTGCGACTTCCCGACGCAGGGCCACGATCTCATCGCGCTGACGCGCGACAATGTCGTCCACCCCGCCGATATCCGCTGGCAAGTCCGACGCGCCGCGCTCCGCTTCGACCTGCGGCACCGACGCTCCGGACTGCGCGTCGGATTGCGTCGGGTCAAACACGTGCAGCTTATCGTTCAATTTCATCTTCCCAATGCCGCAAACATGACGTGGAGACTTGGCCGACAACACACGCAGGTTTTTGCAACGCTCTGGCATCGTGAAGAACACCGGACCGACCCGATGCCGGCGCCAGAGGTCAGTGGACCAGAACGCCGGAGACAGCATCAGCGTGTTGGACTACCATCACCTCGCCGTGAACCAAAGCAACAAATCGTGGCAAATCTCAGACAGCCGGTTGGCGCACCACAAGATCGCAGCCGCCGCCCCCGCTCTTGCAACAGTTGCGCCAGAATAACCGCGAATCTCTCAATTATTCTCAGGTGTTTATAATATAGAAGCGGTCCTCAGGCCCGCCACGCCATCGCACCTTCCGTCACGAAACGGATGGTCTCGGTGCGATACCCTTTGCCCCCCAAGGCGGAGAGCACGCGGTGGCGTTGCTCAAGTGGGGCAAGAAACATGATGAAGCCACCACCGCCTGCGCCGGACACCTTCCCTGCAATCGCCCCGGCGCCGATGCCAGCGGCCAGCGCCTCCTCGATATGCGGCGTGCTGATGCCCACAGCCATGTTCTGCTTGCTCGCCCAACCGGCATCCAGCGTGCGGGCCACACCGGGCAGATCGCCTTTGAGCAACGCCTCCTTCATCGCAACCGCGGACGCCTTCAGCGCATGCATCGCATCGATCGATTTGGTCATGCCCTGCTGCACGTTGCGGGATTGTTCGGCGATGATGGTGGCGCTGTCCCGGCTGACACCGGTGAAGCAGAGGATGGTCTGGCTTTCGAGTTCGGTGATCACGTCGCGCTTGATCCGCAACGGGTTGACGATCACCGCCCCGCGGTCACGGAACTCCATGAAGTTGAAGCCGCCGAACGCCGCCGCGTACTGGTCCTGCCGTCCCCCGGCCAACCCCATATCCTCGCGCTCGATGATGAAGGCCAGATGCGCCACGTCATATTCGCCGAGCGACAGGTCGAGCAGTTCGGTCAGCGCCTGCAGCACCGCCACCACCAGCGTGGAGGACGAGCCAAGGCCGGACCCGGCCGGCGCCTCCGAATAGGTGGCGATTCGCAGCGGCAGGGGCTGGCCGTCAAAGAAATCCGCCATCACCCGGTTATAGATCGCCTTGATCAGATCAAGCCTGCCATCGAAGGGCAGTGGGTGCTGCGCCGGCAGCTTCACCGAAATGCCAAGATCGTGGCTTTCGATCTCCACCTCGCCAGGGGCGATCACCTCGGCGCAGGCATAGATGTAGCGATCGATTGTGGCGTTCATCACCGCCCCGCCATGCAGATCGGCATAGGGCGACACATCGGTGCCGCCGCCGGCGAGACCCAGGCGCAGCGGTGCGCGCGCACGCACCTTGAAGCCACGGCGCAGCACCATCTCGATCTGATCAACGCTCATGTCGCTCATGCTTTCCAATGGCTCGCTGGCCGTCTGTTACGTCACCTAGGCGCGCCCGGCCAGGGGTGGCACGCAGAGTTTTCCTGATCTTTCCGGTGATTTTTGTTGAAGGCGGGATTGTTCCTGCCTCGGTCCGTCGACTGGCTATTGGGCGCGTTCGCGCTTGATCCGGTCCCAGGCGGCGTTGATGCGCGCCACCTTGTCCGAAGCCTTGGCGACCAGATCGGCACTCATCCCGCGGCTGGCCAGCGTGTCCGGATGGTTCTCGCGCACGAGTCGCTTCCACGCGGTGCGCGCCTCCTCGGCGGAGGCATCCTGTTTCAGGCCGAGCACCGCATAGGGATCCTCCTCGGTGCTGTCCTGGCCCACGCCACGCCGGGCGCGCTGGCCGCTGGCCCGCTCCCAGGCGATACGCCCCAAGCCGAAGCCACGCGCGATGCCGGCCAGCAGGTCGCGCTCTGCGGTGTTGATCGGACCGTCACTGCCGGCAATGGCGAAAAGGGCCGTCAGCACGTCTTCCAGCGTGCCGGGCGCATCGGCGAAGGCCTGGCCCAGCCTGGTGGCGTAGGACAGCGGATCTTCCTGGCTGTCGCGTGCGCGGTCGAACAACTGGCCCACATCGCGCACCGCCTCGGGCGGGATGTGAAAGGCGCGCTTGAACGCGTCGATCTCCACGCGCTTCACAGGGCCATCCACCTTGGCGATCTTGGCGGCCAGCACCACCACGGACAGTGCAAAAAGCTGCTCCCGCCCACCCGGCATGAAGCCCGGCATGGCGGTGAAACCCGTGTTGAAGCCGGGAAAACTGCCGCCGAAACTGGCCCCGAAATTGGCGCCGAACGGGGCGTTCTTGCCGGTCATGCCCTCCTCGGCGGCGTGGCCGAAGGCAGCCCCCATCACGGCCCCGAACGGCCCGCCCATGGCAAAGCCTGCCATCGCCCCGATAATCTTGCCCCACACGATCGCTGATCCAGTCTTGCTGCAGCCATGTGCTGATACCACGCAGCGGTTACCAACCGCAAAACTCCTTCGCAGCCGCAGCACCGCTCCGATGAAAATCCATGGCGCGGAGCACGCAGCCGGCCCATCCTCTTGCGCGGCAGGCGGCACTGCTCTCTTTTCGCAGCCATTGGATCGGAAGTGACGGGGTGGGAGCGATGACCGACGCGCAGTGGCAGTTCTGGATCGATCGCGGCGGCACCTTCACCGATATCATCGCCCGCGATCCTGAGGGTGGGCTTTCCACCCACAAGCTGTTGAGCGAGAACCCGGAACGCTATCGCGACGCCGCCATTGCCGGCATCCGCGGGGTTCTGGGCCTGGCCGACGATCAGCCGATCCCGCCCGGGCTGGTGGGTGCGGTGAAGATGGGCACCACCGTTGCCACCAACGCGCTGCTGGAGCGCAAGGGCGAACGTGTGCTGCTGGTGGTGGAACCTGGATTCGCCGATCTGCTGCGCATCGGCAACCAGGCCCGCCCGCATCTGTTCGACCTCGCGATCACCCTGCCCTCGATGCTCTACGAACAGGTGGTGGAGATCGGCGGCCGCGTTGATGTGGATGGGGTGGAGCTCGCTTCACTCGATGAGGCCGGCGCCGATGTGGCCTTCGCGCAGGCGCGGGAAGCCGGCATCGAGGCGGTGGCGATCGTGCGGATGCATGCGTGGAAATATCCGTCCCATGAGCAGCGCCTGGCCGCCCGCGCCAGGGCTGCGGGGTTTTCGCAGATCTCCACCAGCCACGAGGCAAGCCCGCTCCTGCGCATCGTCCCGCGCGGCGACACCACGGTGGTGGACGCCTATCTGTCGCCGATCCTGCGCCGCTATGTCGACCAGGTGGCGCGCGAACTCTCCGGCGTGCGGCTCTATTTCATGCAGTCAAGCGGCGGGCTGATCGAGGCGGGGCGTTTCCAGGGCAAGGATGCCATTCTGTCGGGCCCGGCCGGCGGCATTGTGGGGGCCGCGCGCACCGCCTCCCTCGCCGGGTTCGAGCATGTGATCGGCTTCGACATGGGCGGCACCTCCACCGATGTGGCGCTATATGCCGGCCAGTTCGAACGCGCCTTCGAGACCGAGGTGGCCGGCGTGCGCATGCGCGCGCCGATGATGGCGATCAACACGGTGGCGGCCGGTGGCGGCTCCATCCTGCATTTCGATGGCAGCCGGCTGCGCGTGGGGCCGGACAGTGCCGGGGCCAATCCGGGGCCTGCCTGCTACCGGCGCGGCGGGCCGCTTGCGGTGACGGATGCCAATGTCTGTGTCGGCAAGATCCAGCCGGCGCATTTCCCCACCATTTTCGGCCCCGATGGCGATCAACCATTGGACGCCGAGGTGGTGCGCGCGCGCTTCGCAGCACTGGCGCGCGACATCGCGGCCGCAACCGGCCAGTCTCGCGATCCGCGCGATATCGCGGAGGGCTATCTGCGCATCGCGGTCGCCAACATGGCCAATGCGATCAAGCAGGTCTCGGTGCAGAAGGGCCATGATGTCGGCCGCTTCACTTTGGCCTGTTTCGGTGGCGCCGGCGGCCAGCATGCCTGCCTGGTGGCCGATGAACTGGGGATGGAGACGGTGTTCATCCACCCGTTCGCGGGCGTGCTGAGCGCCTATGGCATGGGGCTGGCCGATCAGAGCGTGCTGCGCGAGCAGGCGCTGGAGATTGTGCTTGAGGCAGAAGCCCTGCCCACGATCCACGCCGAGGCCGCCCGCCTGGCGGAGGCCGCAAGCCGGAATCTGCAGGCGCAGGGAGCCGATCCGGCGGCGATCCATCTGCGCCAGGTTCTGCATCTGCGCAGCCAGGGCACTGACAGCGCGCTGGAGATCCCGCTCGCCCCGCTTGCCGCCATGCAGGCGGATTTCGCCGCCGCCCATCTGGCGCGCTTCGGCTTTGCAGCACCGGACCGCCAGCTGATCGTCGAGGCGGTGGCTGTCGAGGCGATCAGCCCGGGCGAGCCCGCCAGCGCCCCTGCCCTGCCCGCGCGGCAGGAGGGCGCTGCCCGTCCCACCGATCATGTCGAGATCTGGAGCGGCGGGCGCGCCCACACCGCGCCGGTTTTCGACCGCGAGGCGCTGCTGGCGGGAGATCACATCGCGGGCCCCGCGCTGATCCGCGAGCCCAACGCCACCACGGTGGTGGAGCCGGACTGGCGCGCCGAGATCACGCAGCGCGGCGATCTGATCCTGCACCGTGCCGTGGCCCGCACCGCCAGCATCGATGAGGCCGCGCATGACACGCCCGATCCGGTGCGCCTCGAACTGTTCAACAATCTGTTTATGAACGTGGCTGAACAGACCGGCGCCGTGCTGGCCAACACCTCGCAAAGTGTGAACATCAAGGAGCGGCTGGATTTCAGCTGCGCCATTTTCGACGCCCAGGGCCAGCTGGTGGCCAACGCGCCGCATGTGCCGGTGCATCTGGGGGCGATGGGGGAAAGCGTGCGCACCGTCATCCGCAGCAGGGGCGCCACGCTGCGCCCGGGTGATGCGGTGGCGCTGAACAATCCGGCCAATGGCGGCACCCATCTGCCGGATATCACGGTGATCACCCCGGTGTTCGACCCGGAGGGACGGGAGATCCGCTTCTTCGTCGGCAGCCGCGGCCATCATGCCGATATCGGCGGCCTCACCCCCGGCTCGACCCCGCCGCAATCGCGGGTGATCGAGGATGAGGGCGTGGTGATCGATGATTTCCTGCTGGTCGAGCAGGGCCGCATCCGTGAGGAGGCGTTCCGCGCCCTGCTCGCCTCCGCCCGTTATCCGGCGCGCAGCCCCGATGTGAACGTGGCCGACATCAAGGCGCAGCTTGCCGCCAACGCCAAGGGGGTGGCCGAGTTGCAGGGCGTGGTGGCGCAGCATGGCTGGAAGATGGTCGCCGCCTATATGCGCCACGTGATGGACAATGCGGAGGAGAGCGTGCGCCGCGTGCTGCAGACACTGCAGGGCGGGCGGTTCGACTACGCGATGGATGATGGCAGCCATATCCGCGTTGCAGTTTCGGTGGATGCCGCCACCCGCACGGCCACCATCGACTTCACCGGCACATCGCCGCAGCGATCGGACAATTTCAACGCGCCGCGGGCGGTGGCCAATGCGGTGGTGCTCTACGTGTTCCGCTGCCTGGTCGGCACCGACATACCGCTCAACGATGGCTGTCTGAAGCCGCTCAACATCATCATCCCGGAAGGCACCTTCCTCTCCCCGCATCCGGGCGCCGCCGTGGTGGCCGGCAACACCGAGGTCAGCCAGGCCGCCTGCAACGCACTGTTCGGGGCGCTTGGGACGATGGCGTGCAGCCAGGCCACGATGAACAACTTTCTGTTCGGCAATGACCGGGTGCAGTATTACGAGACGATCTGCGGCGGCACCGGGGCGGGCCCCGGTTTTGACGGCACCAGCGCCGTGCAGACCCATATGACCAACACGCGCATGACCGATCCTGAGATCCTGGAGCTGCGCTATCCGGTGATCCAGGAGCATTTCGGCATCAGGCCGGGCTCGGGCGGGGATGGGCAGTATCGTGGCGGCGATGGCTCGGTGCGCCGGCTGCGGTTTCGCGACCATGTGACCGCGGTGATCGTGGCATCCCGCCGCAACGTGGCGCCGTTCGGATTGGCCGGCGGGGCGGATGGCGCGGTCGGCCGCCAGTTCGTCGCACGCGCCGATGGGCGGGTGGAGATGCTGTCCGGCACGGCCAGCGCCGAGCTGGCGCCGGGCGATGCCTTCATCATCGAGACCCCGGGTGGCGGCGGCTATGGTCCGGCGCGTGACCGTCTGTCGTGACAGCCTCCCTGTCCCGCGCGCTGCTGATCTCGCTGGCGGTCCTGCTGATGGCCGCGCTGGGTGCCGCCTGGCTGGTGCCGCCGATGCTGGATTGGAACCGCTACCGCACTGACATCGCGGGCTTTGTCTCGGCCCAGATGGGGGAGGATCTGGCGATTGCAGGCCAGGTCCGGCTGTCGCTGCTGCCGGAGCCGCAGCTTTCGGTGGGCGATGTGGCGCTGACCGACCGCGCCGATGGGGTGAGCCTGCGCGCGCGGGAATTGCGGCTGCGTGTGGCCTTGCTGCCGCTGCTGGCGGGG